>CAZZIE010000046.1:0-29815 GCA_964654185.1 uncultured Spirochaetaceae bacterium | reverse complement strand
GCCCGGCCCCGGGGCGTTGAACCGCGAGCCGCTACGTCCCCTCGAACCTGCTCTGATGCGTGTCACAGAGGTAGGCGCCGCGCCCGGAGATGACCACCCGCCGAATGGTGCCGTCACACCGGGGGCAGGCGGCGCCGTCCTCCCGGTGCGGGAGAAGCCACGTCCGGGGCATCGCCTCGGGGTTGGCCTGCCGGTCGATCGCCATATCCAGTACCCGGTTTCGCGCCCGATCCAGGTCTCGGCGCGCCGCAGCGTTCAGACGGCGGCACGCCGCGTCGGGATGGATCCCGGCGTCGAAGAGCATCTCGTCCGAGTAGATGTTCCCGATCCCTGCAAGCCGGGACTGGTTCATCAGTAGTGACTTCACCTTTCCACGGGCTGAGGCCAGGAGCTTCATGAAATCGTCACCGGAGAGGTCGCGCGCGTCCGGGCCCAGGTCGTGCTCCGCTGCGAAGACCTCGGGATCGGAGGTGAGCCCGACGCGGCCGAGCATACGCCGGAGGACGTAGTAGAGGGTCCCGCCACCTGCAAGATGGAAGGCAACGCGGGCAAATCGGAGCTCACCGGTGTCGGATGCACCGCCCGGCGCGGATACCGTGCCCCCCGACGGCTCGAACAGGAGGTACCCGGTCATTCCGAAGTGCAGCGTGAGCCAGGTGTCGTCGCGGAGTTGGACAAAGAGATGCTTACCCCGCCGGTTCGTAGCGCCCGGAGCGCCGCCGGCCACGGCATCTTCCAGCTCGTCGGTCCGAACGCCCTCCAGACAGCGCTCATCCAGCACCTCACAGCGGGCGATCTCACGCCCGCCGACGGTGTCGACCAGATAGCGCCGGAAGACTTCGACATCGGGCAACTCGGGCACGCGGCCTACTCCTTCAAGGCACCGCCGAGCAGCCCGCGAATGAAGTACCGCCCCAGGAAGATGTAGATGAGCACCACCGGGGCCGCGGCAATGATTGAGCCCGCCATGGGCAGGTTCCAGGTGACCGCCTGACCTCCGGCGAGCTGTGCCAGACCGACCGTAATGGGGTTGGCGGACTTCTGCGTGAGCGTAATGCCCCAGAGGAACTCGTTCCAGATCTGGGTGAATTGCCAGATCCCCACCACGACGAAACCGGGCATGGACAATGGCACCATGATCCGGGCGTAGATGCCGTAGAAGGTGGCGCCGTCCACCTTCGCGCTGTCCAGAATGGACTGCGGGATCTGCCCGTAGAAGTTCCGGAAGATCAGCGTGGTAATCGGGATCCCGTACACGACGTGCGCCACGATCAGGCCGGGAATCCCCCCGTAGAGCCCAATGGTCCGCAGCGTCTGGAAGAGCGGAATCAGAATGATCTGGTAGGGGATGTACATGCCCAGGAGGAAGAGCGTGAAGATGAGCTCGCTGCCTCTGAAGCGCCACTTCGCAAAGACGTACCCGTTCAACGAGCCGATGACCGCCGAAAGCACGGTGGCCGTCACGGTGAGAATGACGCTGTTCAGGAAGTACCGACCGAGCTCGTCGAAGGCATCCGCGAAGCTCTTCCAGTAGGGTTGTCCCGGGAACTTCCACGCCTCGGCAAGGCTGATCTCCGCCGGACTCTTGAGGGCCGTCGCCACCGTCATGTACAGCGGCACCAGGTAGACAAGCAGAAAGAGGGCAATGACGATATACAGGACCGACCGCCGGACCCGGAGAATGCTGCGCGGCTGCATCACTGCCTCCTCTCGCGGTGCGAGTTGATGAGGTAGGGAATGATGAAGAGCGACGCAACAAGGAAGAGCACGATGGAGATGGCCGCACCAAGGGCAAAGTCGTTCGCCCGGAACGTCGTCAGGTACATGAGCACCGCCGGGTGTCCGGTTGCGGCGTTGTCCGGCCCGGCCATTGAGAAGATCAGCGCAAAGATCTTCAGAGAGACGTGGGAGAGAATGATCACCGCGCTCAACGCCGTCGACTTGAGCAGGGGAATGGCAATGCGGGTGTAGTACTGGAACTCGCTGGCGCCGTTGATCCGGGCGGAGTCGTGGAGGGTCTTCGGAATGCCCTGCAGGCCCGCCAGGAAGAGCGCCATGGTGTAGCCGGAGTACTGCCACACCGCCGCAATGATCACACCGAAGGTTGCCAGATTGACGCCGTGCATCTCCTCGTACGCCAGCGCCTGTGCCTCAGGCCAGCGGATGATTGCCCAGAGAAGCAACAGGAGGCCGATGATTCCGGGCACCGCAGCTCCCCGGAAGCCCCTCCGGTTCCAGCCGCGAATCGCCCGGATGAGCAGGATCACCGCGACGACCGCCGCGACAATGTACAAGGCATGCTGCCAGTTGAAGGTGAGAATCGACGCGCGGCTCGAGAGCCACTGGAACTCCCACTTGGGCAATCCGAAGAAGGTCGGGATGATGTTCACCCCGCCGCTCGGCGCAAGCATCCACCGCCAGATGGTACCCGTAACGACGAAGGAGAGCGCCATCGGGTAGAGAAAGATCGTGCGGAAGGTGCTTTCGCCCTTCGGTTGCCTGTCCAGGAGCACCGCGGTAATCAGGCCCACGGCGATCGTCACCGTGATGATCAGCACCATGTAGGTGAAGGTGTTCACAATATCCTGACGAAACCTGGTGTTGATGAAGTCGGTGAAGAGCCGTTTGTAGTTGTCGAGCCCGATGAAGGAGAGCTCAGGTGTAAGGGAGAGCGCCTTGTCCTGACCCCAGTCGGACAGCGAGACCCAGACGGTGTTACCAATGAATCCGTAGACGAAGATCGCCACCAGGATGATCGACGGCAGCAACGTGAGAATGCGGACTACGTTATCGCTCAGAATACGTCGTCGTTTCATGGTTCCGGAAACGAGTCGCCGACCGGCGCAAGACCGGTCGGCGCTCGTGTTGTGTCAATCCGTCGGACGGTACTACTGTCCGATCCGGTTCTGATTGGCAATCGCCTGCGCTGCGTTCGCCGCCTGCTCGGGATTGCGATTGTTGAGGAACATCTCCATGACCGAGGCGAAGTCGTTCATGAAGCCCTCGTTGGCCGCGGCACCGTGAGCCAGACTACCAACCAGCGTGTCGTTACGGAAGTCCTCCGCAGCGGACTGGGAGTAGATGCTGTACTTGGACAGGTCACTGTCCAGACGCGCGGAGATGGATCCCTTCAGCGGATTGAAGGTGTCCTGTCCTTCCTGGGAGCCAACCATCGTCAGGTAGTGATAGGTGTTGACCGGATGGGGCACACCGACGGGCATGCCGAAGGAGTCTGAGAGCAGCAAGAAAACACCGTCCGTTCCGGGAGAGGGTGCCCAGTTGAACTGCTCCTGCGGGGTCTGGTTCTGAACGTTGCGCATGTACCCCTCGGCCCAGTCTCCCATGACGTTGAATGCCGCCTCACCATTGATGATGCGGTCGGTGGCCTGCTGCCAGGAGAGAGACGAGGCGTCGTCGTTGGTGTACTCGAGAATCTGGTCGAGCTTCTCCCAGACCTGGATTGCCTCTTCGCTGTCAAATGCCAGGTCGCCGGTCCAGAGGTCGTTCCATCCTTCAGGGCCGAGCACGGAAAGCGCAACGGACTCCCAGAGGTGGTTGACCGTCCAGTTGGTCGCAATGACCAGCGGTGTCACCCCCTCTTCCTCCAGGGTCGGCGCCATTTCCAGGAACTCATCCCAGTCGCCCGGAACGGAAACACCCCACTCGTCAAGATTGTCCTGCACGTACCAGAGGACGTTGGAGCGGTGGATCGTCAGCGGAACCGACCAGATGCCTTCATCAGTGCTGATGAGATCGATGAGCTCATCCGGGAAGGCGTCCATCCAACCCTGCTCCTCGAACATCGGGGTAAGGTCCTGCATGCGCTCTGCAGTCACCCAGGTACCGATCAGCTCACGTCCGGCGTGGACCTGAAAGCTGTCGGGCGGGTTTCCGCCGAGCATCCGCGTCTTGAGGACGGCGCGGGCGTTCACGCCGGAACCGCCGGTAACGGTGGCGTTGATCACCTCGGTTTCCGAGTACGTCTCTTCATACAGCTCGATCAGTGCTTCGAGTGCCGGGCCTTCGCTTCCGGCCCACCAGGAGAAGATCTCCAGTTCGCCGGAGGGCGTCTGACCTGCAAGCTCGTCGACATTGACCGACGGTGCTGCCGTCTCACGGGCGAGCTCTTCGCCTTCAGCGGCCTGCTCTCCCTGTCCCTCGGCAAATGCCATTCCTGCGAATGCGAGCGTCATTGCCAGAGCGACTACGAGAAGCCGCGCGAGATTGTGGCGTAACATGGCTTCCTCCTTATCCATGAATAGATATGGAGAGCTTATGCCGGGTACACTAAAGAGCGAATAGGCCACGAGGCCTAAACACACCTCCACAAATGGCCTAAATGCATTCTACGCCCCGGGCCGCCGAGACGCGTCGTCAACGTGTCGCCACCGGATTGCCCAGACCCTGAAGCAGAAAGTCTCTGAGCTCGCTGTTCGCAGCCCCGCCCGTGACGTGGCCCTTCTCGAGAACAGTCACCTTCTCCGGTTCATAGATCCCGCTCTGCCGATCCAGGCGCACGTACTGATCGTACCGGCCCATGAGGGGAAAGACGTTCCCGGCGCCACGGGCGCGAAACGCCTCTTCGAAGTTGAGCGCCGCCGTGACCGCCTCCGGATTCTCCTGAACACGCCGTGAGGCGAGACCCGCATACGCCGAGTCGAGAAAGAGCGCATCCGGTGCCGCCCCGGCGAAGATGGGCCGATACTCGCCGGCGGTATCGAAGTAGGCATGGTGCAAGTTGGCTACCCAGCCGCCGAGACTGATGCCGGAGACAACGACCCTCGGCTCCCCGCCGACCGCGAGGCCGCCCTTCGGGTCGCCGCTTCCGCCCCGGGACACTCCGGCACCACCGCCGCCCTCCCCGCCGGCCGCCCGGGTACGAACCGCTGCGACCAGGCTCTCCACCAGCACGGTGGAGACCGCCAGCATGGTCGCAAAGGAGCGCAGATCGCCGACGGCGTCGTAGTACTCCTTCCTGGTCCGGTTGAAGGGCGAGTCCGTGGCAATGACGGTCACTTGCGTATCTCCGATCCCACCCTCGTGCAACCCCTCGCCGAGGATCTTGCGGATCCGCATGTGGTAGGGGCAGTCACCGCTTCCGTGATGGAAGATGAGCACCGGTGCCGTCGGCCCCGCCCAGGAGAGAACGGAAAAGCGCGTGGGAACGCTCTCCTCGCCCACCATTGCCGTCACCTCCTGGTCGCCGATTCCGTCCAGGTGTGGTTCCCGGATTCTCGTGCTTCGAATGAACTCGCCGACGGAGGGACTCTCGAGACCGCGACGAAAGAACTTCAACGACTCGCCATAAAGACTGCCCATCCGGGCAACAACGCTATCCAACAGTTCGTGCCGACCCATTATGACCTCCTAGTCATATGACTGATCGGTCACAACCTATCCTGCTTCGGCCGGCGTGTCAACAAGAAAATGACTGTGCGGTCATTTCATTGACAATCCTCCGGCAATGGTGGAGTATCTGCGTCGGTACCGCCTATGCCCACCACGACCTTTGCCAACCTGCGAGCAGAGAAGAGAGAGCAGTTCCTGGATACGGCCCTGGCGGAGTTCGCCCGTCACGATTTCCACACCGCATCGGTGTCCCGGATCGTCGCCGAGCTCGGCATTGCAAAGGGGAGCGTCTACCAGTACTTCACCGACAAGCGCGACCTCTACTTCCACCTCATTGACCGCGCCGTAACGGCGAAGCTCGATTACATCCGGAGCGCCGTCGACCCGTCGCACGAAGACGACGGCGACGCCGAAACGAAGGCCGGCGGCGGCAGCGACGGGGGCGAACGAAACGAGAGCTTCTTCAATACCTACCGCCGCATTGTTCACGCCGGTACCGACTTCGACCTCCGCTTTCCCCGGTACAGCCTGCTGATCGCCCGGGCCATGCAGGAGCCCGAGAGCCGGGAGCTCGGTGACCTTGCCGGCGACCTTACCTCCCGCTCGTCACAGTTCCTGCGCGACTTCGTGGAGGTGGCGGTGCAGGACGGTCAGCTCCGACAGGACATCGATCCGGGATTGATTGTGCACCTGGTCAATACCATGACCATCTCGATCGGCCGCTACGTGGAGGAGAAGTATGACTTCGATCTCATGGAGCAACTCGAGGCGCCGGACCGGCCGCTGCCGTTCACGCCGGAACAGCTCGCCGCGGACGTGGATAGCGTGATCGAGGTGCTGCGCCGGGGCCTCGAACCCGATCGCACTGAGTCGCTTGCTTGAACCGGGGGGGCTGCGGTGCTACGATCATCTGCAATGGTGCGCGCTTTTCTCATCTATCTGTTCTCGTGGTTCGTCATGACCATCTACGGTGGAGAGGTGTGCCCCTTTCTGGAGACGCTCTCACTCCGTGAGTGGGGAATCTCCCTGGCGGTGGCGTTTGGGGTCTTCTTCGTGGTGCGGACCGTTGCGGTGCGCTTCCTCGGGGTGCCGCGCAACCCTACGGAGATGATGTCCTACAACGGCTTGCGTCAGTTCGCTCTGGAATTCACCCCCTTTGTGCTTCTGGGAATAGGGGTAGGCGCCTTCGACTGGCTCTACTACGGCTTTCCCTTCGTAGAGAGCGGAATCGCCGCCGTCCTCGTCGGATCCGTCCTGCTGGGATTCTTCGCAGCCATTGATCTCAGCCTGGATGCGGAGCGCCGCATCATTCTGGCACTGACCGCACGGAAGAAGAGTCTGGGAGCGAACCGTCGCTTCTTCCCTCTCACCCGGAAGTTCGTGGTCCTTGCCACGGCGTTGATGGTCGCCATGCTCACCATGAGCCTCATGGTGCTGAGCCACGACCTCTACACCTCCCTCCAGCCGAACACCTTCCTGAATGCCGTCGAGGGAGACCGCGCCCTTCTCTATCAGGTCGCCTTCGTCATGGCGGTCTACCTGGTAATTGTGCTGGATCTCATCCTGTCGTATGCGCGCAATCTGCGGCTCCTGTTTCGCAACGAGATCCGGGTTCTCCAGTCGGTGGATCAGGGACGCCTGGACGACCACGTCTCCGTCGCCACAAACGACGAGTTCGGCCTGATTGCCCGGTACACCAACAGCATGATCGAGAGCTTGAAGAGCCGCACCGAAGAGCTCGAGAAGACTCAGGACGTCACCATTCTCTCCCTTGCCTCCCTGGCGGAAACACGGGACAGTGAAACCGGGGCACACCTGGTACGGACCCAGCGCTACGTATGCGTTCTGGCTCAGGAGTTACGGGCGACCTGGCAACTCGAGGATGCGGATATCGATCTCCTCTACAAGTCCGCGCCGCTTCACGATATCGGCAAGGTCGGCATTCCCGACGCCATTCTCCTCAAGCCGGCGAAGCTGGACGAGGAGGAGTGGCGGATCATGCGGAAGCATCCCTCCTACGGGGCCCACGCTCTGGCGGAGGCGGAGAAGCTGCTTGGAACCAACTCGTTCCTGCACGTTGCCCGGGAGATCGCGGAGTCGCACCACGAACGCTGGGACGGCACCGGATATCCCGCCGGCCTGGCGGGCTCGGCCATCCCGCGGGCCGGCCGCCTCATGGCGCTCGCGGACGTCTACGACGCCTTGATCTCGAAGCGCGTCTACAAGGACGCTTTCACCCACGACCAGGCCCGGGACATCATCGCGTCGGAACGGGGCCGCCACTTCGACCCCGAAGTGGTGGACGCCTTCCTGCGTCGGGAGGCGGAGTTTCGGGAGGTCGCCCTGTACGGCGAGGAGGCTCGCGACAACTCCGGCGCTGTTGCGGAATAGCGCCACACCCATGTTCGGGAGGAACCGGATGACAGGAACAGACTTCGCGACACCACCTGCGCACCGCCGGGTGCTGCAGCTTGCAGTCGCGCTCACGCTGGGGGCGCTGCTTGCCCTCACCGGGTGCGCCACCACCTCCGAGGCGGGTGCTCCCGCTTCTGAAGAATCTGGGTCGATGTCAACGGAGGGCTCCCGGGAGGCCCCGCCCACCGCGGATGATCCCGATGGAGTCCATCAGATCAAGGACATGTCCCCGGAGGAGCTCGCCCACTACGCGCAGGCCGGCTACATGTCCTACGATTTCAATCCGGTAACGGCGCGGCTCCTCTTTCACGGCCTCCTGGAGCATCCGAACAACCTGGAGCTCCTCCAGACCATGGCGAACTCCCTCGTCGAGGAGGCTCCCGCACTGTCGGCGGTGACCTTCGAGTTCCTCCGTCAGGCCGACCTGGGCATGACCGACGAGGAACAACAAGAGCTGGAGAGCATGTACGCCTCCGCCATGTGGCTCTGGGGACTCAGCAGCAAGAGGGACGGAACCGGAGAGGTCACGTCGGAGGACTTCAACAATCCGTCA
Organism: uncultured Spirochaetaceae bacterium; assembly: GCA_964654185.1. Classification (GTDB taxonomy): domain Bacteria; phylum Spirochaetota; class Spirochaetia; order DSM-27196; family PWMO01; genus CAYFQV01. The sequence continues at coordinate 21,498 of CAZZIE010000046.1, read as the reverse complement.
CGCTTCACCTACGACCGGGATGGATACCGCCGGCTTTTCCAGGACGTTCTGGCAGAGGCGGGTGGCGTTGAGCGGGCAGTCCGCGGCGCCACCGCCCTCATGGGCCTGTACGGCGGATTCCTCCAGCACCGCAACGGTCCCGACTACCAGTTCGACCGGGCGGAGCTCTTCGGCCACCAGCGCTTCGCCATCCAGCCGGTCTACGGCCAGTGGCTGCAGCTCCCCGTCCGGGAAGAGCTCGGCATGTTCGACCCATACGAACCGGAGTCGTGAAGTAAGCCGCAGGCGCCGCGGGGATGCCCGTGCGCGCCAGGTGAGCGCCCCCGGGCGCCCGTGCACAGCGGCGGGCCGCCGCCCCTATGCAGGGGCGGCCCGGGGCCCCTATGCAGGGGCGGCCCGGAGCCCCGGTGCAGCGAAATGGCGCAGCCGGGGCGAGGGCTGTAATCATCGATCTCAATCAAAGAGTTTTCCGGTGATCTCCGCAATGTGACGCGCCTGGAAGCGGGCGCCGTCGAGCTCGTTCTCGCTCGGCATGCGCGAGCCGTCACCGCCGGCAATGGTCGTGGCTCCGTAGGGTGAGCCTCCGGTGATTTCGTCGACGCGCGTCTGTCCCTGGAAGGCGTAGGGCAGCCCCACGATGATCATGCCGTGATGCATGAGGGTGTACTGCGTGCTGACCAGGGTGGTCTCCTGACCGCCGTGCTGCGTCGCGGTGCTGGCCATGACGCCGGCGACCTTGCCGACGAGCTCGCCCTTTGCCCAGAGCGGCCCGGTACCGTCAAAGAAGGCGCGGGCCTGGCCGATCATGTTGCCGAAGCGAGTCGGCACACCGAAGATGAAGCCGTCGCCGTCGCGGAGGTCGTCCAGCGTCGCTTCCGGAATGTGCGCCATCTGCTTCTGCGCCTCCGTGGCGCCCTGCGCCTCAATGATCTCGGCGGGCAGGGTTTCAGGGAAACGAAGCAGCGCGACATCCGCGCCGTCCACTTCCTGGGCGCCCTCTACCGCTGCCTGAGCCATCTGCCACATGTGTCCGTATGTCGAATAGAAAATGACCTTGATCTTCATGATGCTCCTCCTGGATGAAGTGTGATTGCGGGATCCGCCGAACTGCGGGACGGTGCGGCGAGACCATGCGGGCCGGCGCCCGGGCCGCCGCGGGCCGCCCGTCTGCTCGGCGTTGCCGGCCCCGCCGCCCGGCGTTACTGCCCGAGGCCGAGACGGCGGCACAACTCGCCGAGTTGCTCCTGCTCCTGCGCGGAAAGCGCGGACATTGCCTTCACAATGCCTTCGGCGTGCTTCGGGAAGTACGCCGAAATGAGCTCGCGTCCCGTGTCGGTCAGGGATACCTCCGTCTGTCTACGGTCGATGGAGCTCGGCCGACGCTCCACCAGGCCGCGATTCGCAAGGTTGTCTACCACGAGAGAGACGTTGCCCTTGGTCCGCAGCAGCTTTCGCCCGAGCTCCGCCTGACACATCGGCCCGATGTGGAGCAGTGCTTCGAGAACGCCGAACTGCGGGAGCGTCAGTGACTCCGGCAGGGGCGCGTACTCGAGAACTCGCCCACCCACCGCGTTCACGGCGCGGTTGAGGCGAATGTAGGTGTCCAGAGCGCGTCGCTCCCGCCGATCCCCGGCGTATCGTGTCGCCATCTCGTGCTCTCCCTTGCCACTGGTGATGCCGGCCTGCAGATCGATCACGTTCATGCTGTGCACCTGCGGGTCGGCTTTTTGTTCAAGCTTGAACTAATTACCAAGGTAGGAATGCAGGCGGGGAAGCGTCAACGGTTGATTGCGTCATTGGGCGACACAACCGCGCATTCTCCGCGGGGCGGGCGCCCCGGTGGGCGCCCGTGAATCTGTGGCGGCAGCGCTCAGACCGGGAGGTTCCGGCCAACACCTCTGTACGTTGCGGACAAAGTGCAATACCTTTCCCTTCAAGATGAATCCTGGTCTAGCAGTCATTAGGTCACTTGTCATGCCGGACACCGCGTTCCGTGAGGGAAGGCTCTACCACCTTCCGCGTGTGGTCGCACTGGGCCTCATTCTCTTCACCGCGCTGGTGGCCGGGACCATCTCCGCCTCCTTCCACACAAACGAGGTGGGCAGACAGTTGCTCCTTCAGCGCGAGCTGGCCCGCCTGGATCGGCTCATGATCAATGCCCCCCCCGAAGCGCAGAGACAGGCGGCTTCGGACGTACGTCGGCAGCTCATGCGAGGCTCAGGTATCGTCTCCCTGGTCACGGCAGCCGTCGGCTCAGTCATCCAGTGGCTGATTCTCTTCTACGAGATGTGGCTCCTCGTCCTGCTCCTGGTTCAGTTCGCCGGGGGCGAAGAGCGGGAACTGGCGGGGAAGCGGCATCTGCGCAGCCAGTATCTGATCCTGACCGCCCTGATCCCGCTGGTCCTTGCCGAGGTAATCCGGGCGGTGCTCCTGTCGACAACGAGTCCGGCGGTCTACGCCAACGCGGCGACCTACCAGGACTATCAAGAGGCGGTACGCGTCTCCCTGAGCATGGTGGAGGCGGCCGGCGTCTCCTTGGCGGATCGGGGTGCCTTCACAACCTTCGTTGTTGCCAGGGCCACGAATCCCTTCGTATGGTGGACCGGCTACGTCTTCGTTGCGGGCTCCCAGGAAGTCTTTCATCTGAACGCGCGCCGCGCTTCCGTGGTAGCGCTGGTCATTCTGCTCCTCATGGCGCTGCAGCACACGGCCATCCAGGCAGCAGGAAATCTCTTCTGATCGAAAAGGATGCGAGCTGAAAGGTCGAAAATGAAGTCTAGAAGAATCCCTCTCATCACATACTTCTTCCTCCTCCTCTTTGCCGCCGGAATCGTTGCGACCGGCGTTGCCCAGGAGAGCGACAACGGCGGCGAGCAGCCGGGCGATGCCGAACAGGACGGCGGCGGCGCGCAGGACGGCGCTGCGCAGGAAGCCGACGAGGCGCTCTCCATTCCCGGCGTGGTGCCCCGCCTCCTGGAGCACGATGCAACCTACCGGCAGGCGCTCCTCGACGAGGCGAGCGCCCGGGCCTCCCGCTCCCTGGCGCGCGCCCGGATTCTCCCGCAGCTCTCGCTGGGGACCGCCTCGCCCAACACGCCCACCTACGGGTGGTCCCGCACCGAGCAGACGCGGATCGTAGAATCCGAGGAATCGGACGACTCGACAGGAGGGCTCCCCGGGGGAACTCCAAGCGCCACCGAGCCGGAGACGGAGACCGTGGCAGCCCGGACCCACAGCGCCTCGGCGGGGTTGTCCCTCTCCCAGGCGCTTCCCACCGACGGCTCCCTCTCCCTCTCGGCGGGGAACACCTTCCGGGCCCAGATCATCGAGGACGAGGACCCGCAGTTTCGCCAGAGCGTGAGCTTCGGGGCAACCTGGCAGCAGCCGCTCTTCACGAACCGCCGGTTCGTCGATCTCCGCGTCTTCGGGGCGAGTATCGAGCTCGCCGGAGGCATCCCCTTGCGGCTGGCCCAGACGAGCGCGGACATCCAGAAGAACGCTCGCATCCTGGGGGTGCTGGAGACCTACCTTCGCGTCGTCGAGTTGCGCCGCCAGGTCGACCTGCTGGAGCGGAACATCAGCACCACCGCCGAGCGAGTGGAGCAGGCGCGCATCCGCCGGCGCCAGGGCACCATTACCCAGAGCGATGTATGGGACGTGGAGGTCTCCCTGGAGGAGCTTCGGGAAGCGCGACTCGAGACGGAGTACGCCCTCCTGCAGGCTGAGACCTCCCTGGCGGCGAGCCTCGGCCTGAATGACGACGGGCTATCGGCGTACCGCCTGGCCGACGAGGTACCGACGATCTCCCTCCCCGGCGAAGCGGAAATGGTCGAGGTGGCAACTGCAAACAGCGGGCAGGTCCGTCAGGCCCGGGAGAGCCTCTCGCAGGCGCAGTTGCAGCGCGTCGTGAACGGCCGGCAGTACGCCGCCACCTTGAGCACCAGCGTGTCCGTCGCTCCCTCCTATGCGGACGACTGGACCGACAACAATTTCGGCACCACTGATTTCAGCGAGTCATACACCGAGCTCTTCAGCGAGGAGGCCTCCTGGGATACCACCGTCTCGGTGAGCCTCTCGGTGCCGCTGTACAACGGCCGCCAGGCGGTCCACCAGGCGGATCGGGATGAGCGCTCCGTGGAGCGCGCGGCCGTCTCCCTGACCGAGGCGGAGCGCTCGGTCCGGGAGAGCATGCACGCCCTCTACCTCCGGCGCCGCCTCCTCCAGGATCAGCTCTCGCTGCGGGAGACGAGCCTCACGGTGGAGGAGGACCGCCTGGCGGAACAGCGCACCCGGGCGGAACTCGATTCGGTCACGCCCCTGGATATCCGTGAAGCGGAGGCTCAGGTCGCGTCCCGGGAGAACTCCCTCTGGCGCACCCGGGCGAACCTCTTCCTCAACGCCCTGCAAATCCTGCAGACGGCGGGGCGGGATCTCGAGCAGGTAATCGAAGCAGCACAATCTGGAGCGAATAACGAATGAGCAAACGCGGACGCACGATCTTCATCATTGTCATTGTGGTCGCCGCGGTGGGCGTGGTCGCCACCGTCGCCGTAAGCCGCCGCGGCCCCGCCAACCTCGAAACGGTGGAAGCGCATGAAGTCACCTTCGACGCCATGACGGAAACGGTTTCCGGCACGGGCAGCTTTGTCCCGGCCGCGCGCTACACCGTCCACGCCGAGGTCTCGGGAACCGTCGAGGAGATCCTCGTCGACGAGGGCGACCCTGTCGAGGAGGGCGACCTCCTTCTGAGAATTGAGGACGATGATTACGTCCAGAGCCTTGAGAAGGCGCAGGTGTCGTATCAGACGGCGCGGCGAAGCGTACTCCAGCAGATCGTCTCCCTGCAGTCCACCTACCGCTCTGCGGAGCGCAGTCTCGCTCAGGCGCGTCGCAACCACAACAACAACATCGAGTTGCGCGAGGCAGATGCCATCTCCCAGGAGCAGTTCCAGCAGTCCCTGGAGGCCCTCGAGGCGGCGCAGGATTCCGTGGAGTCGGCGCGGGAACGGCTGAACCTCTATATGGGCCGTTCCATGTCCGCCGAGCCGATCCTCACATCCGCCGGCGCCGAGGAGGCGGTCGATGAGGTGCCGGATGTGCGGCAGGCCGCCCTCAGCGTCGAGGACGCCCGGGAGGCGGTGGAGAACACCCGGCTCCGCGCTCCCGCGGCAGGTATCGTCGCCGTCATCTCAGTCGAAGAGGGCCGCCGGACTTCTCCGAACGAGTCGGCCGTACGGATCGAGGAGCTGGACGACATGAAGGCGCAGGTGCAGATCGACGAGGTCGACATCGGCAAGATCGGCGCGGGTAATACCGCGCAGGTCTCCAGCGACTCCCTCCTGGGGGAAACGATCACCGGGACGGTGACCAGCATCTCACCGGTGATCCAGCGGGTGGGCAACACCCGGGTCAGCGACGTGGAGATTGCCCTGGAGGTGGAAGGCCGCACCCTCAAGTCCGGTGCCTCCTGCACCGCCCGGATCACCACGACGACGAAGGAGCGCGCCCTGGTCATTCCGATTACTGCGTACCAGACCGCCGGTGAGGAGAACTTCGCCTACGTCATGGAGCCGGTCGAAGCTGCACCGGGCGCCGGGAGATCGCCCCGGGCCGGAAACGGGTCCGAGGCGGAGCGGTACCGGCTCGCACGTCGTCGCATTACCCTGGGCATCGTCACTGTGAATCAGGTAGAGGTGACCGAAGGACTCTCGGAAGGAGACCTGATCGCCGTTGGCAACTTCGCGCGGCTGCGGGACGGCATGATGGTCGCCCGGGAAGATGGCCGGGAAGATGGCTGACGGTACGGCGAAGGTGCCGAAGGGGAGCGATCCGGCGTGATGATCAAACTCGACGACATTCACAAGACCTACTACATGGGAACCACGGAGGTGCACGCCCTTCGCGGGGTCAATCTGGAGATCGCGGCCAGGGAGTTCGTCGCCGTCATGGGCCCCTCCGGCAGTGGCAAGTCGACCCTCATGAACATCATCGGCGCCCTGGACCGGCCCACCGGAGGGAAGTACCACCTCGAAGGCGTCGATGTTTCCCGCATGACCGATAACGAGCTCGCGGAGATCCGGAACGAGAAGATCGGCTTCGTCTTCCAGACCTTCAACCTGCTGCCCCGGATGACGGCGCTTCGCAACGTCGAGCTGCCCCTGGTCTACGCCGGAAACACCCGGGCCGAGCGTCGGGAGAGGGCTCTGGAGGCGCTCGCCCACGTCGGTCTGGAAGATCGCTCCACGCATCGGCCGACGGAGCTCTCCGGGGGGCAGCGGCAGCGCGTCGCCATTGCGCGCGCCCTCGTCACCGAGCCGTCCATCCTCTTTGCGGACGAGCCGACGGGCAACCTGGACACCGTCACGGGCGCCGAGATCATGGAGATCTTCGAGCAGCTCAACGAGGGGGGCGTTACCATCATTCTGGTGACCCATGAGGCGGAAGTGGCCGATCACGCCAAGCGCGTCGTCCACATCCGGGACGGTCTCATTGCCGAAGACCTGAAGCGCCGGCGGGTTGTCGCACCTGCGGACGGAGGCGCCGACGAAGCCGGGGGCGGTACGGACGGAGGCGCCGAGTCATGAAGGTCGGCGAGGGCTTCCGGGAGTCCTGGGACACCATCTCCCACAACAAGCTCCGAACCTTTCTCACCATGCTCGGCATGAACATCGGCGTGGCGGCGGTCATTGCCATCATGGCCTCGGGCCTCATGGCGCGGTCGGCCATCATGTCGGGGGTGGAGAGCATCGGTGCCGCCCTGATCTGGATCACCCCGAATCGGGAGGCCTACGAACAGTCCTCCGACCGGGTCTACCTCAAGCCCGCCGACCTCACGGACATGCGCCGCATCGTCGACGACGCGCTTTTTTCACCGCTGCTCCGGAGCACCCAGGCGGTTGCCCGCCGCGGCTTCGAGGACCCCAACTCCGTCTACGGCGTCATGCCCGCCTACCTCGCTATCTGGCAGCACCAACTCGCCCGGGGACGCTTCATCAACGAGCGGGACGTCCGGCAGCAGGCAAAGGTCGCCGTTCTCGGCACGGATGCGGCGGCGATCTATTTCGAGGAGGAAGACCCCGTCGGCGGCACCCTCCGGATTGGCCCGCACGTTTTCACGGTCGTCGGCGTCATGGGCGAGCGGGAGCGCTCCTTCGTCAGCGACGGCTCGGATGATGAGACGATCTACATTCCCTACCCGGTGAAGGAGTCCATGATGGACTGGAGCCGCTACGGCGGCCCGCGAGTCCTGTCCGTGGACATTCAGGTCAACGACATTGCCAACCTGGACTACACCGTAGGGCTGGTCGAACGCTTCCTGGATGCGCGCTACGGCACGGTCAACGGCGAGCCGCGCTTCACGGTGCGCAAGGCGGAAGAGAACATCGATACCTTCAACCGCATCTTCGGGATCATTACGACGGTGATATCTCTCATTGCCGGCATATCCCTGCTGGTGAGCGGCATCGGCATCATGAACATCATGCTGGTCACGGTGACCGAGCGCACCAAGGAGATCGGCATTCGAAAAGCGATCGGGGCGAAGCGGCTGGATGTCCTTGCGCAGTTCCTCATTGAGGCGGTGATCATCTGTCTCATCGGCGGCGGGATCGGGATTGTCCTGGGAATCGGCATTGCCTTCGCGATCGCGGCGACCCAGGACTGGCAGTACGTCATGCCGGTGTACGCGATCGTTCTGGGTATCGGCGTGTCCGTGGCGATCGGCCTCTTCTTCGGCATCTATCCCGCAAGCAAGGCGAGCCGCCTGGACCCGGTAGTCGCCCTGACCAAGGAGTAATGGTGACGGCTGCAACGAATGTGCGAAGTGGCGCTGCCTGGGGCGCCGGGGAGGCGCCGGCATGAAGGCCCTCGACCTCCTGCGGGAAGCCATTGGCGCAATAGCCCGGAACAAATCGCGGACCGCTCTGACCCTTTTGGGAATCATCATTGGGGTCGGTTCGGTGGTCACCGTTGTCGGCGTCGGGGACGGAGCCAAGCGCGTCATTGGTGAGCTCCTCGGCTCCTTCGGATCACGCTCCATCATCGTCCTGCCGAATCAGACCGCCATCCGCGAGAGCGAAGGGCGCTTCCGCCCCGAGGAGATCACCCGGGCAGATATCCGGCTGATCAATCAGGAAGCCTCCGCGGTGGCCGCGGTGACGCCGCAGATTCAGACCAACCTTGACGTCTCCTACGGCAACCAGGTGCGCCGGGTCCGCCTCATGGGCACGCTCCACCACTACCTGGACGCCCAGGGCATGACCGTCGCCCAGGGGCGCTTTCTTCGCCCCGAAGACGATACCTACATGCAGAAGGTCGGGGTACTCGGCGCCGACGTCGCAGAGGGGCTGTTCGGCGCGGAGGATCCCCTCGGAAAGTTCATCGACGTGGGCGGCATGACCCAGGTCGAGGTGATCGGCGTTCTCGAGCGGCAGGAGAAGTCCTTCATCTCCACGGTGAGCGACTTCGACACCACGAGCAACAACACGGTCTTCGTGCCGGCATCAACGGTGGAGCGCGTCGGAGGCTCCTCGGAGATCTTCTTCCTCATTGGGGAGGCGCGCACCGAAGAGAGCATTGACGAGGCGAAGCGCCAGATCCTCAACATCCTGACGATCAATCACGGCCGCTGGGACGGCCGCTACGAGAAGTTCGCCATCCAGGAGATGGGGGCCGTCCTCGACACCATCGACACGACCACGGCGACCCTCACTGCCTTCATCACGATCATTGCCGCCATTGCGCTTCTCGTCGCGGGCATCGGCATCATGAACATCATGCTGGTGTCGGTAAAGGAGCGTACCCGGGAGATCGGCACCCGCAAGGCCCTCGGCGCGAAGCAGGCGTCGATCCTCAATCAGTTCGTGGTCGAAACCCTCCTGATCTGCGGCGGGGGCGGCATCCTAGGCGTGGGCCTTGCCGCGGTCGCCATTGAGATCATCGCCCGCCTCTCGAGCTGGCCCGCCCTCATTTCCTGGGGAGCCGTCCAACTCTCGGTGATCCTCTCCCTCGTCACCGGTCTGGTCTTCGGCCTCTACCCTGCGAGCCGCGCCGCCCGAATGGATCCGGTCGAGGCGCTGCGGTACGAGTAGGCCCCCGGACCCGCGACGCACCTGACTGCGGACGCACCCCCGCCCGCGCGGGCCGGACGCCCCGGCCCACCGTACATGTCACGAAACGGTCACAGCGAGCTCACATAAGGATGAAGCCGTTTGGTTGCACCGCCGAGGAGCGTATACTTTGCCCCAGGACGTCCATTACGCTTCTGTCGTGGACAAGCCGGGGAGCTGAGATATGGGACAGATTCACGGAAGCAGGATCAGAAGGTCTCACCAGGGCGGCGCATCGGAGCCCGCCGGAGAAGGGAGGCGTGTCCTCGTCGTGGAAGACGACCGGGAGATCGCCGAGCTCGTGGCACTCCACCTGCGGGACCTCGGCCTTTCAACCACCCACGCCGGCGACGGTACGGAGGGCTTCCGCCTTGCACGGGAGGAGCGCTTCGAGCTCATCATCCTGGATCTCATGCTCCCCGGGATGGACGGCATTGAGCTGTGCCGGCGCATGCGCAACGACGACCCGACCACGCCGATCATCATGCTCACCGCCAAATCTCAGGAGCTCGACAAGATCATGGGCCTCGAGACCGGCGCCGACGACTACATCACCAAACCCTTCAGCGTGCGCGAGCTCATTGCCCGGGTTCGCGCCGTCCTGAGAAGAACAGGAGAGCAGGGCCTTGCGGCCGATGCCTCCCGGACCGCGCCCACGCAGCACTCCCTCGACTTCGGCGAGGTCCGCGTCGACCGGGAGGGCCGCCGCGTCTACGTTTCCGGCACGCCCGTCGAGCTCACCACCAAGGAGTTCGACCTCCTGGTGCTCCTCGCCGAAAGCCCCGGCCGCGCCTACAGCAGGCGGCAACTCCTCGAGCTCGTATGGGGGTACAACCACGAGGGCTACAGCCACACGGTAAACAGCCACATCAACCGGCTCCGCAGCAAGATCGAGCCCGACCCGGGCAACCCGAAGTACGTCCAGACCGTCTGGGGGTTCGGTTACCGCTTCGCGGCGCTTGCACCGGAGGCTGAGGGCGGCAACGGGCAGTCCGGCGGCGAGACCCAGAGCGGGGAGGACGCGTAATGGCTCTGTTCCGGCGTTTCTACCTGCGCATCTCCGCCGTCTTCCTGGTGCTCCTGCTCGTCCTTGCAGCGGCCTTCGTCATTGTCACGGTCCGAACCTTCGAGCGCCACCGCGTGGAGATCGACCAACAGGTGAACAGCGGCCTCGCCGCGGACATGGCCAGGGAGATCGAGCCCCACCTCGACCAGGGGACACAGAGTCAGGAGGTGGGCTCGGTAATCCACTACATGATGGTGCTGAACCCCGCAGTGGAGATATATCTCCTGGATCCGACCGGCACCATTCTGGCTTACTTCGCGGACCAGAAGGGGGACGTTCGCGTCGACCAGATCGACCTGGCGCCGATTCGAGAGTTTCTCTCTCAGGACCGAACCTTTCCCATCTTCGGCGACGATCCGCGACACCCGGGTGAACGGAAGCACTTCTCCGTCGCGCCGGTGACCCTGCCCTCCGGTGAGGAGGGATACCTCTACATCGTCCTGCAGAGCAGTCTCTACGACCGCGCCCGGCAGAACCTCGGCGACATCTACCTGGTGCAGGCGCTTCGGAACAGCGTGCTGATTGCGCTACCCTCGGTGGCCATCCTGGGGCTCGTGGTCTTCTTCCTGGCGACGCGTCGCCTCACCGGGCTGACCGAGACGGTCTCCGCCTTCGCTCAGGGCGATTACTCCGTGCGCGCCCGGGAGTCGGCGCCGGATGAGATCGGTGAGCTGGCGCGGACATTCAACAACATGGCCGACACCATTGCCGCGAATCACGCGCAACTTCAGGCGGCAGACCAGCAGCGGCGAGAGCTTATTGCAAGCATCTCGCACGACCTGCGCAATCCCCTGGCATCCATTCGCGGATACACGGAGACCCTTCTGCAGAAGAACGATGAGTTGGATGCCGACGAGCGGCGCCGCTACCTCGGGGTCACCCTGGAGCGCTCCGCCGCGCTGAGCAGCCTGGTGAACGACCTCTTCGAGCTTGCCACCCTGGACGCCCGGGACGTCGCCCCGGCGAAGGAGCAGTTCTCCCTGAGCGAGCTCGCCCACGACGTCGTGCTCCAGATGCAACCCCGGGCGGACGAGCGCAACGTCACCGTTGAGTTTGCGGAGCCGCAGAGTCTCCACCTGGTAACCGGAGACGTCGGCATGATCGAGCGGGCGGTGACCAACCTGATCGACAACGCGGTGAAGTTCTCCCCGGCCGGAAGCACCGTCACCGTGGCGGTCACGCCTGCGGAGCAGGATGCCAGCGCCCGCCCGGTCGCCTCCGCGGCGCCGGGCGCATCGGCGGCGCCGGGCGCCCCACCTCACGACGGTGGCGTGACCCTGTCGGTGACCGATCAGGGGCCCGGAGTCGCCCCGGAGGAGCGCGAGCATCTCTTCGACCTCTTCTACACCGGCGACCGCAGCCGCACGGGAAGCACGACGGACGGCTCAGGAGCGACGGGCAGTGGTCTAGGACTGGCCATTGCGCGGAAGATCGTGGAGCTCCATGGCGGCACCATTGGTGTCGATACGGCTACCGCCGGGGAAGGCGCCACCAACGCGGTGAGCGGCCCGGGGAGCCGCTTCTACTTCACCCTGCCGCCCCGCGACGGCGCCCCGGCAGGATAGGCCCGGGAGCCTTCCGCTCGACCGCCGGGGCCGACACGGCACGATCGGCGCGCCCGGGCTACCCTCCGGGCCGCGGCTGTCCGCCGGGCCGCGGCGTCACCACTGCGCCAGGAACTCCTCGCGGAAAATTCCCATATCGATCGAATCGTAGTAGCGGCCGTCCCGGTACACCCGGGCGCGGCGCCGCCCCTCCTCGACGAAGCCGAGACGAAGGTAGAGCTCGTAGGCAACCTTGTTGTACTCGTAGACTTCGAGCTCCACTTTGTTGAGATTGATGCGGTTGAAGGCGTAGTCGAGAAGGAGCCGCATCGCCTCCCTGCCAATGCCCTTCCCGCGATTCTCCCGGCCGGGAATCACGATCGCCAGAGTTCCCCGCCGGTTGTACCAGTCGATGCCGGCCAGATCGATCTGTCCGAGATAGTCGCCGTCCTCCCGGCGCGCAATGATGTAGTGAAAGCTGTTGGGGTCCTCGTTGCGCAGGATTCGATCGACGAAGCGGTCGCTCATCGGCTCGGTGTGTCCCCGAATGAAGATATTCGACAGGTTCCGGGTAACCTCCGGATCGTTCACCCACTCCCGGATCCGCTCTTTGTCGCTCTCGCGATACTCCCGCAGGATGATGCGCTCGCCTATGATGTGTGCCACTGCCTTCCAGTCCCCCTTCTGACGATCTGAAGTGTCGCAGCCGTGCCTGTGGTGCCGCCCCGTCGACTTTGACACCACCCCGGGTAGTCTGACTACGTTGAATTCACCCTGATGATTACCTGAGGAGGCAACATCATGAGAAAACTGGCACTCGGATTGGTGCTGATCCTACTAGGCACCGTCGCATTTGCACAAGAAGACAACAACAAAGCGGAGAATCCCATGGCCGATTGGGAGATGGTCGGTGAGCTGTCCCTTACCGGTATCGGCCCCCTCAACTTCGGCTGGGTCGCCCACAATGACCAGGGTCAGGTCAAGTCGGTAAGAGGCATCAATGTCTTCACCCTCGGCTACGGGGCCAAGCACTACTTCGGCGCGGCCGAAACCGGCACCTTCAATCCCTACTGGGCGTGGGGAACCGCCGCACTCATTGTACCGTCCTACATCTTCGTCGGTGGTGATTACGTGACCAGGCAGGGAATCTTCTTCGGCGCCGGGATCGGGATTCCGTGGCTCTACGCAGAAGTGGGCATCTACTTCTAGCGGAGCGAGAATCCTGCGAGCAGTTCGTGTGGGGGCATCACTACGGGTGTCCCCGCAGACACGGCGAGGCTTCCCCGGGAAACGGGGTCAACCCGCCTGCCCGGCGCGCTTCGCCGTGTCCGCATCCCGTTCGCCGACTTCCTCGGTTTCGTGCACCCACGCGACGTTCGGGACGGTATTGACGTTTCCCTTCGTGGGATCGTGATCCCAGTACTCCAGCCCGCCGACGTCGAGCTTGATCGACGGAGCTATTGTCTCCTGGGGACATACGTTCGCACAGGTCAAGCAGAGGATGCACTCCGTGGATAGGACGCGTTTCTTTGCAAATAGGTAGTCCTTGACCCGGATGTTCATGGGACACATCTCAATGCAGGTCTGGCATCCCTCCGGACACCGGCCGGCGTCACCGTCCATCTTCACCAGACTGAGACGCCCTACCGCCTTCATGGGCACGCTTACCGGACACACGTACTTGCAGAAGGCGCGATTGTCCTTGAGGAGGAGCGCAAGGACAACTCCCAGCCCGTAGTAGATGCAGATGCCCAGCAGAAACCAGTAGATGCCCACTGTACCCATGGTCCCCTGAAAACCCAGACCGAACCACAGCAGGGCGACCAGCCCGCCGCTGGCGAAGAAGTGCACGTATCGGAGGTGGCTGAGTTTCCGGTCGCGCCTCCAGTGGCTGAAGGGGTACGGCAACATATCGAAGATCATGCCGTACCAGCACGCCCAACCGCACCACAACCGCCCGAAGATGAGGGGTCCCACGAGCTTGGCAATGAAGTAGTGGATGAGCACAAAGGGTGCGACTCCTGAGAGGAGCGCGAAAAACAACCCCTCAATCGCCATGTTCCCGTGATCGCTGACAATGGCGAGAAAGAAGAGGAGAATCCCAACGTAGACCATGACGACCTTGCGCGCATACGGCCGGAACTTCCGGGGCAGCGCGACATAGCTGCCGACTCCAAGACCGATGCCCAGGCCCGCGTACACGCGCAACCCCATGCCGACCAGATCGTCCGTCCGGAGCCAGTGCACCACCGCCCACGCAAACATGGCGAGCATAACGGCGACGAAGGGAATGATGTAGATGCCGTTGTTGTCACGGTACGCATCTATGTGTCGAGTATCGCTATGACCGGTGTCGGCGCGTTCGCCGGCGCCGGGCGTGTCCTCTGGTGCGTCTGGAGATTTCACGGTACCCGTAGTATCGCGCCGGTTCGCCGGGATCGCAAGCCCGCGCGACCGCCGGGATTCCCGGCCGACGCATCGCGCCGTACGCCGGAGGCGCGGCGGCCTTAGAGTCGGCCCAGGTAGATAAGCGCCGCGGCATCCCACGCCTGAGGGCGACACGCCACCGGGTACGGTATGGGCGGCCCGCTCCGGCGGGGATAGCCGGCAATGAGTTCGGGGAGCCGGTTGTCCTCCTGACTCTCCGCCAGATCGAAGAGGGCGTCCCGAATGCGCCGTGCGCACTCGTGAAACCCGTAGCGAGAAAGCCCCGCGGCAATGAGGGCGTTGTCATGCGGCCAGACGGAGCCGTTGTGGTAGCTCACCGGATTGTATCGGACCTCCGCGGTCCCCAGGGTCCGGATTCCCCAGCCCGACCAGAGCTCCGGCGAGAAGAGGCATTCGACCAGGCGACGAGCCCGATCCGTGCGGACCGCTCCGGACCAGAGCAGGTGGCCGGCGTTGGAGCTCTTCACCCTCAGAGGCTGATCGTCTCCATCCAGAGCCATTGCGTAGGTACCAAGCTCGTCCAGCCAGAAGTGCTCCTCAATGGCGGCGGCCAGATCATCCGCCCTTCTCGCCCACGTACGCGCGTGCTCCGCCTCTCCAAGTGCATGGTAGAAGCCCTTGGCCGCACGAAAGGCGGCGTAGCCGTACCCCTGCACCTCAACCGGCGCCATGGAGCCCCGGGCAAGCGAGCCGTCGGCATGGCTCATAGAGTCATCCGAATCCTTCCACGATTGAACGACGAGTCCCTTCCCGGGCTCGGCGCCGACGTAGCGCAGAAAGCGTCGGTCCGACATGGCGTGTTCAAGAATCCACCGGAGGGCCGCTTCCCACACCGGTTGCAACTCCCGGAGGAGCTCCGTGTTCCCGCTCTGACCGTACAGCCGCTCCAGAAGAACCAGGAACAGCGGGGTAGCATCGATCGTTCCGTAATAGGGGCTGTGGGGAACGACACCCAGCCGGGTCAGCTCTCCGAAGCGTCGTTCGTGAGGGATCTTTCCCGGCTCCTCTGCGTGGAACGCGTCGACCCGGGTTCCCTGCATGCCGGCCAATGCCTTGAGGGTTGCTTCCGCGACATCCGGGTGATGAGGCAATAGGAGGTACGCCGTGATGATGGAATCGCGGCCGAAGGTCGCGACGAACCAGGGAATGCCCGCCGCCGAGACCGGTCCGACGGCGGTGTTCAGAAGCAGCGCGCGAAGGTCGTCGATGGCGTGAGAGAGCACGAGGGCACGCTGCCAGTCCCGGGAGGCATCCGTGAGCTCGGCGGGGAAACCCCGGCGCCACTCCTCGTAGGTGTACGGGGACTGGTAGGAGGCAAGCCCGGTGCGAAGGGCGGTCTCGACGCGCAGGGTCCGGTGCGCCCCCGGATCGAGGGTAATCTGAAAGGTCAGGCCTCCCGGCTCCACTCGCCGCGGCGTTCCCTCGAGAGCGGTGACGGCTACCCCCATCTCCACGCTTGCCGCGCTCTCATACCGAACATCGATTCCGTCCGGTCGGGTCGCCGGTGTGACCGTCCCGCCGGTGGCGTGCTCAAACCCGCGGGCCTGAAACATGTCGATGAAATCGGCCGCGACCTCGAGTCGCAGCGTGAGAACCGCCGGATCGGCTTGAGTGTTCTCCACGGTGAGGACGTCTTCGAGACCCGTGGGTCCCAGCAACAACTCTCGGCTCACGCCGACCCGCTGGGAGGGTCCTTCAATGTGGGCGTAGTAAAAGAAGAAGTGGTCCGGGCTGTCGGAGTGCCGGACCAGCGTTTGGAAGCCCGGGCCCAAGTGCCAGACGTAGCGATTCAGGAACCGCGTATCGTGGCTGTAGAGGCCGCGCTCTCCCCCGTCAATGGCGCCGTCGCCGTCCATGACGACGAAGGCGTAGTCCTCTTTCATGACCAGGTTACGACTCAGATTCGTTGGGTTGCTCATCTTTCGCTCGTCTCTACTCTTTGGAGCCACCGAAGGAGACACCTTCCAGGAAGTAGCGCTGGAAGACCACGAAGATCACGACAATCGGGATGGCGCTGAGGATGGCTCCCGCCAGAATCAGCCCCCAATCGCCGGCGGCGCCGTAGGTCTGCCGGAAGGAGAGCAGACCGATCGGCAGCGTCTTAATGTCCTCGGGACTGGTGAGGACAATGAAGGGCCAGAAGAAGTCGTTCCACGCGCCCTGAAAGGTAAGAATGGTGACGGCGCCCAGGGCGGGGCGCGCCATGGGAAGAACGACCCGGGAGTAGCGCTGCCACTGCGTCGCCCCGTCGATCATGGCCGCCTCCTCGACCTGCCGGGGAATCGACTCGAAGAACTGCTTCATGATGAAGACCTTGCTCGCCTCGATCATGGCGGAGGCGCCGGCTCCGCCGATGATGACGCCCGCCATGGTATTCAGGAGGGAGTCCACCCCGAAGAGCTTCGTGAGCCCGAATATGCCGTCGCGAATGACCAGATAGTTCGAGATGAAGGTGACCTGCGCCGGTACCATCTGACTGAAGAGGACCAGCATGAAGATCACGGTCTTGCCCGGGAAGTTGAAGCGCGCCAGGGCGTAGCCCGCCATGGCCGCAAAGGCCAGGTTCGTGATGATTCGAGCGAATGCGTAGATCCCGGAGTTGAGGGTCCACGAGAAGAAGAGGCTGTTGCCGGTGGAGACACTCCGCGCCTCTCGGAAGACCCGTACGTAGTTGTGGAGCATGTAGCCCATGAAGCCGGGCGCCACGTTGTCGAAGGAGGCGACTCTCCCGCGCCGCTCCAGGCGGTGTGCGGTAATCGTCGACGAGACGTAGCGCTGGGTCGGCGCGTTCGTCACGTCGAGGGGCAGCCGGTCAATCTCCGGGCCGTCGCCGACGTAGGAGATGGTGAAGCGGTAGGTCACGAAGGTTCCGGGAACCTCTTCGCGGGTGACCGTCCCCTCCTCCCGGACGTCGATTACGTGGCGACCGTCGCGACGGGCGACCTCCCGCACCGGGGAGACCTCCGCGTAATCGGCGGCGTACTCGATCGCCATGACCGCCCCCAGGCCGGCGCCCGGACGCCGCCGGGGAACGACCGCCTCGGGCGCCGCGGGCTCCGTGCCCTGCGGGGCGAAGTACGTGATCTCGAAGGGGACCTCACCGCCGGGGGCGAAGCCCCCGAGGATGGGGCCGCCCCCGCCGAGGCGCCCGAGGCGCGCGGCGTTCACCCAGTTGCGCGGGGAGAGTTGCGGCACCGCCAGAGAAGGCGGGTATTCCAGCGGATTGGTCTTGAGGCTGGAGACCGCCGCAAAGAGCAGCGGCCCAAGGAAGATGATGGCGAAGGCCAGCATTACCGTGTAGACAATGCCTGCCCGGGCCCATCGGCGCCGCGCCATCCACCGGTTGAACTCTTCCCGGGAAATCTCGCGCCCCGGGGTTGCCACGGATGCGCTCGTGCCGCTCATCGTCGCACCTCCGAGGGGACGATCAACCGCTGAATCATGACCACCGTCAGCGTGAAGAGCGCCAGGAATATCGCCGCGGCGGAGGCCAGGCCGACCTCGGGCAATTGCGCCCCCGGGAACATTCGGTTGTACACGAAGTACGCCAGGGTAATGCGGGAGCGTAGCGGCGCCGCGTCCCCGAAGATGGCGACCTGGTCGAACATCTGGAGGGTCCCGATCAGTCCGAGGGTCAAGACCAGAAAGAGCACCGGCTGCAACGCGGGAATGGTTATGTGGAAGAACTTCTGTGCGGCAGTGGCGCCGTCAATCGATGCCGCCTCGTAGAAGGACTTCGGGACGTCCTGCAAGCCCGCCAGAAAGAGCAGCATCAGGGTGGGAATGGTGGTGAAGATGTTCTGGATCATGATGGCAATGAGCGGAACGGGCATTGCCAGCGCTTCGGGCTGCGCGGGAA
Source organism: uncultured Spirochaetaceae bacterium (assembly GCA_964654185.1). Classification (GTDB taxonomy): domain Bacteria; phylum Spirochaetota; class Spirochaetia; order DSM-27196; family PWMO01; genus CAYFQV01. The sequence continues at coordinate 3,474 of CAZZIE010000046.1, read as the reverse complement.
TCGTCTTGGCCGTCTGGAGCCAGACGAAGTCGATCGGGGCGATTTCCCGGGGTGTGACGACCCCGAGCACTCCCAGGATGACCGACACAATCACCGCTCCCAGGAAGGAGACCACGAAGAGGGCCGGATCGAGCCACCTTGCCGGCAGCCCGCGGCGCCGTTCCCAGAGCACCTGCACAACCTGCAGAACCACCACAAGCCCAATGAATAGCCCGATGACCGGGGCCCACCGGGAGCCCTGGGTGGCAATGTAGTTGATCAGCCCGCGGCGCTGGTACATCCACAGAAAAATCAGGGTAATGACGACGCTGCTGGCCACGCTGGGCATGTAGTAGGCCGCCCGGAAGAAGTGCAGCCCCCGAATGCGGGCGTTGAGCACGCTCGCCATGATCAAGGCGCCAAGGGTCTGCAGGGCGGTAACGACAATGGTGAAGAGGATCGAGTTCCGCAGGGCGGTCAGGAAGTTCTGCTCCTGAAAGAGCGCAACGTAGTTCCGCAGACCAACCCAGGATGGGTCGTTGAAGAGATTATAGTCGGTGAAGCTGAAGACCACCGCCCGAACACCGGCGTACACGAAGAAGATCCCGAGGACAATGAGGAAGGGCAGCAGGAAGAGATAGGGCGCAACCCCTTCCCCCCGCTGGAGCCCCCGAGCCTGTCGCTTCATCCCACACCTCCTTGTGCTGTGCCGCCGGACCGCACGACCGGCGCACGTCAGCACGCGTGGGTCGTTTCGTGCGGCCCGGCCGCACCCGCGCAGTGCGGCGCCCCGGAGCGGGGCGCCTGATACTGCGCGATACGCTTTGCTCTTCGCGGTACGCCTTACTGCGCCCGATCTATCAAGGCGTCGATCTCCGCCTGGGCCGCCTCGAGAGCCGGCTCGAGATCCTGCTCACCCGACATGATCAGCGCCAGAGCGCTGTTGATCGGCTGGAACCAGTCCGTACCGACGCGGCCGAACTGATATCCCCGGACGTGGCCCATCTCGGCGCCCTGGAACACGACGCGGTTCGCCGTCGCCTCCGGGGTGTCCTGATCGAAGAAGGGATTGTCCGCCAGGGATGCCCGACTTGGGATGGCAAGGCCCTCCTCCAGGACGAACTGCTGCGCCTCCTCGCTGGTCAGCGCCTCGAGGACCTCGACGGCCTCCTCCCGGTGCTCCGTGTCGGTGTTGATGCCGTAGGCGACGGTGTAGAGGAAGTTCCCCCGCTGCCCCGACGGTCCAACCGGCATGTACGTCGTGCCGAATTGGATGTTCGGAGCTTCATTCCGAAGGAATCCAAGGATCCAGGCCCCCTCGATCGCAATGCCGACCTGCTCGGTCGCGAAAGCGCCGCCGGTCCAGCCCTGTCCGAGATCACTCGGCTGCACCGCTGCCCCTTCCTGCACAAGGCCGGTGTACCACTCCACGGCTTCCCGAAAGCGCGGATCGAGCAGATCGGTCTGCCCCTCAGCGTCGAAGGGCTCCCAGCCGGTGGCGAAGGCGAAGGCGCCGAAGCGATCGTACGTCGGCGGGAAGCTGATGCCGTAGACATCGTCCCCAAGCTCGGACACCTGACGAACCTTCTCCGTCAGACTCTCCCAGGTTTCGTTCTCCGTGGGATACTCGACACCGGCCTCATCGAAGAGGTCCATGTTGTAGTGGAGCGCAAGGGTGTTGAAGTCCTTGGCAATGCCGTAGACCTGGCCGTCGAAGGTGTACGCCTCTACCAGACTGTCGATGAAGGGATCGGTGTCGACGTAATCATCCAGGGGCAACACCTTGCCGGTCGCAACAATGCCGACGGCGGTCTCCACGGGAATGTAGAAGATGTCGCCTGCCGTTCCGGCGGAGAGGGCGTTGAACAGCGCCGCATTGTAGTCACCTTCGAGGGGCTCGTAGGTGACCTCGATGTTCCTGTCGGCGAGTCGTTCCCGCACGACCTCGTCGAGCAGGCGCGCCACGATGGCGGGATCCTGCCCACCGTAGCCCATGATGCGGATCTGAACCGGCTCCGCCTCCTCGGCAGCGGCACCCTCCATCTCGCCGCCCTCCTGCCGGCCACCGGCAAAGACCGGACCGACTGCGACAAGGACCAGTGCAAGCAGTACCACTAGTCGTCTGATGGCTTTCATATCGTCCTCCTTTGTGGAAATTATGTAACCGCTTCCACAACTGGGCACAGAATGCCACCACTTCAGCGAGTTGTCAACGCTTTTCGTCTGAGGAGCGTGCGGTAGTGTTTCGCGCAACGAGATGAACCGGGACCAGCTCGTGCCTGACCGGCTTGCCGGCCATGGCCTCCTTGACCAGCTCGACGGAGGTCCTGGCCAGCAGGGCGATGTCCTGTCGGACCGTGGTGATGTCCTCCCCGAACTCAGGAAGGTCGTCGAAGCCGACCAGGGACACCTGCGCGGGCACCTGTAGATTCAGGTCTTCCAGCGCCGCCAGAACTCCAACGGCCATCTCGTCCGAGGCGGCGAAGATCGCCGTTGCGGCTCCCCCCTCCCGGTAGTAGCGGATGGTCCGCCGGTACGCGTCGAGGGCCGTGAAGCGCCCGTCCAGGACATGATCGGAGGGCAGTTCCACGCCCCCCTCATCCAGAGCGCGCCGGAACCCTGCTAACCGGTCCGCTGCGGCCTGCCCCGGCATGAAGCCGCTGAGGTGGAGAATCCGACGGTGCCCCAGGCGCACCAGGTGGCTTCCCGCCTGATATCCGCCGTCGACGTCGTCCGGGGCGATCCACCGCACCCCTTCCCGGTGTCCCACAAGGACGAAGGGGATCCGCTGCTCCTGCAGGTACGGTACACGAGTGTCGTCGTCGTGGGCGCCGAAGAGCACCATGGCATCGGTGGTGTACCTGGGCAGGCCGTTGGCATTCGTCGGGATCTCTTCGAAACGAAAGCCCTGCTCCTGGGTAGCCCCGGCGAGATGTTCGAGGAAGAGCATGAAGAAGGGAATAAGTCGGCGGCTCCCGACGCCGACGCTGAGCCCGATTATGGGTCCGGACCCGCGGGAGAGTTCCCGGGCGACCAGGTCGGGCTCGTAGTTGAGCTCCTGCATGACGGAGAGAACCCGTTGGCGTGTGGTGGGCTTCACGGCGCTGTGTCGGTTCAGCACCCGGCTCACGGTCCCCGTGGAAACGCCGGCCCGCTCGGCAACATCCTTGATGGTTGCGCGCCTGCCCCCGGCGCCGGGGCGCGTATCTTCCTGTCCCTGTTCCCGTTCAGCCATGGCTCTACTCTCGCTGCTGCGCAGCAGATGTGCTCTTGTAAACGGTTACATGATACTGCCTCCCGGACGCTTCGCAAAGACCCGGCGGGCTTTTCGGCGGCGACGAGACCGGCAGTACCACCTCGCCGGCGCCCAGATAGTCCCTGAAGCGGTCGAGGGCACTCTGGAGCTCCTCTTCAACTGTGCCGATGCCGACGGCAGGTGATTCCGGCCATCCCTCCTCCCACCAGAGGTCGTGGATGCGCCAGACGGTGCCGTCC
>CAZZIE010000045.1:0-29930 GCA_964654185.1 uncultured Spirochaetaceae bacterium | reverse complement strand
CCAGGCCGAGCAACTCCAGGACACCATGGCGTTCTTCAAGGTGAAGGAGGGGGAACTCCCCCTGTTGACTCCGACCGCCGGGACATCCCGGAGTGCGTCTGGCGGGCACACAGCGCTTCGAGCGGGAACAGCCCAGAGCCGTGAGGCCGCTCAAGGTCGCGGCTCCGCCAACGGCAACGGATCGAGCGGCGCGGCAGGCGGTGCACCCGCTAATGCGGGAGCGAAGAGCACGTCCCGATCGACAGAGACCGGCATAGCCCTAGCAGTCGGCAGCGACGACGCCCGGGACGACGAATTCGAAGCGTTTTAGGACGGCGGTGCGGTGCATGACGCCGCGCTGAACCTACTCAGAACCTTGTTGACGGTGAACCGGCAAGTCCTGTTGCAAACAGAGGTTAACGTGTTTGACCAGCGAAAAGCGACGTTCGCGCACCCGAAGCACACCAAGTCACGATGCCGTCGTGGTTTCCGCCGACTGCCATCAACAAGGTTCCGGGTAGGTTCCGGCGCGCTTGCAGCTCCGGATGGGTCGCCTATACTTTGAGATCACAATGACCACGCGACGGGCAACGAAGATAGGGCTCCTTCTTCTCGCACTGGCTCTGGCTGGAATTGGAGCCCATGGCGAATCAGCGAGCACCCGCGTGCTCGTGTTCACACCGACCACCGAAGACAACTCGTACTGGCCTCAGGTGTACGAGATTCTCGAAGCGGCGGCGACGGATCTCAACGTTGAGTTGCTCGGTCATGACTTTCCGGTAGAGGATCGATATGCCAAACACACGGATGGGCTGAGGATTCTCAACGCGACACCGGATATCGACGGGGCCATCTTTTCCGTTGCATTCGGCCAGACCAGGCCGCTCATCGAGGCCTGCGCCCGGCGAGATATTCCGGTTCTGATACAGGGTCCGCTGTTCGAGTCCGAACTGCCCGGGCTCGGGGATGAGCCTCGCCGGCGCTACGACAACTGGATCGGCACCTTCTCCCAGGATGAGTTCGCGAAGGGCCTTCGCCTGGGCCGGTTACTTATTGAGCGAGCCCTTGCAACGGGCACTGCCGGGACGGCAGAAAAGATCGGCGTCGTTGGGATCGGCGGAGATGAAACGTGGTACGGTTCGCAGAATCGTGCCGAGGGACTGAGGGAAGCGGTGCGCCGGGAGCCACGGGCCACGTTGCTCCAGATCGTGCCGACCCAGTGGACCGAGGCGGAGGGGAGGCGCGTCGCCGCGGGCCTTCTGGACAGATACGCCGGGGTGACCGTCATCTGGGCGGCGAGCGACCAGCTGGCAATCGGGACGGCCCTTGCGGCACGAGAGAGGGGGCTGGCAGTCGGAGAGGATCTCTTCATAGGTGGGCTGGATCTCTCGACTCGGGGCTTACGTTATGTTGAACGGGGAGAACTCACTGCAACGGTGGCGGCTCCTCTGCTTGGATACGCGGAGGTCCTGATCTACCTCTACGACTACATCCACGGTCAGGACTTCGCACCGGAAACGGGAACCGAGATTTCACTCGAAGCTCAGGCGGCGACGCGGGAGACCGCGCAGACGTACCTTCGCCTCTACGCAGCCGTCCAGGCGATTGACTTCAGTACCCTATCCAGAGTCCACAATGAGCGGCGGAGCGAATATGACTTCTCTCTGAATGCATACCAGGCGGCCATCAACCGGTAACCCGAGGGGAGCAGGGCGTGACAAGTCCCGATACGCGAAGCATCAACGGGCGGAGAGGACTTCTCAGCGGGCTCGCGCCCAAACTGTTCCTGACCGTCATTCTCACCAGTACCGCAATCACTGCAATCACCGTTGTCCTTCAGCTGAGAAATGACTACCGCCAGGAGTGCGCCGCCGTACACGCCAGCTTTGACGAAATCGAAGCGAGCTACATCCCTGCCCTCAGCCTGAGCATATTCAACTTCGACAGTGAACAATCACGTCTTCTGCTCCAGGGAATTCACCTGCTTCGGTACGTCTCGTATGCGGAGATTCGCGAAACCCAGGGGGAGGAGCTCGTCGTCACAGATTCGGTCGGCGAAGGCGTGCCGGAGGAACACATTGAGCAGACCTTCGACCTCGAGTATGAGTACGAGGGCGTTACCCGCCATCTCGGACGGCTGGACGTGTATGCGGATCTTGGCACCATTCGCCGGCGAGTCCGTGAGCGCCTGGGGGCGACCGTCATCTCCAGCGCCGTACAGGTGTTCATTGTCTCGTCCCTCATCCTGATCCTGGTGGGGCGCCTGGTCGTCACGCCCCTGCGAAGGGCGAGCCGTTTCGTCCGATCTATCGACATTTCGGATGACGAGGATTCGCTCCTCACACTTCCCCGGCGGGCGCAACGGCCGCAAAGCCCGCAACGCCGGGATGAGTTCGACGAGATCGTGAACTCGATAAACGAGATGAAGCAACGGCTCACACAAACGTACCGGGAGTTGCGAGAGTCGAAGGAGCGCGTGGAAACGGCGAACGAGCAGAAGACCGTACTCCTGCGTGAGCTGAATCACCGCACCAAGAACAACATGCAGGTCATCGTTTCCTTGCTTTCCATGAAGGCGGCGGGTGCACCGGAAGAGTCGGAGGTCCGGGAGCTTGTTGCAGAGACCGAAGCGCGCGTCTACGCAATGGCGCTGGTCCATGAGAAGCTGTATCAGTCGTCTGACCTGTCGCGCATTGACATTCAGGAGTATCTGCACGACCTCGCCCGTTTCCTGGTATCGACTCACGGAGACGGGCGGGCAGTTCCACATGTGCAAGTCGACGCGGCCGCGGTGGATGTGCTCTTTGACACCGTTGTTCCCTGCGGTCTGATAGTCACGGAACTGGTCTCAAACGCCCTCGACCACGCCTTCGACGACCCCTCCACGGGAACAATCACCGTATCACTTGCCGAACAGGGCGACGGCGTGATGCGCTTATGCGTGAAAGACAACGGTCGTGGATTCCCGGGGAGCTTTGATCCGAAAGTGGATGCCAATATGGGCATCCGCCTTGTCTACTCTCTCGGCGAACAGCAACTCGGAGGGCGGGTGCACGTGGAAACCACGCCGGGTGTGGTGTGGACGGTCGAGTTTCGTGATTCCACATATGACGCACGAGTGTAGCAGTCTCGATCTCGATCACGCCGCGAGGTCATCCTCCCGGACGCGCCTCTCTTAACCGCCTCCCGCATAGCGGGGCGGTTTTCCTGCCTGAGTGGCAGGCCCTTCAACCGGAAGTCTTATCGTGAACACAGGGTGCGGCTCCCGCTGAAGGTCCAGAGTTCCATCGAGTTGACTTACGAGAGCCGAGACGAGCCGCAGACCCAGTGAGTCCGTCGTGTCCGGATCAATGTCGGACGGAAAGGGGCTTCCGGTATTCGACACCTGGAGCACCCACCGGCTGGCCGCTTCATCCATGCTGAGCTCCACCGTGAACCGGCGGGGCTTCTCACCCGTGAAGCCGTGCTTCACCGCATTCGTCGCGAGCTCATTGATGATGATTCCCAGCCTCATGGCGGTCTGCGCCGGAAGCGTCACGTCCGGAACCTTGACCTCAATGGAGAGTCCCCCGGCACGGCCCGATGCAAAGCCCTTCCTGAGGAGTTGGTCCACGTAGTCGCGAAACTCGATATGCGTTACACGGTCCGTGCTGTGCAGCATCTCATAGACGCTGCGCACCGCCTCAATGTGCTGCTGGATGTCGGACAGGTCGGCGGCCTCACCCAGGGAGCCGTTCTTGAGGCTGATCAGGGAAGACACCATGGCGAGGTTGTTCTTCACCCGATGGCTGAGCTCGGTCATGAGCGAATCCCGCTCTTCCAGAGAGGCTCTGAGACGTTCTTCCGCCTGTTTTCGTTCGGAAATGTCGGAGAACATGATCACATGGGAGATCTCCTGAGGAAGTCCCTCCAGACGCGTCATGCTGACCAGGGCGTTGATGTAATCGGCACTCTTCCTGCGGAAGCGCCGCTCGATCTCGACGGATCGTCCATCCCGGATCATTGCTCGAAGCGTCTCGTCCGGCGGCCGCTCGGCATACTCTTCCGGATGAATCACATCCGTCGCCGAGAGTTCACAAAGCTCCTCCCGCGAGTATCCGAGCAGTTGCGCGGCCCGCTCGTTGGCGTCGACAACGCGGTGATCGCGCCCTGCCAGCATGATTCCCACCGTCGCCTGCTCGAAGAGGGCTCGCCACTTCCGCTCCTTGTTGTGAAGCTCCTCCTCGCGGCGCTTCCGCTCGGTAACGTCGCGGATGAGTCCAATGAACGCGGTCGGGTTTCCCTCAGCATCGCGCCGAAAGAAGACGTTGGTCTCACCGGGAAACACGTGTCCCGACTTGGTTCGATACTCGACGGTGAAGAAGAAACTCTCCCGATCCCAGTTGGCGCGGATCATGGCGCCGGCGCGGGCGTACTCCTCCTCGCTTGCATAGAGATGCTTCGTCTCGGCCCCTTCTATCTCCTCGAGGGTGTAACCGAAGAGCTCGGTCAGCGCTCGGTTGCAGTTCGCAATTCGCCGGTCGGTGCCGGCAACGAGAATCGCGTCACGGATTGAGTGGAAGAGCTGCCGATACTGCTCCTCGCTCTTCCGGAGCTTCTCGTCCATGAGGCGCTGCTCGGTGATGTTCCTGCCGATGGCCTGCACCCCGATACACTCGCCGGATTCCCCGAGGATTGGTGCCGTATTCCACTCCACGATTTGCCAGCCTGCAGGCGTCCACTGCCGGTTTTCGAGCCCTTCCACCGGTACGTTCTTCTCTGTGAGCTCAACGCCGGCGCGGAGTGTTCGTGCGCGATCGTCAGGATGGACGTAGTCGATGAACCGACGCCCCAGCAACTCCTCCCGGGCCGATCCGAAGAAGCGACACGCTTCGTTGTTGAGGAAGGACCATCTGCCATCGAGATCAATACGAACGATGATCTCCCGTGCGAGCTGGACAACGGACCGGTACTCCTCCCGGGACTGTGCAAGTCGGCGCTCAGCCCGGCGCTGCCTGGTTTCGTCCACGACGAACCCGCTGATAAGAAGGCCCTTATCAGGGTGGCGTTCGATCACCGCAGCGTTCGTGCTGAGAGAAATGCGTTCGCCGTCGACCCGAAAAGCCTCAATCGGAAACCTTTGAACCCGGCTATTGCGCTCGAGCAGGTCGACCAGTTGTGTCCGTTGCGTTGGATCGACATAGAGTTGCCTGCCGATGTCGTTGTAGTGCGAAAGCGCTTGATCAATGCTATCAAAGCCGAGAATCCGGGCCATCTCGCGATTCATGCTGCGGAACGCCCCGCTAGACCAGCTCTCGTAGATGCCGACGGGAGCCTGGTCAATCATACGACCGAGACGCTCCTGACCCGCGACGGCATCCGGGCGCCCTGTCCGGCGTAGACGAAAAGACTGGATGATATTCCGTACGAACTGTGGAGTCTTGATGCGCAATCGTCTTTCCTAGACCGACAAGAGATGCTCTAAATTTCCAATATGTCTTTTAAATTAACTACGGTCAAGACGGTCCGGCGAAGCGTGGATGATCTCCGTCGGCATTGACACCTGCTGGCACCGGGAAATAATGGAAGAAGATGCTCCTCCTCGATCTGGTTCACAATGTCGCGCTGCTGGTCGCTCTGACCGTCGGCTACGATTACCTGGCGAACAAACTGGTCCACTCCACCATTACGTACCGTCTGATTTCCGGCGTGTTGTTCGGCGTCGTTGCGGTAGTAGGAATGCTCACGCCGATGACCGTTGCGCCGGGCGTGATCTACGACGGACGGTCGATTGTACTCGCCGTTGCCGGCTACGTCGGTGGACCTGTTGTGGCAGGCGTAGCCGCGGTGATTGCAGCGGCGTATCGCGTCTGGATCGGGGGTCCCGGCATGGTTCCGGGGCTCCTGGTCATTGCGGAGGCGGCTGCTCTCGGTGCTCTGGTACACCGCCTTCGCCCTCGCCCCTCCGGGACCGGCGACGTCCGGTGGGAGCGATCGCTCCACGTGTGGCTCTTCGGGGTAGTGGTCCACGTCCTTATGATGGCGGCGCAGCTCTTCCTGCCGGCACCGGTCCGCCGGGATGTTCTGCTCTTCGTCGGCCCGGCGGTCGTGGCGGTCTATCCCGTAGCTCAACTGCTCATCATACGGCTCATCCTGGACCGGGAGCAGCAACGACAAACTCAGCAATCGCTGAGAGAGAGTGAGGAGCGATATCGAAGCCTCTTCGAGAACTCCTACGCGCCAATGATGGTCATTGATCCCGATACCGGCTCTATTGTAGATGCCAACGAAGTGGCGACGGAGTTCTACGGCTGGAGCAGGCGGGAGCTGTGCTCAATGAAGATATCCGATGTCAACGTCCTGCCTCCGGAGGAGATCCGCGAGGAGATTGAGCGGGCGCGACGCGCCAGCAAGAACTACTTCGAGTTCCAGCATCGCACGTGTGACGGTTCGATTCGAGATGTTGCAGTGCATAGTGGCACCGTCACCATTCAGGGCCACGAGCGCATCTACTCCATAATCCGGGATCTCACGGAACAGCGAGAGCTGGAAAAGCAGGTCTACGTTCTCAGCTACTCCATGGAAAACGCGTCAATAGCTATCTACCGGGTTACGGAGCCGGACGGATCAATTGCATACGCCAACCGCCGCGGCCGCGAGCAGCTCGGGTATTCCAATAGCGAGATCCTGAATCTCACGATGCTGGATATTGATCCCACCTTCGATCAACAGAGTTGGCTCGATCACCGCCGCAAGACCAGAGAGCTCGGCGGTCGGACCCTCGAAACGGTGCATCGCCGGAAGGACGGTACCGAGTTCCCGGTAGAGGTGACCGTCACCATGCTCTCCTACAACGATGAAGACTTCTCAGTCGCTTTCGCCAGGGACATCTCAGAACGCCGGCGCGCGGAGGCGGAGCTGCTGAGCTCACTGCAGGAGAAGGAGGCTTTGCTCCGGGAAATCCATCACCGGGTGAAGAACAATCTCGCGGTGATCGGCGGGCTGATCCGGCTCCAACTCAGCGACAGCGATGAATCCGCAGGCGCACCGGAAGACCCCTCCCTGAGAGCCCTGGCCAAAACGAGAGACCGCATTCTGGTCATGGGCATGGTCCACAGCATGCTCTACCACGATGGAAACCTCTCGCGGATCAACCTGGCGGAGTCCGTTGAGCAGCTCGTGAGACTCCTGATTGACGAGTACGAGCTTGCCGGGTCGGTCACCACTCATCTTTCGACTGCGGAGGTGACGCTCAATGTAGACAACGCCCTGCCCGTCATGCTGATCGCGAACGAGGCGATCACGAATGCCCTCACCCATGCCGTGGACTTCCGACAGCCCCTGACCTTGACGGTAACGCTTGAGCTCATCGACCAGGAAACATGTAGCCTGGTGATCCGTGACAACGGCCCCGGCCTCGGCCCGGACTTCCGGCTGGAGCATCAATCGACCCTCGGTTTTTCCATGATGTCCCTTCTGGCGCAGCAAGTCGATGCGAGGCTGCGGGTCGAGTCCGATACAGGAACCTCGGTACACGTAACCTTCTCCGTATGAACCCGGACATCGCTTCCATCTTGTCCCCCTGGCTGCAACAGGATCAGTCACACCAGAATGGCAAGCCTTGGAGATGACGATGCGGGGCCGAACGTCACGGGACGAGGAACGCACACTACCTACGCCGGGCTCGGAACGACCGGCGGCGGATACACCCGGGTCTACGAAGAGGCGCGCGCCGAGGCCGTAGATCCTCTCTGTGGTCCTCGGAGCGGTGGGCTCCGACCGTCGCGATTGCCCCCATCTTCCAGTACGACATGTGGGTGATCGCCGACTACGGCCCGGCGGACGAGGAGGAACGCCCGAGCCGTGGAGCCCGGCATAAGGTCGGACTCCGGCACGGCGCGGGCTACTCCGCGAGTCGCACGGTGTACTCAATGCCGTCACCCAGATACCCGATGAGGGGCTCTCCGTCGGAGGGACGAAGCGCTATTCCCAACCGGTTGAACTGCGGTATACCACCCTGAGGCACCGTGTCCACAGGCACGGTAGCGAAATCCCAGCTGCCTGTGACATAGCCGTCAGTATCGACCCCTGGTAGCAGACCCGCCGATACATCGTGATTCGCGCTCGCAATCTTGATCGACTCTCGCGTTCCATTCTCGGAGTTGTTGTAGTAGGCAATGTGCGGTGTACCCGTATCGGATACAACGATGTCGGTCCAAATCCCAACCGAGTTGTTCGTATCCACCGCGACCGCCTCCGGGGTGGTGTCACTGAATCCGGTGAGATAGAAGTACGTGAGGCCCGCGACGCTGGAATCGTACGCTGCGACATGGAGAGAGTCATCACTATGCACGGTCATGCTTGCGTGCGTCCCCTGGTACAGGTCGCCCAGAACGCGTGGAGTTGACCAGTACACAGTGTCCGTAGGCGCCGAGCCGTCAAGGCTTCGTGGCGTAGTGTTGTCCGCTTCAGTAGAGTAGACAAGCTCCAATCGGCTTTCAAGCTGGTCGTAGTACACGATTACAACCACTCCCCCGCTGGTAACACCCATGTCGAAGTACTCACCCGCCTGAGTCGTCACGGTGTGGCGCCCGCTGGCGGTCGAGTTCGTGTTGTTCGCAGGTTGTCCCGAAGGCTGATTCGTGTTGTAGCCGCCGGCAAGTGCCAATCCGCCGGCACCTGCGTCTTGACCGATTGTGAAGTTCCGGAAGGCAAGCTCCCCGAGGCGCGTGTCGTAGTAGGACAGGAATACTTGTGCAGTCGTGGCTGCCCCGCCTGTAACGACAAGTTTGGGACTCACGTAACGGTTCAGCTTGAGGAAGCCGTCATTGCCATTTGGGTCCCCGTCGTACTTGAGGTGATCCAGGAAGATGGCGTTGTTGTTGTTATTGTAGCTGTTGATACCTCCGTAGCCGGCATACTCCGGATACGCCCAGCCGTCGGAGAAGACTCCTCCGGTTGCGTACTGATTGAAGAACATGTGCAACCCACCGGCGTTCGAGCCTGAATTGTCTGTTATGGACACCTGATAGAAGTTTCCGTCGACATCCCGGGCGACGCCATTCTGGCTGTACTGCCAGCCTCGGGCCACCCGTGTTCCGTTCCGCTTGAGCGTTTCGTAGCCGCCGCTTCCAGACGCCGCATTGTTGTCAGCATAAGCGAACTCCGGGGTGTCACCGTTCATGTACATTGTCGGGTAGGTAACTCCCTCGGACCCGTACGCAGTGGTGTTCACCTGGAAGAACCGAATGTACCGATCGTCGTCGAGCAGCTCATTCTTGGTGATGAAGGGATCCGGCTCCTGATTGTAGCTCTGTGTGTTGTCGTTGATGTTGTTCAGGAGTGGAATGGGGTCTCCAGCTCCCCCGGTGAGTATGGCCAGGTATCCCGATCGCGTTGCCCCATTGGATACGGTGAGCTCTGTGAACCCGGCCGTGGGGGCACTCGAGGCGAGAATTTCTCCCACCGGTGTCCCTGCATCCAGTCCGTCCGGGAAGGCCGAGTTGCTGATCCTGACACCATCAGCGATTGGTGAGAGATTGAAGCCGTTGACGGTTATGAAATCCGCTGTGCCACCGGCCTTGACGGAGTACGCGCCGCCTGCGGACCGGATGTTCTGGTCCTTCAGTCCGCCGGCAATCCGGTCCGGCGTAGCTATTCCCGTGACATATGGTGCGACATCGAATTGGAGACCTGCGGTGGCCTGGTTCGGCGTCCCGTTGGAGTCATAGACGGTGACGGTTATCGTCACGTCTTTGCCGACTACCGAGGCAAGGCTTGCTGTGTTCCACTCGAACGCCCAGTTGAAGACATTGCCGTTGCTGTCGGTCAGGTAGTTGCTACCGTCTATCGCGAACACCCAATCCGCTGCGGTCTGTGCTCCACCACTTGCGACGTCGTAGATGTCGAAGGCATCTCCTTGTCCAGCGGCGCCGCCGCCGTCCGGATCGTAACCGGATATGGCGGCAGTAATCCTGGAAATGCGCTGGTTATCTTCCGCCTTGCCTCTGAAGATCACCTGCCCGGAAAGATCGGCGTCGTCGTCTATGGCGTCGCCGTCCGCAACTCCGTTGTCGAAGAGGGAATTTCCGGCGTACTCCACGTGGCCAAGGCGCGTATCACCGCTCATGACAATGTTGTCCTGATAGTCGGTGACGGCCTGGAGCGACTTGGCGCCGTCGTCGGCACTCTCGTTGTATGTCTCACCAAGTGGTGCAATCGAAATGCTCGGTGGAATCTCGTCGACATTGTCTATTGTCAGCGAGACCATGACAGTGTCGATGAGCTCATTCGTCTTGTCGGCGTCGTCACTCGTGGTCGAGTCGTAGACCTCGATCGCAAAGTCCTTGTCGTTGTCCAGACTCGAGTCCGGAAATCCGGATGTATCTATTACGAGGATGTTGCTCGTCAGGCTCCCGTTCTGTTCTCCACCTTCGTGGAACACCGAATAGCGCAAGGTACCGTTTCCACCGCTGGCGTTGATCTCGATATAGAGGTAGTCGTTGCGAGCTGTGTACCCCGTGGCGCCGAAACCGCCGGTAATCGGTGCGGTCCTTTCGTCCGCTTCCACCGTACCGCTGTCGTCAAGATCAGTTCCCAGTACGACAGAGTCGATCGACGGCTTGTTGTTCGCGACGAAGGCGGCAACGCTGTTGCTAGTACGGTTGCCCGCGAAGTCGTCCGCAGTGAAGTGGACCGTTACCGCGCCGTCTGACACAAGCGTCGAGTCGAAGAGTCCGCTCCAGTTGTAGGTGCCTGCGGCGATGCTGAGGAACTCGTCGATTCCATCGCCGTCGCCGGCGGACCCGTCATCATTGCCGTCCTCGAGTTGATTGTCTATCACCATGCGGTAGTCGTCGTAGGTGGCGTTGGTCTGATCCAGAACGTCGGCCTCGGTGAAAACGGCAATTGTTCCGCTTCCGCCCTTGATTCGCACGAGTTCCCCCGCAGCGTTGGTCAGGTATACGGTCAACCGGTCGATGCCGCTCACCGTTCCGGTGTCGCGAACAGTACCCTTGAGCTCGGCTGCCGTTCCCAGAATCTCGCTGTCACCGGTGAAAGTGAGGAGACTCGGATCGACGTTATCAACGTTGAAGGAGATCAGGTTCTGGTTCGTGAAGGGGCTCGGGGAGGTCACGTCTTCAGCGGTGACCTTCACGCTCATGGAGCCGGCGCCGTCGAAATAGAGCCCCGGCGCCTCCGTATCGATGGGTATTCGTATGCGATAGCTTCCAGGGAACGCGGAGTCGTGATCCGGATCACTTGTGCCGAGCAGCTCCACTTCAATGTCGGCGCCGCCGTATGGATTGGGTGTCGTCTGAACGACGGTGGTGTTCGTGCCTGGTGGCAGGAGGCCACCAGGGTTGTCAAAGATGACCGTGTTATCAAGGAGCGGCCCCTCGTTGCTGAAGATGATGCGGTCCAGGTCGCTTTCATCTCGTACGATTCCGATAAGCTCCACGATTCCCCCAACGGTCGCGCCGCTGGTGAGACTCATGCCGTCGAATCGTGGGAAGCTCTTGTTGAATGTCACGGAGTTCTCCACCGCTGCACCTGGAATGCCATCTCCGGGAGCCGTCTTGTAGTCCCAGGCGCGGACCTTGAAACGGACGGTTCTCGTCGTATCCCCTCCGGTCGGATCGAACTCGCTGTTCTCGTTGAGATTGACGTTCCAGCTTGTCGTGCCATTCGCAAGGTACCAGTTCGTACCGTCGGGATCGGTCTCGTCGAGGGCACCCTCGCTCCACGTGTCGTCCGTGTAGTCCCCGTTGTTGTTGGCGTCAATCGCAATCTGTACCTTCTCGACGAACTGCCCGTCGAAGGCGGACCCGAAAACCCGAACGAAGCCGCCCACCGTGGCTCCGTCCTCGGGCGAAAGAACGTTCACTTCCGGGCGATCCTGCTTGGGGTCAATGGTCAGGGTGTAGCTCGTCAGATAGGCAATGTTTCCACCTGCCCCGTCACCTGCGTCATCGATAGCTCGCACGTAGAAGGTGAAGTCCCAGAGATCTGTCCAGGTTTCTCCGGCGTCCTCGATTCCGTCACCGTCGGCATCGCCTGTATTCGTGCTGTAGGTATTGTTCGCGTAGTCATTGATGTTGGCGAAGTCAAAGGACCAACTCGTCGTGCCGGGGACTGCAGTCCACGTACTTCCGGCTAGATCGCCTTCGTCGATCTGCTTACCCAACCCGACGGAGATGGATTCGACGCCGGCACCGCCGGGGTTATCCGCTGCCGTGCCGCCGATCGTGACGGGTCCGTACACGTCGGAACCGGTCGGAGGGGAAGTGATTCCGATCGTAGGCGCGGTCTTGTCTACGCTGAGCTGCCGGGATGCAATGCGGGTGTTACCGACGGAATCGGTAGCCTGAACGTAGATTGTATGCGGTCCATCCGCAAGGTCGCCCTGCGGTACCGTAAGACTCCAGGTGTCGTAGGGGGCGGCGATCGACGTGGTCCCAGCAGCAAAGTCGTTGTCATCGATCTTGTACTCCAGGTCGATGATCCCGGTTTCATCGCCGCTCGTGCCGGTGACAATGAAGGTGTTGTTGGAAGACCAGGTTATGTTGGGGTTCGGCGATGTAACTGCCACATCCGGCAGCTCGGTATCGAGATTGAAATCAATACGACCGGTATCGCTTCTGCTGTAATCGGTTCCTGAGTAGTCGCTCCCGTTGTTGTCGACGGTGTCAACGGCCCGGACGCGAATGCCCCGCAGTCCGTTACCGTTCGACGAGAGAACGATTCGCCAGTCGACGTCCGCGTCGCCCCAACTGCCGCTCGTGAGAACGACACTTTCACTGTGGTCCGGTGTGGCGCCGCTGTTTCCGGCGTTCCAGGTATCCACGAAGATGTCCGAGACGCCGTCGTCGTCGGTAACCGTACCGCGAATTGTCGTGGTGGTAAGGGTGGAGCTACCGTCGGTTGCCAGGGTGTCGAACGTGACCGTCGGGCGGTCCGTAGCCTGGTCGACCTGGAAGACCAGGTCGTTGCCGCCGGCGCTCGTCCAGGCGTTCCCGGCAAGATCCGTGACGATGGCCCGAAGGGTGACTTCCCGAACGCCGCCGCCCAGATCTTCAGCGTAGCTCATCAACATGGCGTCCCGGGTGTCGAAGTCGGCAATGATCCAGTTGGTCAGGCCTGACACACTTCCGGTGGGGAGGGGGTGCTCCGTTGCTCCAGGATCGACCACGCGGAACTCAATCGAGCTGACGTCGCCGATTGCGTTGTCGCCGGCGGACCCGGCGATCGAGATGATGTTGTTCTGCGTGGACGCGGCAGCGGGCGTATTGAATGCTGCTGTCGGATCGGTCTTGTCAACGAGGACGGTTATGCTGCGCTCCCGGGTGAATCCGGCGTCGTCCGTCGCCTCGAGAAAGATCTCATAGGTACCCGTACCGCTGGAGGTGTCAATGCTCTGATTGAAGGGCTCGGAGTTGGTAGCGTTGCCCGGACCAATGATGCTGGTCCACGCGGTCGTCTGTACACCATCCCTCTCCACGCGATAGCGCAGGTGGTCCACAAAACCGTTGTCGTCGCTTACCGTTCCGGTCACTGCGAAGTCCGCATTGAAGTACGTGTCGTCCCCGGGACTCACTCCGGTGAGTTCCGGCTCCTCCGTATCCAGGATGAAACCGACACCGACCGTGTTCGATACGGTCCCGTCCACATCAACGGCGCGGATCTCCAGATCCTTGGCACCGTCGGAGGTTGTTCCAATGGAGAAGGTGAAGCTTCGCGAAGTCTGAGCACCCGTTACGGTGAAGTCGGTCCAGGGTCCCCAGGTGGTGCCGTCATCGGGACTGTATCGATACTGCACCGTGCCGGGATCACCGGAAACGCCGTCGTCATCCTCGATCGTTCCGCTCACGGACACGTTGACCTGCTGAATCGACTCGCCCTCCGTGGGCGCTGAGATCGTGACAATCGGCATGTCCGTCGACTGATCAATGTTCAGCGTGAAGGTCTCGACCGTGACGTTGCCGTTCCGGTCCACCGCCCGAAGATCCACCGGCAGACTATAGGGGTCTGCGTATCCCGTCGTATCGACGCTGCTGATCGTGAACGTACCATCGAGGACCAGGCTGGTGTAGCTACCGCCGTCCAATCGGTATTCGAGAATCTGCAGATTCCCGGTACCCTGGTTCTCGACCACACTGCCCGTTAGTGACATGGTGCCGTTGGCCGTGGCGGTTTGCGCTCCTGCATTGAAGCCGATAGAGGGGCTCGTTGCGTCAAAGGTGACGGTCGGCGCCTGCCGATCGAGATTCACGGTCTTGGTGA
The DNA here is from genome assembly GCA_964654185.1 of uncultured Spirochaetaceae bacterium. GTDB lineage: Bacteria > Spirochaetota > Spirochaetia > DSM-27196 > PWMO01 > CAYFQV01. The sequence continues at coordinate 15,689 of CAZZIE010000045.1, read as the reverse complement.
TCTGCGAGCTGTTTCCTGCAACGTCGGTAAAGGTGAATCTGTAGTAGAAGGTGCCGTCGACCTGACCCCCAAGAGTTCTACTCCAGCTCCACGTTCCCGGACCGTTGTCAAAGCTCGCCGACGCAGGATCAGCAGGAGAGAAGCTTGTGTTGTCCGTGCTGGTCTCCACCGTCAGGCTCGAGAGCCCGCTCGCATCGGTGAAGGTTCCATCGATGGTGAAGTCACTGTTCACGTAGGCGGTTGCGGAAACGCCGCCGGTCACGGTAGCACTGGGGCTCGCCTGGTCAAGGCCGAAAGCGTGTGTACGCACCGGACCTTCGTTTCCCGCTGCATCTACGGAATAGGCGTGAAAGTCCCGCGTTCCGGCGGCAGCGATCTCAACGCTTACGTTCCAGTTTCCCGACCCGTCGACGCTTGCCGACCGCCACGCGGCATCTCCCTTGGCCGGCGGACCGGCACCGCGCGACGTCTCTGTGAAGAAGACACTATTGACCCCTGAACCGGTACCGTCCGAGGCCGTTCCCGTGAAGATGAAGGTGCTGCTGTTGAGCCAGGCACCTGCAGAGGGCGTCGTCACCACCGGAAGCGCCGGTGCCGTCGTGTCAATGGTTACCGCACGCGTAACTACGGTCTGCTTGTCGGACGCGTCGGTAAGGGTCACCGTATACGCGTAGACCCCGTCCGCCGCCGTACCGGTGCTCGGCATATCCACGAGGCTCCATGTGTCACTGGTACCGGAGAGGTCGGCATCCAGAACCGTTGTTGCCGGCGCTGCATTCACGGACTCGAGGATCGTCAGGTTCTTCAAGTCGTTCGTGTCACTGACACTCCCGGACAGGCCAAACAGGGCAGAACGGAAGACATCCCCGCCGAGGTTCGTTTCCGTGAGCTCGGGGAAGTTGCGATCGATCATGAGATAGATCGGCCCGACCTCGGCCTGCCTCGCGACGAGGCCTTCCTTGGCACTGGCTTCATCGGCAACCCGGAGGTAGAAGGAGATCGTCCCTTCCCCGAGCATGGTCGGGTTGTACAGGTCATGACCGGTCGTAACGGAGAGTGCGTCTGCCGGAACGCTTGCCCCGTTGTAGTTGATGCTCTGCCATGAGGTGTTGTCGCCGATCGAGATCTCGATTGACGACGCGTCAACGAGGTCGTCGTCGGTGATAGTGAACCTGAGAAGCCCGTTGGATTCGATGAGATTGGTGAAGGACTCGCCCGGCGTTGTCGCGGTGTCGTCGATCGTCGTGAAGGAAATCGCAGGGTCATCGGAAGCCTGACTCACTGCGAGATCCTGCGCAACTTCGAACTCGTTACCTGCCCTGTCGACGGCGCGGATCCAGAGTTGAGACACCGCCTCATCCGACAGTGCTACGCTATAAGGTCCACCGCCGTTGACCAGGACGTTGTCGGTACTCACCGTGGTATCGATTTCGAAGAGCGGAGAGGTCCTCGAACCGCTAACCGTCGTGTAGTCGCCGGCGGTAGGTGTGTCGCCGCCGGGAAGCTCCGGGAGCAGCGCCCATTCGAGAGTATCCAACGCCACGTCATCCGCTACCGCGGCTCTCACGTCGATCTTCCCGTTGACGGTGTTCGCGCCGACCACCGGCGACACCGAAGTGTACTCCCCGGTCGGGAGTACCGTATCCACCACGATGTTCCTGGTGAGGGTCGTGGTCTTGCCGACAGCATCGGTGGCGGTGATGGTCACCTCGTAGGCACCGTCACCGAGACCGGCGCTCAGGCTCGTCGTCCACGCATCCGCCCCATCCGGGGGCGCATTGAACAACTCGACCGTCCCGGCGCCGTCCTTCGAGTACTCCACCACCACACTGGTCACTCCGTTGCCGTCGGTGGCCGTACCTCCAAGACTCACATCCGCGTTGCGGTACACCGTCGTCGATCCCCCGATCCCCGAGGTCGTCTCCGCAACCTGCGGCGGCGAGAGATCCACATCAAACCCGCGGCTTTCCACCGCCGATGTGTTGCCCGCGTTGTCGGTCGTTCGCAGCTCCAGCGTCTGCCCCAGCCCGTCACTCAGCCCCGAGAGCGCCACGTTCCAACTACTCGTGCCCGTCGCCGCCGTCCAGCTTCCCCCGTTGAGCCGGTACTCCATCACCGATACGCCACTTCCCGATCCGTCGCTCGCCGTCCCACTTACCGTGAAGCTCCCCGCCGAGATAAGCGCCCCGTCACTCAGGTTGATTCCCCCAAGGCTCGGGGCCGCCGTGTCGACCACTACCGTGCGCTCGGCCTGACTCGTCCGTCCCACCGCGTCCGTGCCGGTGATCGTTACCGTGTAACTCCCGTCCGCTCCCACCGGCACCGTCTGACTCCACGTCGGCGGACTCGCACCGCCATCGTAGCTCAACGGGTTGCCGCTCAGATCCACCGGCGTCGCCGTCGGATCAATCACCGTTACGCCTACCGGACTCACCGGCAGCCCAAGGCTGTCGGTGATCGTTCCTTCCATCGTGAAGTCACTGCTGCGATACACCGTCCCGTCGTAGCTCGCATCCACCGTCACCACCGGGTCCGCCCGATCAACCGTGAACACCCGCGTTCCACTCGCAGACTCGTTGCCCGCCCGGTCTATCGCCCGCACGTACAGCGTGTGATCTCCTTCGGTCAGCCCCGCACCGGTGGCCACGCTGATGTCGATCGTTCGAAACCAGCTCCCGGTCCCCGTCGCCGTACCCCAGTTCGTCTGGTCAAAGGAGTACTCCACAATCTGGACCCCGCTGCCACCACCGTCACTCGCCGTCCCGCTCGAGACCAGCTCGTTCACCTGATACGCACCGGCAAAGGCATCTATCACCGGTACCACCGGCGCCGTCTCATCGATCAGCACCGTCCGCACCACTTCCGTCGTCCGTCCCGCGACGTCGCTCGCCGTCAGCCGGTACTCCCACACCCCGTCCTCACTGCCGTCTCCAGGCAGCGTGCGGCTGTAGCTGTACGCCCCGGCACTCGTGGTGCTATACACCTCGCCCTGCGATATCCCGTCCTTCGTCGCCGTAATACGCACGTCCGACAGCGCGTTCGTATCGCTTGCCACTCCGCTCAGTGTGAAGTCCCCGGATCGCACTACCTGCGCGTCCGTCCCAATCCCGTCCTCGCTCAACGACGGCGGTGATTCGTCATAGTAGAAGTCCACCGTCACCGTGCTCGCCGCGTTCAGTCCGTCACTCGCTCGCACCTCCAGCGTCTTGTTCCCTTCGCCCCCAACGCTGAAGTCCACTCCCCCAACACTCCAGTTCAAACCCGTCAGTGGTATCGGTGTCCACGTGCTCCCGCCATCCGTGCTGTACTCCAGCGTGGATACACCTTTCCCGCCTTCGTCCGTTACCTGGCCTCGAATCGTGTAACTCGCTCCGTCTATGAACTCCGCGTCTACCGGGTTGGTCACCGTCAGGACCGGTGCCGCACTATCAAATGCGATGTTCCTGGTGAGGGTCGTGGTCTTGCCGACAGCATCGGTGGCGGTGATGGTCACCTCGTAGGCACCGTCACCGAGACCGGCGCTCAGGCTCGTCGTCCACGCATCCGCCCCATCCGGGGGCGCATTGAACAACTCGACCGTCCCGGCGCCGTCCTTCGAGTACTCCACCACCACACTGGTCACTCCGTTGCCGTCGGTGGCCGTACCTCCAAGACTCACATCCGCGTTGCGGTACACCGTCGTCGATCCCCCGATCCCCGAGGTCGTCTCCGCAACCTGCGGCGGCGAGAGATCCACATCAAACCCGCGGCTTTCCACCGCCGATGTGTTGCCCGCGTTGTCGGTCGTTCGCAGCTCCAGCGTCTGCCCCAGCCCGTCACTCAGCCCCGAGAGCGCCACGTTCCAACTACTCGTGCCCGTCGCCGCCGTCCAGCTTCCCCCGTTGAGCCGGTACTCCATCACCGATACGCCACTTCCCGATCCGTCGCTCGCCGTCCCACTTACCGTGAAGCTCCCCGCCGAGATAAGCGCCCCGTCACTCAGGTTGATTCCCCCAAGGCTCGGGGCCGCCGTGTCGACCACTACCGTGCGCTCGGCCTGACTCGTCCGTCCCACCGCGTCCGTGCCGGTGATCGTTACCGTGTAACTCCCGTCCGCTCCCACCGGCACCGTCTGACTCCACGTCGGCGGACTCGCACCGCCATCGTAGCTCAACGGGTTGCCGCTCAGATCCACCGGCGTCGCCGTCGGATCAATCACCGTTACGCCTACCGGACTCACCGGCAGCCCAAGGCTGTCGGTGATCGTTCCTTCCATCGTGAAGTCACTGCTGCGATACACCGTCCCGTCGTAGCTCGCATCCACCGTCACCACCGGGTCCGCCCGATCAACCGTGAACACCCGCGTTCCACTCGCAGACTCGTTGCCCGCCCGGTCTATCGCCCGCACGTACAGCGTGTGATCTCCTTCGGTCAGCCCCGCACCGGTGGCCACGCTGATGTCGATCGTTCGAAACCAGCTCCCGGTCCCCGTCGCCGTACCCCAGTTCGTCTGGTCAAAGGAGTACTCCACAATCTGGACCCCGCTGCCACCACCGTCACTCGCCGTCCCGCTCGAGACCAGCTCGTTCACCTGATACGCACCGGCAAAGGCATCTATCACCGGTACCACCGGCGCCGTCTCATCGATCAGCACCGTCCGCACCACTTCCGTCGTCCGTCCCGCGACGTCGCTCGCCGTCAGCCGGTACTCCCACACCCCGTCCTCACTGCCGTCTCCAGGCAGCGTGCGGCTGTAGCTGTACGCCCCGGCACTCGTGGTGCTATACACCTCGCCCTGCGATATCCCGTCCTTCGTCGCCGTAATACGCACGTCCGACAGCGCGTTCGTATCGCTTGCCACTCCGCTCAGTGTGAAGTCCCCGGATCGCACTACCTGCGCGTCCGTCCCAATCCCGTCCTCGCTCAACGACGGCGGTGATTCGTCATAGTAGAAGTCCACCGTCACCGTGCTCGCCGCGTTCAGTCCGTCACTCGCTCGCACCTCCAGCGTCTTGTTCCCTTCGCCCCCAACGCTGAAGTCCACTCCCCCAACACTCCAGTTCAAACCCGTCAGTGGTATCGGTGTCCACGTGCTCCCGCCATCCGTGCTGTACTCCAGCGTGGATACACCTTTCCCGCCTTCGTCCGTTACCTGGCCTCGAATCGTGTAACTCGTTCCGTCTATGAACTCCGCGTCTACCGGGTTCGTGACGCTCAAGGTCGGGCTTGCGGTATCGATCACGATCGTCCGATCGAGCTGACTCGATACGCCGACGTCGTCTACAGCGGTAACGGTGATCTCGTAGGCGCCGTCACCGAGAGAGGATTCCAGAGTCGTGTTCCACGCCCCCGCTCCGGTCTCGTCGCGGAAGAGCTCGACGGCGCTGCCGCCGTCCCTGGAGTACTCCACAACGACGGATTCTACGCCGAAGCCGTCGGTTACCGTCCCGCCGAGCGGTACGTCTGTGTTGCGGTATACCGTGGCAGACGATGGAATTCCGGAAGCAGTCTCGGTAATGGTGGGCGGTCCCTCGTCGAGAATGAGCTCCAGGAAGAATTGCTCCGCAGGGGTCCCCGCCTCGTCGACAACGTCAATGGTCAGACGATACTCGCCGCCGGCATCAGGCAGCGACACGGACCATTGTCTCGCAAGAGGCGTCGTCGAATCGGGATTCGAGAAGAGCGGTTGCGAGTCGGGCGGCGGATCTGGCCATGAGCCCCCGCCATTCTTTGTATACAGAGCGTACTCCGCGGTGGAAAGGTCGAGACCGTCATCGTCGGAAAGCGTCCCAACAAGAGAGGAATTGCTGGTAAAGACTTCCGCCGTGCCGATGAGCGACGGGGTGTCCATGGTAATCACGGGCAGATCCGTCGCCTGATCAATGGTCACCTCCACCTGCACCGCACTCTCGTTCCCGGCCGCGTCGAGCGCGACGATCGTGAATGCCTGGTTGCGAGCCGCCTCGCCGATCTGCTGGTATATCGTCGTAGCGACGCCGTGGTACCATCGGTAGACGCTCGAGTCGGGTGAAGCCGGCGCGCTGAAGGAATTGGTGCCGGTCTCATCGATCCGGGCAATCGGCGTGGTCGTCCCGGCAATCTCGGTCGCTTCCTCCGCATACAGTGCAAGATTGGTGATCGGCGAACGGTCCTCCGTGGTGCCCTGAATCAGCACGGCTCCGTTTACCTGAGAACCCTCGGCCGGTGACAGAAACTCGAGAACGGGTGCGGTGTAATCAACGGTGACCTGAACACTGTCGTTCGCCGTCTTTCCCGCAACATCCACGGCACGGACCCTGAAAGAAATCACCCCTTCGACCGGGCTAGCCTGGAGATCGTAGTCGTAGGTCCAGGTCCATTCTCCGGTCTGACCGCCTTGTCCTGGAGCGGAAACCTGCGTGAGAGTTGCCTGCGTGTAAGAGGTGCCACCGTCCGCGCTGACCTCCACACCGGTCATACCGGCTCCGTCCTGCACGCGACCCGAAACCACAATGTCGTCGCGGTGGTACCCCCCGGCGGTCGGCGACTCGAGGATCAACGTCGGAGGACCGTAGTCGATCGCGAAGCTGATAACTTGAGACACGGCTGTGCGCCCATCGATGTCCGTGGCCCGAACGGCAAGCGTGTGCGGCCCTTGCTGCAGCGATGCAAGATCGTGCTCCCAGTTCACACGACCGCCGGAACCGTTCACGGCAGTCACGGCAAGCCAATGATCATCGGTTGTATCGGTGGCATCCGGATCGCGGTCCAGCAGGATCTCCACGCTCTCGGGAGCAATGCCGTCGTCATCCGTGATAGCCCCGGTCGCCACGGGGTCCTCGCCGAGATCCGGACTCTCTGCGGAAGGCAGCTGGAACTCGAACTTCGGAAGATCCTGCTGCTGATCCACCGTCACTCTCAGGGATGGGCTCAACAGCGCCGTCAGATCGATGGAAGCCAGTGATCCGACTCCCTTGGTCCCCGCGTACAGTTGGTTGACTGTCGGAATGGAATCCAACTGTGTCCGCAGGGTATCTACGTAGAAGAACCCGGAGCTCTCGTTTCCCGCTTTGTCGAGAGCGGAAACAACCAGCCCATACTCGGCGACATCACCGGTGTAGAGAGTCGAGTCGAAAGGATAACTCCAGCTGTTCGTCCCGTCGGCAATATCGTGCTTCACCTGTTCGGAGTTCCGGGCGGCATCGAGAGCTTCGCTGTCTTTCCGCATGTACAGGGTGTTGCCGTCGCCGTCGAGGAGCGTGACTCTGACTTCGGTGATCCCGAAGGAGTCGTACGCGTCGCCGGATACGGGAATCGTCTGATTGAAGGTGGAGCTCGCGGTTCCCTGGGGTGTGCGAAAGAGCACAACCGGGGCCGTGTTATCTACATTGACAATCACCTTTGCGGTGGCAACCTTGTCTGCCTGGTCGGTGACGCGAAGACGGATCTCGTATTCCCGATCGGCGAGGTTGGTAGTGTCGATATCGTGAGACCACACGCCGGAGGATTGATCGACACTCCCGACGGATGAGAAGGTGCTACCGCCATCAATTGAGACCTCCAGAACGGGCTCGTCACGATCATCTCCGAAGGACCCGCCGAAGGTCACGGTACCCTGCACATACTGCCCGTCCGAATGGGAGTCAATGGACACGGTCGGTGGGTTGATGTCCACCTTCTCACCGAGTCCCGGGTTGAAAAGGTTCGAGCAGGTTGAAAGGAAAGTGACCAGTCCCGCAATCGCGAGAATCTGCATCGTTCTCGATATGTAACGTTTCATAGCAATTGTACCCGCAGTCCAAAGCTGACCTTGGTTTGCACCCCGCCCTGCACGTCGGACGAGATGAACCAAAGCTGTCCCTCGGTGTAGAGTGAGTAAGCGTTCAGAATGCGCCAACCCTGAATATCCACGATCGGGAATTCGACCTGCCCGACCATGCCCCCCAGCACCAGGCCTTCGTCGGTGAATCCGATCTGGTCATCTGACATTGTGAAGTAGGAGAAGTTGGCTCCCACAGCGAGGGATCCCGAGAGAAACTGGAAGTTCGGCCCCAGAAAGGCGCTGAATGGCAGCCGCGCCACGTTCGCCAACAGCTTGGCGCCCATGACAAGGCCGGAGAAGCGGCCTGCAGGTGCTGCACCGATCTGTCCCTGGAGCTTCACGTTGTCATCGAAGAAGGTCAGCCCCAGGCCCAGATCCCAGGTGCTCGCTCCGAGGACATGCACATCCGCGTAGAGTCCCTGGATGAACTCCGGCACCTCGTATCGGTTCTTTCCCCCTTCACGCAGTACCGCCTCCACTACCTCGACCGCCGTCTCATCGCTCGCGGTTCCGCTGGTCGCGACAGCTTCATTGAACCGGCCCGCCTCACGGGGATGCACAAGGTCGATTTCCGGTGGTTTGGTATCCAGCATGAGGAGAAGGCGCCGGTGAGCCTGCGATCCGTCTCGTGCAGTGACACGCACAATCACCGGCCGGACACCGTCCGGAATCTCTTCGGTCTCGATCCGGTACTCCCACGATGCGCCTCCGGCGGCGCGGTCGTATGTCGCTCCATTGTCCACGCTCACGTCGACACGGTCGATTTCGTACGCCGCCACAGCGCGTCGATATTCGCGCGACTCCTCTTCCAGCTCCTCTGGAGCCTGAAAGTTATATCCGGCAGAACCGGTAATGATGGGCCGGCTCCCCACGGCATCACCGGTGCGGTGACTCTCAACCTGGATCCACGGACCCAACTCCTCATAGCGGAACGATACGTCCGGCGATACCAGGTCGTCCCCGCCGGTCCCTTCAGCAACAACAGAGATCGCACGCTCCCCGACAGCCAGGTTCTCCGTATTTGCCGGCATGGAGAAGAAGCCGTCGGCGCCGACGCTCGCGACACCCACCGGACTGTCATCAATACGCACCGTCACGCGGTCCAGCTCACGGTACGTCACGACACGCCCATCGATCACCAACCGACCGCTGAGCGTGGCTCCCTCGAAGGGGGCGTACACCTCGATTCGCTCGCGCTCCTCGATGTCGCGTACGACGGAGACGTTGCGTGACTCGGTGCTCGTGTTGTCGGATTCGTCCGTCGCAAGGAGCGTAACGTCGTACTTGCCCTCCGGGATCTCGCTGACATCGATCCGCTCCCTGACTACTCCGCCGGTGTCCATGTAGACGGGAGCAATCAGCGGATCGACGCCGGCTTCGCCTTGAGGGGTTAGTTGAACCTCCACGCTTGCCAGTCGCTGCGCGTCCACGGCCTTGCCCGATATATCGAGTGTTTCGTGGTATGTCGCGCCTTCAACGGGAAGGTCGAGGGTCACGGTGGGCGCCGTGTTGTCAATGGTGACCAGGCTGGAGAAGAGCGCTGCCGTTCCGAGCTCGTCGACCACTTCGACTTGCAGCGCGTGCAAACCGTCCGTGAGTACGGTGGAGTTCAAGGGGTAGGTCCACCGCTGATAGCCCTCCTCGCCCAGAGGCAAGGCGTCGTGGAAGGTCGATCCATTATCGAAGGAGAGGCGGACCGACCTAATGCCGTTTGCGTCCGAAGCGGTGCCGACTATGTCGATTTCGTCTCGGACGAACTCCGCGAGTGTGGGTGTTTCCACGAAACCCACCGGGCTTTCGAGACTGATCGAGAAGGTCACCGAGACCTCCTCACTCTCGACACCGCCGACATCCACCGCCTTGACGGTCAAGGTGTGCTCGTTGTCCCCGAGGGATTGCACGTCAATAGGAATCGAGAAGGTCTCTCCTCCGCTGACGGAACGAAAGTCCCCATCGTCGACGCGCGCAAGTATCTCCGATACACCGTCATCGTCGAATACGGTGCCACTTACCGCGAAGTCCTCTCGCTGCACGCTCCCGTCGGGCGGTAGCTGAATCGATACGCTCGGCTCGTCCGCGGCCGCGTCGATCGGAAAATCCATTTGGGTCCGGATGCGGTTGCCGGCGCGGTCCACCGCCTCCAGAACCGGTCGTGCGTCAATTCCGACGTAGCGGGTAAGGTCCACCGGGAAGGAGAACACACCGCTTACAGGGAGAGGCTCGAAGGTCTCTCCGTCGGCGCTCCAGCGAAGATCAACCACGGCTCCCTGGTCGGTGGCGCGTCCGATCACCGTTACGCGCCCGTTGACCTGGTCCTCTTCCCGGGGTGATAGAATGGCGATATCCGGCGACGAGCGGTCGAAGTTGAGCCGCACAACACGGCTCGTCGTGTTGTCTGCTGCGTCGGTGGCGCGCACCCGGAGCGTGACACTTCCGTCTTCTTCCGGCGGGGCAACGGTGAATGCGTACACTCCCGGTGTGTCTCCCGAGACATCGTCGTCCGAGGAGACGTCGGCGAGATCGACCTCCCTGAAGTTCTGGTCCCCCACGGCGTATTCAACAACGGGGTCCCCGACGCTGTCGGTGGCGGAAACACGGACTTCTACCTCATCCTGGTGCCACGAGTCGGACGCCGGGGAAAGCACACGTAGCTCCGGCGGATCCGGGTCGTACACGAGATCAAGTTGTTCCGACCGGTACGTTTCGCCCGTCGCCGTCTCTACAACCAGCGCTACATTGTCGGTCCGGCCGGCAGCTACGGGGGTGACTCGCAACACGCTCCCATTCCGGCTCACGGCGAAGGCCTCCGCGGCCGGCTCTAGCCGGGCGTCCTCGATCGCTGCTTGCGCGATGAAGGCAGTGAGAGGTCTCCTATTGCGGAAGTACAGAATGCCGCCGTCGCGATCCCATCGGCCTTCCGCGACGTAGAGTCCGGGGTCGTCGGGAATCTCCGTGAGATAGGTTGCCTCGGGGTCGGGTTCTTCCGGAAGCCGCTGCAGCACGTAGTAGAACGTCGTGATCCGGTCGCCTAATCCCGACTCATTTGCAACCTCGAGCTCCAACGAGTGCCGCCCGGCTTCCTCCCGCCGACCCAGGTTCAACGAGATAGAGCCGGTACCATCTTCAGCATTGTGATCGATGCGTACGGTTGACCACTCCGTTGCGCCGTCACGCCGATATCGCAGGGTTCTCAACCCCCATACGTTCTCCATACGCGCGATGAGTTCGCGGGCCTCGCCCTCGTAGAGGACCAAACCGGGATTGAACGGCTCCTCCTCCCGCTCTTCCGTCTCAGCGAGAACAAGTTGCGTGAAGAGGGGGAGAGCCGCCGGAACCACATGGGTTGAGGACACTTCCGGGCCGGTACGACCGAAGACGTCTACTCCTCGGAGGACAATCTCGTATTCCCCCGGGGGCAACTCCGGCAGCGCGATCGAGACACTTCGGGTCGTCGCGGTACGTCGCCACTCGCCCTCCCCGATCCGATACTCGACGGCCGAAATCCCGTCGTCGTCCCGGGCAGTCCCAATCGCGTGTCCATCGACAAGAGCGAACTCCTCAATGCGGGGAAGATCGGCGTCGGCGTTGAGCACTATACGTTTGTCCAGCGTTGTCGAGTTGCCGGCCCCGTCTACGGCCGTGATTGTGAACGTATCGCGACGACGTACATCACTCAGATCAAGGCTGACGGCCCAGAATGGGTCTCCCGGAGTGAGTGTCAATTCCCCGGCGAGACCGCTCGCGGTCTCGTACGTCAGAGAGTCCAGACTGAGCTCGTCGGTCGCAGTTCCGGCGAAGGTAACTGTGCCCGCAGGCGCCTCCTCGACATCCGGGGCGCGAAAGGTCACCTCCGGCGGGGTGTTGTCAACAAAGAGCAGAAACGGAAACCGCGTCGACGAACCGGCAGTATCGCGAGCGGTGATCCAGAGCACTATCGGACCATCCGTGCGATCACGACTGTCGAAGCGGTAGGTGAACTGGTGATCGGTCCGGCCGGATCGCACCCGAAGGGGCGTCACCTCTCTCTCGGCAGCCGGGTCGGCGTCGGCGTCAACGTCACCAGCCGGAGTATCGACAGTGAGACCCTCTATACCGTTCTGGTCACGCACACGACCCTGGATGGTCACGCGCCCCGTAACCAGGGAGCCTGAATCGAGATTCGTGACCTCGATGACGGGCCCCGACACGTCCAGACGAAAGGGCGTGGTTGCAGGTGGAGACTCAGAACCGTTGACGTCCGTAGCGACCGCCGTAATGGTGTGGCCGCCCTCCTCCATACCGGACAAATCAAAGGAGGCGGACCAGAATTCGGAACCGTCGGCTATAATCGGCTCGCCGTCGTCGACCCGCACGGAAACCTGAGAAATCTCGTCGTCGTCTGTCGCGGTACCAAGAACGACCAGGCGGCTGCCCACGATCGCATTGTTCACAGGTGTGGAAATGGTGACGCCCGGTACGTCTGAGGCTGGATCGACCCGTATATCTATCGGACCTGCGAAGGCTTGATTGCCTGCGCTGTCGGTGGCCCGAAGCAGCAGATTGTAGGTTCCAGGTTCCAGCTCGTCCACCGGAAACTCATGAGACCAATTCTCGACTCCGGCAACTTCCTGGAAATCTGATTCTTCGGTAGAACCCAGAGCGGCGGTCCTGGGGGTGGCAACGAGTACGAGGAGCGTCACCGCGACTGCCGCGACAACACGCTGTGGGGTGACTAGAACACGCAGGGGATGCGCAATTACTGACATGCTACCAACTTTCTTCAATGGTCTTCTTACATACAGTGCCTCATTACCGTATCGGCATGAGTGCTATCTTAACTTATCGCAAACATCCAAATTCTTCAGCCTTGGCATGTGCGTCAGTGCCACCAAGCGTCTTACCCCCAAGACGGCAGGATCGGTGCCGGTTTGAGTCGCTTGCCTGTTCTGCCGTTACCGCGCTAACCTCGGCAAAGAGGAGAGATGTGTCGGCACGAAAGGGGCAGCGGGGACAGAAACCAGGGAGACAGAAGTCCCGGAAAGAACACTCCAAGCGACCGAGTAATCTGCACCGGCGAAAGTCCTACCGGAAGCTCTATCTCGTGGCGTTGGGGTTGGTTGCAGCGGTAGCCGCAATTGTCCTCATCAGTATAGCCCTTCCGGGCCGGGATCCTCGGATGGACCGGATCCACGTAGTTTTTCCGGACGGTGCGGACCGGGAGCCCTATGGCCTGCTCATCGGTGTCCTCGAGGAACTGCCGGCGGCACGAGCACCGCGAGAGGTGCGGCTCTTCAGCACCGGATCACTTCCACTTCCCCCGGATCGAGACGTCGTCGTTGGGGAGGCGAACTTCGGTGATCCAGCATCCAGTCTCGTCGCGGCGGACCCGTTCGTTCTGGTCACGGATCAGCGGTTCGGCCCGGCGCCAATGGAGCGTACGGAAGCCACGCTTCTCGACCTTGAGGAGTGGCTGACTTCACTGGGCACATCAACGCGCCATCCCCTGGTTGTGGCAGGAGACACCCCCCTGGATTTCGCTGCATTCATCCTGTACCTCGCCGGAGAGCTCTCCGACGACGAGACCCTGGATCGGGTAGAACGCGCCCTGGACGAGTACGCCGGGTCGAGTTCAGCCGAACCACCATCGCAGGATGAAGTGGAATCGTTGATCGGAGATCTGGAGACTGTCGTTACCCTTCTGGAAGACTGGACGGCACGAGGCATTCTTGCGTTCAACTGGACCAACTGGGATCATATCGCGGTGCGTCAGGCCTTCCGGGAAGGCACTGCTGCCGTCGGTTTCCAGCAGCGCAGCCGCATCTCCTCCTGGAGCCGCCAGGAGAGGTTTCATCTCCGGGTACAGTTGCCGCCGGTGGGTCCGGATCGCAGAACCTATCGAATGACCGGAGTCGGAGTAGCTGTCCTTGCCGGCGACGGCCCGTCGGCCGAGGGGGCTGACGGAATTCGGAGCGTCTTCCTTCAGTCCGAGGTGCAACACGCGATTGAAACCGAGACAACGTTCACGCCGGTCAGACTGGGCTCCGATCCTGTCAACCGCGAGCACCGGGACATGGTCCGCTCGATTGAAGGCGCTGCCGATTACGTTATGGTTAGCGAGGCGGTAGCAGCCCATCCCATGTTCCGCCGATTGCACCAGCTTCTGCGGTAGATGCGCCAGGTACGCGCCGGGCCGCCGCAGTGGATGATTGGCGTCCGCCGTTGCAGAGCGGCGGCCGCGGCGGAGGCCGTCGGCATCGTCATAAAAAACTAACCTGAGTTCACGAATCATACTTCACATGTGCCCGCGTGGTCAGTATTGTACTCCCACGTCGGCGCAGGGGGCGCGCAGGTGTGCCCGGCGGCGAGAGACTCAGCGGGAGGAGATACGGCATGAGCGCAACGCCCATTACGGTTGCATATGGTGACGGGATCGGCCCGGAGATCATGAGTGCATCCCTGCGGATCCTGCAGGAGGCCGGTGCGGAACTGGACATTCGCGAGGTCACGGTCGGGGAGAAGGTCTACCTGACCGGGAACACCGCGGGGATTCCCGACAACTTCTGGGACTCCATTCGCGCGACGAAGGTCTTCTTCAAGGCGCCCCTGACGACGCCTCAGGGCGGCGGGTACAAGAGCATCAATGTCACGACGCGGAAGACTCTCAGCCTCTACGCCAACGTACGACCCGCCCGGGCGCTGGCACCCTTCGTGGAGACGAAGCACCCCGGGCAGGACCTGGTGATCGTGCGGGAGAATGAAGAGGACCTGTATGCAGGGATCGAGCACCGCCAGACCGACGAGGTCGTGCAGTGCCTCAAGCTCATCTCCCGCCCCGGAAGTGAGCGGGTGATCCGCTACGCCTTCGAGTACGCCCGGGCCAACAAGCGTAAGAAGGTCAGCTGTTTCACCAAAGACAACATCATGAAGCTCACCGACGGCCTCTTCCACCAGATCTACGACGAGGTGGCGAAGGAGTATCCCGATATTGCGTCGGAGCACTGGATCGTCGACATTGGGGCGGCGAAGATGGCCGACAAGCCTGAGAATTTCGATGTAATTGTCCTGCCCAACCTCTACGGAGATGTCCTCTCCGACGTCGCCGCCCAGATTGCGGGCTCCGTTGGCATGGCCGGGAGCGCCAACGTGGGCGAGCACGCCGCCATGTTCGAGGCCATTCACGGGTCGGCTCCGCGGCGCGCCGGGCAGAATCTGGCCAACCCCTCGGGCCTTCTTCAGGGCGGCATCATGATGATGGTACACATCGGCCAGCCGGATGTGGCCGAACGCGTCCACAATGCCTGGCTCCGCACGATTGAAGAGGGGATCCACACCTACGACATCTTCCGGGACGGGGTAAGCAAGCAGCAGGTAGGCACGAAGGAGTTCGCCGACGCGATCATTGCGCGCCTCGGCAAGAAGCCGGAGACCCTGGAGCCGGTGACCTACGAGGGAGGCGCCGGCATTCCTCAGGCCGCCGCCCTGCCGCCGCGAACCGCGGGGAAGCGGGAGCTTCACGGGGTGGACGTGTTTCTGCAGTGGACCGAGTCGGACCGGGACCCGAACATCCTCGCCGGGAAGCTGGCGAAAGCGGGCCTGGAGGAGCTGCCCCTCACCATGATCACCAACCGCGGCCTGAAGGTGTGGCCGAAGGGTGCGCCGGAGACCTTCTGCACGGACCACTGGCGCTGCCGCTTCGGCGGTGATCCGAAGGGTCCGGTGGTGCCGCAGAAGCGCATCATCGACCTCCTGCAGAAGGTGCACGAGCACGGCTTCGATATCATCAAGACGGAGCATCTGTACACGTTCGACGGGGAGCCGGGGTTCTCACTCGGGCAAGGCCAATAACGTACTCAGAACCGTGTTGATGGCCCGACGGCCAGCTCCTTTCGGGACCGAGAGATAAGCAGCCGGTCGCAGGTAAAGGGACGCC
>CAZZIE010000044.1:26032-31295 GCA_964654185.1 uncultured Spirochaetaceae bacterium | reverse complement strand
AAAGACATTGCGCGCGCCATCTCCGGCGTCCGCGTACAGTATCTCGACGGTCCTGTTCTGGCGGCGCGACTCCTGGCGGATATCGAGGGAGGCCGTTACCCGCGCATACGGAGCGGCGCCGAGGACCTGCGCCTCCTGGAGCAGACGGGCGGCGTCGCGCTCCGATTGAGAGTCCTGCGACAATGTCTGATGCGTGATCCCCGCGGCCAGCACGAGCAGCGCGAGAATGGTGCGAACGGGCAATGCCCCGCTTGGTGGTCCCATACAATCTCCGAGATTCAGAAAGCGTCGGTCAATTAAACCTGACTATTACAATTATCTATTGCCGCCTCTAGCGAGCGATAGGTACCTTCCGGTCATCACAAAACGAAGGAGGTGACCCAATGAGGTCCCACGCTTTCCTGATCCTTGTCTTTCTGTTCATAGCCGCCGGAGCGTTCGCTGTCGGTGAACCCGAGACCCCGCTGGTCGAAGAGAGCGAACCGACCATCGTCGAGATTGCGCAAACCGATGGCCGGTTCGACACGTTGGTAGCTGCTCTCGAAGCAGCCGACCTTGCGGAAACGCTGCAGGGCGATGGCCCCTTCACCGTGTTTGCCCCCACGGATGACGCCTTCGCCGCACTGCCGGACGGCACCGTTGAGGCTCTCCTCAACGACATTCCGGCGCTGACGGACATTCTTCTCTACCACGTGGTTGCGGGTCAAGTCCCGTCGAGTGATGTCGCGGGACTGAGCAGCGCCGAGACGCTTCTGGGGCAACCCGTTGTCGTGTCCACCGCTGACGGCGTTCGGATCAACGACGCTCAGGTTGTGCTCGCGGACGTTGAGGCGTCGAACGGCGTGATTCACGTGGTCGACACGGTGCTGTTGCCGCCGGAGGGCTGATCCGTCCCGCACCAACCTGAGCGCCGGCCGGCGGTCCGCAGGCGGACCGGGCCGGCGCACCGGGACGGCGGCGGTCGCGCTCCGCGGATTCCGCGGGGCCGGCCGTCGGTGCCGCGCGTCTCTCACGTCCCGGTCCCGGCAACGCCCCTTCCGCTGTGGCCTAGCGCAGCGCCGCTAATCCAGCATGCCCTCGTAGATAATCTTCTCCTCGCCGTCCAGGCTCACGATCTGGTTCGACTCGAAGGTGCCCAGAGCGTTCGGCACTTCCGCAATGTAGACGATGTCGGGATTGATCTCCCGGATTTCTTCGGGGGAGAGCGCGGAGGTCTCTTCGAGGATCACCCCGCGAATGCGCCGGATGATCGGCACGTAACGCGAGTCCAGGCTTCGGGTCAGGAGGATCTCGTTCCCATCGTCCTTGAGTCTTACTGCGGCTTCCTCAAGACCCTCCGCGTGCACGATGCGTCCTGAGCAGATCTTGCCGAAGCCCTTGTGACCGCGATTGAGAATGCTCCCCATGAAGTGAACCTTGATGGTGTTCATGGGGATGGGGCTGTTGAGGGGCATACCTGCCGCGGTGACGACCTTGTCGAGGCGTTTCGCGTATCCGGAGTGGAGCGCTTTGCGGAGCGCCTTCTGAATCATGAGGTCGGAGTCGTGGACGTGCTCGGAGAGGAGGGGGAAGATACCCCAGTTCAGCAGGAGTTGTCGGTGAGCCTGCTCCGAGGTCGTGACTGCAATGATGTTCTGGGGCGGTCGGAACTTGCTGATGTGCCGTGGTGTGTTGCCGCGAAGTGTAGGGGCGACGATTGCCGTGGCCCTGGTCTCCCGGGCGACGAGGTACGCCGCCTTCGCGACGGCGTGACCAATGTCCTCGGACTCGCCGAAGAGGTCGAAGTACTTCTCACAGCGCCGCCGGTATTCATCCGAGGTCTCCACCGCCATCGCGATCTTGTGCATGATCTCGACGGTGCGAATCGGGTACTTGCCCGTCGCCGTTTCCCCCGAGAGCATGACCGCGTCGGTACCGTCGAAGATGGCGTTGGCGACGTCGGTGAGTTCGGCTCGGGTCGGCTTCGGGTTGTTGATCATGGAGTCGAGCATCTGCGTGGCGGTAATGACCGGCTTGTTCTGGACGTTGCACTTCTCAATGATGCGCTTCTGCGCCAGGGGAATATCCTCCGTGCTCAGCTGAACGCCGAGGTCGCCCCGGGCAACCATGATGCCGCCGGAAACGCGGATGATCTCGTCTATATTATCGATCCCCTCCTGGTCCTCGATCTTGGCGATGACGCGAATCGATGACTCGTGGCGGGCGATCAGGTCCTGGATCTCCGTCACGTTGCCGGCGCTCCGGATGAAGGATGCGGCAATGTAGTCCATGCCGTTCTCGATGGCGAAGGTGATATCCGCCGCATCCTTCGCCGTCATCGACGGCAGGGAAACGCGAACCCCCGGAATGTTCACGTTCTTGCGGCTGCCCAGGACTCCGCCGCTCCGCACGACGCAGTGAACGTCCGTCCCGGAGACCTCCGTCACCTCAAGGTCAATGAGACCGTCCGCCACGAAGATGTGTTTTCCCGGACCGACCTCCTCCGGAAGCTGCTTGTAGGAGATGCTGACGCGCTTCCCGTTACCCTCGATCTCTTCCGTGGTAATGGTGATGGTGTCATCCCGGTTGAGGGTGACCCTGGCATCATCCTTCAAACGGCCGGTCCGGATCTCCGGGCCCTTGGTGTCGATCATGAGGGCCACAGGAATGCCGGCTTTGTGGCTCGCCTCGCGAAGACGGGCGATGCGCCTCCGGTGCTCTTCGTGGGTGCCGTGGGAAAAGTTGAATCGGGCGACGTTCATTCCCGCCTGAAGGAGCTCCACCATCCGGTCGACCTCGTCCACGGCGGGGCCGAGGGTACACACGATCTTCGTCTTTCGCAGTTGCGGCACGGGCGACCTCCTGTCTGGAGGCAAAGGTATCAGCTTTGACCCGATTTGTCCGCCCGGGGCGCCGGCGCGCCCTCCCGGCCCAGCTCCGTCCCCGCGCCGGCGCACCCTGCCCAGCTCCGTCCCCGCCATGGCGTCCCCGCCATGGCGCCGCCGAGGCGTGCGCCCCGGCGCGAGACTAGTCCGCGCGGATCTCTCCGGCTCTTCGGAGGCCGGTCTTGGCCAGAACCGGCCCGACAATCTCGAAGATGATGGAGGTCGCGGTGACCGTCGTGATGACGATGTTTCCAATGTCCGCCCCGACCGGTCCCAGCTCGGCGAACTCCTGCTTCACACTGAGAGCGAGGCCTATGGCAACGCCCGCCTGGGAGAGGATCCCGAGGCCGAGGTACTTCTTGATCGTCGGGTCGGCCCTGCCCATGGTGGCCCCAAGCCAGCTGCCGGAGATCAGGCCCGCCGACCTGCCTGCCATGTAGGTAATACCGATCACCCCCAGGGTGGGAAGGGCGGCAATGTGGAGGTTTGCACCGGCCAGGACGAAGAAGAGCACGAAGAGGAGCGGCAGGAGCTCCGCGATTCTATCGCGGATCTTGCGAATCACCGCGGCGGGCTGCGTGTTCACCGCGACCGCTCCGACCACCATGTTCGTAAGGATGACCGAGCTGCCGATGAGCTTGCTCAGTCCGGCGGTGGCGAGAACGACGCCGAAAGTGAGGATCATGACGTCCCGCGGGTTCTCCAGCTTCCGGGTGAGAATGCAGTAGACCACGGCGACGGCGGCGCCGAGTCCGAAGCTCAGGAGAATCTCGAGGATGGGCTCTCCGATCAAGTGCAAGATGCCGGTTGCCTCGGCGCCGGTCGTCGCGGAGATGATACTGGCTGCAACTGCCGAGGCGAATCCGAAGATAATGATTCCCAATCCGTCGTCGAATCCGACCACCGCATAGAGGGTGCGCGTGAGCGGTCCCCGCGCCTTGTACTCCTGGATCACCGCGACGGTTCCTGCGGGAGCGCTCGCCGGAGCGAGGGCTCCGAAGATCAACGCCAGGGGCAGATTCCGTGTCACGAAGTAGATGGCCACCGCCACCACGATGAATGCAGCGAAGGACTCGGTGAGGATGATCGCCGCCAGCCCTTTGCCCTGCTTCCGAATTGAGCTCAGGCTGAGCTCCAGACCAATGCTGATCGCCACGAAGGAGAGGGCGATATCGGTGATGAATCCCAGGTTTTCCTGCAGGGTCGCATCGATCACACCGAGCAGGGAGGGGCCCAGGGCCAGTCCCACCAGCATGAAGCCGATTATCGAGGGGAGGCGCAGACGGCGCACCGCCTTGCCGGCGAAGAGACCCAGGAAGACCGCGCCGCCGACGGTCAGAAGCGCAGGGAGGTGGGCTGCGAGATTGGCGTCCGTGAGTGCTTGCATGTGGACAGTTCCTTACAGCTCTATTGAGCCGGCAAAGTACTGCAGCTCCTGCACCGCGACCATCACTCCGGGCTCATCGAAGATGGAATCGTCAATGAGGCTTATCTTGCGGATCACGTCGTTCGTCTGAGACTTGCGAATGACCGCGCGGATGTGCTTGACCGTGGTCCGTGGCGACTCCGTCCAGAGCGCCGAGAAGAGCGGCAACTCGTGCAGATATGCCCCGGCGTCTTCAACATCGTCGACGAAGAGGCTGCCTTCGGTGGTCTCAGAGAACACCTGGAGGACGTCTTCGAAGACGTCGTCCCGCTGAATGAAGACGTGGACCATGCTCGCCGGACCTGCCGGCGTTTCCTCCGATCGAAAGACGATGTAATCGAGCGTCCGGTCGTACAGGTCTCTGTCGCTCGTCGCGTCGAGGAGGGACTGTATCGACTCGGTCGAGCGAACGATCTTCGATATGGCGGAGAGGAGGCCGACGTGCCGGTTCCGCTGGGATCGAGGTCCGACAATGAAGAAGAAGAGCTGGGACGGGCTGCCGTCCATAGCATTGAAGTCTATGGGCTCTGCCGTTGTGACTACGCCTACCACAAACTCGCCAATGTCGTCCATGCTGCAGTGCGGGATTGCGACGGACGCCTCGAAGCCGGTGCTTCCCTGAGCTTCCCGGTCCCGCAGCAGCTCCAGAACGTCCTCCCTGGAGCGCTCCTGGAGAACGGGACTCTCCTTTGCCAGCCGCGCAATCTCCCCGAGTATCTCGTCCTTGGAAGACACTTCGACACCCGCCGCAACACAGCGGCGATCCAACACATCCTTCAACTCCATGACTCTGCTCCTTTCGCGGCCTCGGCTTCCATGGCCACGACTCGTTCAATGAACCCCTCACCGGTCTCGGCGGCCGTCAGGTGGTCCACGGCTCCCGAGACTCGAACAAGCCGAGAAACGAGCTGCAGGAGCCGGATATGGGGTACGTCTCCTTCCGCGCACAGCAGGAAGAAGAGGTGCACGGGGT
>CAZZIE010000044.1:13431-26022 GCA_964654185.1 uncultured Spirochaetaceae bacterium | reverse complement strand
CGGGCACGTGGCGGCAACGACGCCGGGAGAGCCGGTTGGATTCGCCTCGGTGTTTCGTGCGTGGGGCACGGCGACGCCGGACACTACCTCCGTGGACGCCACGCGTTCCCGCGCCAGGACGCGGTCCACGTAGTCCTCCCGGTCCTTGAGGATGCCTGCGTCCACGAGTGGATCCGCAAGGCGTTGGACCACCCTTCCGGTGTCCTGAGGCTGGAGGCCGATGAGTACGAACTCCGGCCTCAGCAACCGTGACAGGGGCACGGTGGTCTCGCCTTCAGAACGGAGCAGCGCAAGGGGGTCCTTCCCGTGAGCGCCCCGCTCCCGTTCATCCAGCCACGCGTCGATCCGGCGCTTGCGGAACCGCCACTGCCCACCAACCTTCGCCGAGGGTATCTCGCCTCTTCGCGCCATGCGCAGGACCGTCTTCTCGGCTACGCGGAGGTACTCAGCGACCTCCTGCAGGGTAAGAAGATCTTCTGTCCATCCTTGGGCTTTTTTGTCCATTATGAGGCCATAATGAGTACTATTGAGAGGAGTTGTCAAGAGGATTCTTCTCGTGTGATCGCGCTACAACTGATCGCACGACAACTGATTGCGCCATAACAACGGTCGCGGGAGAGAGCAACGGCTCTGTGCGGGAAGTCTGGAGTTCTGCGGGAGGAAACAGAGAAAGACCGGGGGAGTCAGGCGTCCTGGAAGGTGTCGTTTCGGGCGGCGTTGGCGGCACCGGCCTGCGGACCTGCCTCCGAGTCGTCGTCGCTCTCGGCGTCGGAGCCCTCGTCGTCGCTCATGAGGAGGGAACGGAACTCCTCCTGGGAGACGACGTCCTCTTCCGGCTCGACATCGCTCTGGTCGTGAAGGATGGATCGGACGTCGTCGAGGGCGCGTTGGTGCTCGCTGCGGGTTGCGCGCAGCTTGGTGACGACCGCTTCGAGCTCCGCGGCAAAGGGCAGGCTTTCGTCCAGGCACTTGGTGAGGAGATCGAGGAAGAGGTTCTCGGCACGCATGAGAGCGCGCAGGTACTCGGTTCTTCGAATGAGCCGGCGGTTTTCCCGTAGCTGGGTGAGGATGCGGCTCAAGGTCGAGTCAATGAAGAAGACGTCCTCAACGAACTTGTCCCGAAAAAGATCACCGTCAATGGTGAGTTGCACGCCGCTGTCGAGAGTCTTGATCATTGTCTGGAGGAAGAAGATGTTATCGTCGTAGTTCACGCGCGTAGTCATCTCTATCACCTTATCGGTTGTGCCGCCGTCGCCCTTGACAGTGCGGGGTCTCTTTAGTAACGTACCCAAACCTCTTTACCATCGTGTACAACTATCTGCGATGGTCGTAAGTCCATAAGGAGGAACTACATGAGGACGTACGAGGCGGTGTGCGTGTTCCGCCCGGAGGGAGAGGCTTTCTCCCGGGGGCGAGACAACGTACGAGAAGAGCTTAAGGGGCTAGGGGCGACCATTGTCAAGGAAGAAGACATGGGCGAACGCTCCCTGGCCTATCCCATCCAGAAACAGAATCGTGCCCACTACTTCATCTACATAGTGGAGATGGATCCCGAGAAGGCCAACTCCACCGAGGATGAACTGCGACACAACGAGGACATTCTCCGCTTTCTCATGGTTCGACAGGAGCAGTAACATGGCCGACATCAATCATGTCGTCCTGGTGGGACGCCTGACGAGAGATGCGGAGCTGCGTTATGCATCCAGTGGAACGCCGATCTGCAAGTTCTCCCTTGCCATCAATCGCCGGCGTAAACAGGGCGACGACTGGGTCGACGAGGCCAACTTCTTCGACGTCGTCGTCATGGGGCGCCAGGGCGAGGCGATTCACCGCTACCTGACCAAAGGGAAGCAGGTGGGAATCCAGGGTGAGTTGCGCCAGGACCGCTGGGAGCAGGACGGCCAGAAGCGCAGTCGCGTCGAGGTCTTTGCGAACAACGTGCAGCTTCTCGGCGGAAGCGGTGGCGGCGGCAGTGGCAGCGGCAGCGGCAGCGGCGCGCCGTCAGGCGGACAGGCCGGAGGTTACGGCAATCAGGAACGGCCGCAGTACGGCGGTGGGCAAAGCAGCTCCGGAGATACCGGAGAAGAGTTCGAAGACGACATTCCCTTCTAGACGCGACCGTCTGGAAGACCCGCATTCGGGGAGGACAGCGATATGAGTGACGAACAAGCACGAAGTGAAAATACTCAGGAGACGACACCAGGCACGGAGCAGAGTCAGCGGAGTAGCTCCGGCCCTCCAACGGGTTCTCGGCCTTCGGGGCCTCGGAGTGGTCCGCGCGGTGGTGGGGACCGCGGAGATCGAGGAGATCGCGGGGACCGTGGAGACCGCGGCGACCGGGGGGATCGCGGCGGTGACCGCGGACGCCGGCGACGGCCGTACTTCCGCAAGAAGATTGACAAGATCAAGGTTCACAACCTCACGGTCAGCTACAAGCATCCGGAGGTACTGCGGCGGTTCACCACCGACAGCGGCAAGATACTGCCGCGGCGGATCACGGGAACAAGCGCCAAGAACCAGCGCAAGCTCGTTCGAGAGATCAAGCGCGCGCGGTATCTTGGGCTGCTTCCCATGGGCTAAGGTTCATGTGGGGGCCGCAGAGCCGGGAAGTCTGGATCGAGACGGCCGGACTGGCCGTGGCGGCCGCGGCGCTCTATGCGAGCGGCTTCTTCGCGTTGCTCTTCCTGCTGCCCCTGGCGGCGCTTCTGCGGCGCCGCGGATTCGGCGCGCTCCTCTGGGGCGCCGGGATCGCGGTGCTCGGCATTACCATTGTCGATGTGGTGCGCCTGTCTCGACTTGGAGCGGGCCTCGGTTCCTCCTGGCTGATAGCCTGGAACTGGACGCTCCCGGTCGGACTCCTGGTCGGACTGGTCGTCATGGAGGCGCCCCTGCCGAGGCTGGGACGCACCCTGTACCGGCTCCTTGCGGGATGGGTGGCGGCAATGGTGGTTACCGTGCCGCTCTTCCTGAAGGTCGGTGCCGACGGAACCCTCCGCTCCTTCCTGGAGTCGCAGTTTGCGGCGCTGGGGGCCGCACCGGAGGCCGGGGAAGCCGGCAGCAGCGGTGCCGAGATGCTTGCGGACACCGCGGTGCGGGTGCTCGGGAACACGTACGGTGTCGGCCTGCTCGTGCTGCTGGTGTTGAACTGGTACCTTGGGGCGTACCTGGCGTACCGTTTCTCAACGGGCGTCGCACCTCCGCCACGGATTGCACGCTTCGTGGTGCCGGCTCGGGCGGTGTGGGTGCTCATAGCCTCGGTGGCGGGAGTGGTGCTGACCTTTTTCGCCACGCTCGGCCCGGTTGAGCCGGTCGCGTGGAACGTCGCCCTGGTGAGCTTGCTCCTCTACGGCGTGCAGGGTATCGCCGTGGCGCGACACCTCCTTGCACACTACCGGGTGCAGCAGGGTGTGCGTATGCTGATTATCATCGGTGCGATTGTCCTGCTCTTCGTGCCGGGTGTGAACCTGATTGTTCTGTTGGGGTTGCCGGGACTCGGCGTCTCGGAGCTCTGGATTGACTATAACCGTTTCGAAAGGAGACGCTGAAACCAATGAAAGTCATTCTGAATAAAGATGTCCCAAGCCTCGGGGAAGAGGGCGACGTCAAGGACGTGGCTCCCGGGTACGCCCGTAACTACCTCATGCCGAACGGTCTCGTCATGCCTTACAACGCGGCGAGCCTTGCTGAGCTGGAGGGGCGCCGCGCGGCAATCGAGGCGCGGAAAGAGCAGAAGCGAAAGGATGCTCAGGGCACCCGCGAGCGCCTGGAGAGTGAAGAGATTACCATCAAGATGACCGCAGGCGAGCGTGGCCGGCTCTTCGGCTCCGTGACCTCAGCGACCATCGTTGAGCATCTCGAGAAGCTCGGGGTGTCCGTCGACCGAAAGCGTGTCGACGTTCCCGGCGGCACCATCAAGGAGCTCGGCACCTTCAACATCCGGGTCCGACTCTACGGTGATGAAGAGGCCACCCTCAAGGTGCACGTAGAGCCGGACGAGCGCAGTGCGCCGCAGCAGACCGCAGCAGCAGCCGAGAGCTCCACAGCGGAGCCGGAAACCGGGGAAACCCCCGCGCCCGAAAGCGCAGCGGCACCGGCCGGCTCGGAGGAAGCAACCGCAACGGCGGAAGCATCGGTCACTGAAGAGGAAGTGACTGAAGAAGCAGTGACTGAAGAAGCACTCGCTGAAGAGGACGAGGCCGAAGCTCCGGTGGACGAGCCCACCCCGGCGCCGGAAGAGACTCCGACGGAAGAGTCCGCGACGGGCGACCAGGCCGATGACGAAGGCACCGGCGAAGACGAGGATTCCGAGAGGGAGGAGTAAGCTCCGCAACGCGGATCCCGTTCCGCAGCGCGTAACGTATGGCAACTGCAGCGACATTGAAGGACAGCGTCCCACCTCACAACCTGGAAGCTGAGGTTGCGACACTGGGCGCCATCCTCCTCAACAACGAGGCTCTCAGTCGCGTTGTTGCCTTCATTCGCGCTCGTGACTTCTACCGCAACGCTCACCGGGAAATCTTCGAGGCAATCGTCCAGCTCTCGGAGCGCGGTGAAGAGATCGATCTCATTACCCTTACCCAGGAGTTGCGCCACCTCGGTAAACTCGACGCCGTGGGCGGAGCCGGGTACGTTTCCCAGCTGACATCGGCGGTGCCTACCAGCGCCAACGTCGAGTACTACGCCCGGATCGTCCGGGAGATGAGCGTCAGGCGCCTTCTGATCAAGATCTCCCACGAGATGATCGCGAGCGCCCACGACGACAGCCACTCCAGCCGCGAGATCCTCGAAGAGGCGGAGAAGCGCATCTTCGAGGTCGCCGGTGATCAGCACTCCGCGAGCTTCCGGCAGGCGCGCGAGATCGTCGAGGAGACCGTTGAGGCGATCGAGCGGCTCTACCGGAACAAGGAGAGCTACACCGGGGTCCCGTCGGGCTTTCACGAGCTCGACAACATGCTGAGCGGCTTCCAGAACTCCGAGTTCATCATCATTGGGGCGCGCCCGTCGGTCGGCAAGACCGCCCTTGCCCTCACCATGGCGGGAAACATGGCGGTCCACCATCAGACGCCCGTCGGCTTCTTCACACTGGAGATGTCGAGCATGCAGATCATGCAACGTCTCATTGCCAGCGAGGCGCGGATCAGCTCCCAGGCGATCCGGGCGGGCATGCTCCGTCCCTCAGACTTCAGAAGCATCGCCGATGCCGCAGGGCTGATTTATGAGGCGCCCCTCTGGATCACCGACACGCCCAACATGGCGCTCCTGGATCTTCGCGCCCAGGCGCGACGGATGGTGTCGCAGCACGACGTGAAGATCATCTTCGTCGACTACCTGACCCTCATCTCTTCGGAGAATCCGGAGCTGCCGCGGCACGAGCAGATGGCGGAGGTTTCCCGCTCCCTGAAAGCGCTCGCCCGGGAGCTTGAGGTACCGGTGGTTGCCCTGTCGCAGCTCACCCGCGACTCCGAAGGGCGCCGGCCGACCCTGGCCAACATCCGCGAGTCCGGCTCGATCGAGCAGGATGCGGACGTCGTCATTTTCCTGCATCGTGATCGTGGCGAGGAGCGGACCGGGGATGAGCACCCCAACATCATGGAGACCGAGCTGATAGTAGCGAAGCAGCGAAACGGACCGGTCGGGACCGTTCACATCGCCTTCGTTCCGAAATACACCCGCTTCGACGAGATGACTCGCGAGCACGTGTAGCGTGACGGCGCCGGGAGCAGGCCGGGAGAAGAGGGGGAGAGAGATGGCTCTACGAGATGAGTACGATTTCGAGTATCTGGTCAACGAGGCGGAGCATCTGGTGCTGGATGAGCTGGAGCGGCAGCTCGCCGAGCCGGGGAATGCGGATGTCTGCCGCAGCCAGGACTGCATTCTCGACATGGCCGCCTTCGCATTGAACAACGTGCCGCCGCTCTATCGGGCGACCCTGCTTGGTCGCATCTATGCAGGGGAGCTGGATCAGAAGCATCACGATCAGATCGTGGACGCCGTTTCCCGGGCGATCGATCGCGTCCGGGAAAACCCGCCCTCGACGGTGTAGGCGCGGCCCGCTCACCCACACCGCCTATCGAAGGGGCAGCTCGATGCGGCGATCCTCCAGGCTGTTGCGGTCCCGTGAGGAGGTCGGGACGTACCGAAGATAGCTCCGGTCGAAGCGTGACGGGGTGGCGAAGCGGCCATCCGCCGTCACGAGCGCCCACTCACCCCCTCGCAGCATGTACAGGTCTGCCAGATGCGTCCCCGCCTCGATCTCCCAGAAACTGATGCTACCGTCGTGGTTGGCCGCGGCGAGTACGTTTCCCACAGCTTCCAGACGCCGGGCGCGGTGCTCAGCCGCCTCCAGGCTCCGGGGTGTACGCTCGTGGATCCGGAAGGGTGCCGGCTGATTGATCACGGCGAAGGCGGAGTCGGATTCGCGGTGGTAGACGACGTGCCCTCCGAGATGCTCTCCCGGGGTGGTCAGGAGCGTGTCCGCGGCGACCAGGTTGCGCCCGAAGCGCCGTTGCAGGACGGTCTCGGAGGTTGCTCGGTCGTTTCGAAGGCCCAGGGTGTAGAGATCCGACTGCCCGTCGTACGCCATGTCAAAGATGAGGCGTTCATCCGTTCGGATAGGAACCGTTTCGCCGGTCTCCGGGTTGATTCGCAACAGCGCGGATGAGAAGGCGTCGGTTCGACTCTTTCCCACGAGAATGCCGAACTCATTGGTCCGGATGACGTGCTCCATGCCCAGGGACGTGTAAGAGAAGGTCGATTCGAGCGAGTCATCGGCCAGGTCTCTGAAGGAGCCGTCCGCAGTAAGGACAACCACGCCGTCGTCGTGGGGGGCGATGTGCCGTACCGGCGCCTGCTCCTCCACGAAAACCTCGCCTCGATTCAGAATGGGATCGTAGGTCCAGATGGTCGCGGCGGCGTCGTCGCGCTGCCACATGAGGATGTCCCGGCTGCCCGCCGGCTCGAGAAGCAATGGCGCGCCCGCCGGATTG
Organism: uncultured Spirochaetaceae bacterium; assembly: GCA_964654185.1. Taxonomy (GTDB): domain Bacteria; phylum Spirochaetota; class Spirochaetia; order DSM-27196; family PWMO01; genus CAYFQV01. The sequence goes on along the minus strand of CAZZIE010000044.1, from coordinate 19,036 downwards.
GGAATTGTCCGATACCGCACGTACCGGGGCGATTCCATGGGACGCGTGAAGATGTCGGAGGAAAAACGCACCAACCTGTCGGGCGTCGCCACGATGAGGCTCTGGAACCCGGTGGCGATATCCGACACCGGCTCCAGGTGGTCCCGCGCAAAGACGTTGCGGAGCCGCCCACCTGCCCGGTAGTAGTAGATAGTACCCTCCGTCGTTGCGTAGTACATCAAGCTCTCATGGGCGACGAAGGCGGTGTCGTCGGTGCCGGTGGAGGCGCGGGGGCTGAACTGCCTTCGCAGGTTGGTCCCGTCCGCGGAAAAGCGCACCAACTGAGAGCCGTCATCCAGGGTGCGTCGCACGACGAGCTGGTTTGAGCCCGCTTCACGGTCAATTCCCGTGACACCGGTGAGGGTGTAGGTGTCTTCTACATCTCCGTCCAGAATGTCGACGATGACCAGTCCGCCGCGGCCGGCACCTACGGCGTACCGTCGGTTCTCCAGAAGGGTAAGGTACTCGAGACCCGCAACGGTTTCGGCGTTCTGGACGAGTCGCCCGGAGGAGAGATCGAAGTATCGGATCCGGCCGGTTGCCCCCGCATAGGTCATGATGTTGCTTTCACTCTGAGACACAACGGCATAGGTGACGATGCCGAAGCCCTCGTCCAGAAACGGCCGTTCCCGGCCGGTGTCCGCTTCCAGCAGGGAGATGCTGTCGAAGGTCGGCTTCGAAGTGACGATGTAACTCCCCTGCGGCGAGAACCGCAGTACCAGGGGGAGCTCATCCAGGGCGCGTCGGAAGACCGGCTCACCATCTTTCCAGTTCCAGACGCTCAGGAAGATGCGGCTCGCGCCGTCGTACTCGACCGTCGCTACCCGCGGCTCGGTGGGATGGAGTGCCAGTCGCACAATGGGCAAGGTGGAGAGCTGCCAGGAGGCGCGGATGCCTCGGCTCTCCCGATCCCACACCTTCAGCTTACCGTCGTCTCCCGCCGTAAGCAGAAGGGAGCCGTCGTTGGTAACCCGGATGTCACGAACGGTCCCGGTGTGGGAGCTGTTGAAAAGCACCTCCGCCGCAGCGGTGCCGGCAAGGGCGAGGGCCGTCGCAACCACCAGAATCCACCGTTTCGTCATCATGCGCTCCTACTGCTGAACAAGAAAGAGAATGTCGTTGAAGAAGGCGAAAACGATCAGGCTGAAGATCAGGAAGATGCCCACAGCCTGATATCGGTACACCACCTTTGGATTCAGACTCGTGCGGAAGATCCCCTCGATAGAGTAGAGCAGAATCTGACCGCCGTCGAGGATCGGGATAGGCAGCAAGTTCATGAAGAACACGGCTACGCTGAGAAGACTCAGGAAGTTGAAGAGCGCCCGGAAGCCGCTTGCAATGCCTCCGGCGAATCCCTGGGTTGCCACCTCTCCGACGAAATAGGTGATCCGGAGCGGACCCGCCACCGCCTGGGTCACGTCGACACCCTGGAAGAGGAGGCCGATGCTCTGAACGGTGAGGGCAAAGGTGTCCCAGGTCTCCGCTGCGCCACGGCCGATCGCCTGAAAGACGTTCAGGTCCGGTGTCGATACCGTCACGCTCCGGAAGGCAACGCCGATCCGGGGGGTGCCGTCTTCACTGCGGTTCGGCGTCACGGTGGCGGATCGTTCCATGCCGTCACGCCGGAAGGCGAGCTCGATCGCACCGTCGGCCGAGTCTATTGCCCGGTAGAGCGCCATGGTGTGAGGAATCTCCGTACCATTTGCCGCGACAATGCGGTCACCCGGCTGCATTCCCGCGGCAGCTGCGGGGGAGTCCGGCTGCACGTTCGCGACGACCGGATCGATCCACGGATACACCCCGATCTGCCCCGCTCCGGTGTTCGTATCAAGTCGGGGAGTGATCTCGAGTTGCACCCGCCGACCGTCCCGTTCCACCACCATGCTGAGCTCTTCCTGGGGCGACCGGGCGATCTGTTCCTGGATGCCGCGGAAGGATTCGATTGCGGTACCGTCGATTTGGACGATCTCATCGCCGGTTCGGAGCCCCGCCCGGTCGGCGGGGTTGGGGCCCCGGGCGAGCTCTGTATCCTCTCCCTGAACGGCCGCGGCGTAGTCGGAGGAGAGAATAATGCGATTATCGAAGGTCTGTGTGTCGAAGCCGATCCACCAGAGAATGCTCAGAACCAGGACGGCAAAGATCACGTTCACTGCGGGACCGGCAAAGGCAACCAGAACGCGCTGCCAGGGGCGCGCCGAGAAGAAGGAGCCTTTCTCCCGGGGGACATCACGACGCCCTTCCTGCCACGCCTGCTGCAGGGCGTTTTCGCCCTTCATGCGGCAGAATCCGCCTATGGGAAAGATCGATATGCGGTACTCGGTACCCTTGTAGGTGAAGCCGACCAGGCGGCGTCCCCACCCAATGGAGAAGGCCTCCACTTCGATTCCGACGAGCTTGGCCGCAAGGAGATGACCGGCCTCGTGCACGAAGACTACAATACCGAGCCCGACCAGACCGATCAGGATATTTACAATGAGCATACGTTTTTCCTACAGGAACAGAAGTTGATACACATGAAAGAACACCGGTGCTGCAAAGATAGGGGAATCAATGGAGTCCAGGAAACCTCCGCGCCCGGGAATCACGTGTCCCGAGTCTTTCACGTCGGCTGCGCGTTTGAAGGCGGATTCCAGGAGATCCCCGAGGATCGTGGCCAGGCCGACCATCAACCCCAGCAGTACCAGCCGGGCGGGCTGAAAGTCGACACCCGAACCGGGAATGAGAGAGACCATGACCAGCACGAAGGGGGAGACCAGAAGTCCGACGATGAATCCCACCAGACTCTTGTTGGGGCTCACCGGAACGATTCCCCGCCGGTATCCAAAGGCAAAACCTGCCGCGTACGCTGAGGCATCGTTAAAAAAGACTGCGGCAATGAAGGTCAGAATCAGCACGGTGGCGTTCGGCAGGGCGCTCAGTCTCACCACGTACGCCAGGAAGAGACCGGGGTAGAGGAAGACAATGAGATGGGTTCCCGCGCTGGTTACGCTTCGCTCCAGCGTGTCCGCCCGGCGGAAGGCCTGTGCGGCGACAATCAGCATGGTCACGGCGAGAATGGCGTGGAAGACCGCTGTCCAATCGATCGCGCCCAGGACCGATGCCAGGGCGACCGCAGGCAGCACGATACCAAGGCTGAAGGTAACGGGCTTCGGCGTCTCATAGACGAGCCTGGAGGCGCGAATGATACGCCCCATCTCAAGAGCGGTCAGCCCGGATATCGTGACCAGAAAGAGATTGAAGCCGAGGTGATTGAGTTGCGGCAGGAACACAACCAATCCAAAGAGAAGGGGAATGCCCACTACGAAGAGGATCAGCCGTGTCTGCAGGTTCGTCATCGATCTCCGCCGAAGTTGCGGCGTCTTCGTTGGAAGTCATCAATGGCGTTCACGAGGTCCTCGTCATCCCAGTCCGGCCAGAGCTTCTGGCTGAAGAAGAGCTCTGAATAGGCGCACTCCCACAGGAGGAAGTTACTCAGGCGCAGCTCCCCGCCGGTCCGTATGATGAGGTCGGGATCCGGGATGTCGGGGCGATCGAGATAGTCGTGAAGTGCCGCGACGGTAAGGTCGCCGTTACCGCCGGCGTCGTGCCACTTTCTGATTGCCCGGACGATCTCGTCGCGGCCGCCGTAGTTCACCGCGACGTTGACGGTAATGCCGTCGAAGTCGGCGGTGTCCTCCTCGACGCGACGGATCTCCTTACGGATTGCCGGGGGAAGCTTCTCTATGTCGCCGCTGTGGACCAGGCGAATGCGATTACGCCGATAGAAGTCGTACTCGTTGCGAAGCGCCGTGCCCAGGAGGTTCATGAGGAACTTCACTTCCTCCGGGGTCCGGCGCCAGTTCTCCGTCGAAAAGGTGTAGAGGGAGAGGTACTTGATCCCGGCACGCTCCGCCGCAAGGACAATCCGCTTGGCTGCCTCGAAGCCCGCACGATGCCCGTCCGTCCGGGCGAGGTTGCGCTTGAGGGCCCAGCGGCCGTTGCCGTCCATGATAATGCCCATGTGGGTCGGTACGGATGTCGACTTCTCGGCGGTGGCGTGGCTGCTCATGGCTAGTGTTCCAGGATCTCCTTCTCCTTTTCTTCCAGGAGCGTGTTGATCTCTTCCACGTACTTGTCCGTCAGCTTCTGAATGGAGTCCTCCAGGCGCTTCTCATCATCCTCGGAGATATCTCCCGACTTCTGCGACTTCTTCAGCTCGTCGTTCGCATCCCGGCGGATGTTGCGAATGGCCACCCGCGCCTGTTCCGCGGCGTTCTTCGCCACCTTCACGAACTCCTTCCGCCGCTCCTCCGTGAGCGGGGGAATACTGATGCGGATGACCTTCCCATCGTTCATGGGATTGAGGGAGAGTTCCGACTTCTGAATGGCCTTCTCGATCTCGGATATGATCGACTTGTCCCAGGGCTGGATGACCACGAGTCGCGCCTCCGGAATGGAGATGGTCGCGACCTGATTCAGCGGGGTCGGATTTCCATAGTACTCGACCTTGATCTTCTCAAAGACCGCCGAAGAAGCGCGGCCGGTACGGATGGTCTGGAACTCCTCCTCAAGCGCCTTCAGAGACTTCTTCATGCGCTGCTCGGTCTGTTTCTCAATGTCGCTCACGGATTGCCTCCTCACGAAGAGAGGTCGGACCGCGCGGCCGGGCGCCGGCGCCCCGCCGCGAGGAACCGCTACCTCGGTATTACTCGGTCTCTTCTCCTACGCGATAGTACACGTAGTCCGCAATATCGATCTTGACGTTCTCTTCCTTGCCAAGGTCCGCAGCGACCTGTGCCACCGACCGCTTGTCGTCCTTCACGAAGGGCTGGTTCAGAAGGGTGACCTCTGCGAGATGCTTCTTCAACTTGCCCTTTACAATGCCTGGAATGACCTTCTCAGGCTTGCCCAGTCCCTCGGCCTGCTTGGTGAAGATCTCTTCCTGCTCCTTCAGGTACGCCGGGTCGACGTTCTCCTCGGAGAGAAAGGAGGGATTGAAGGCGGCAATGTGGAGAGCAATGTCGAAGCCGAAGTTTCTGATGGCCTCACTGTCGGTCTTCGCCGGATCATCCACCGCGATCCTGGCCAGCACCCCAATGTTCCCGGAGTCGCCGTGGACGTAGTCCACGATGAGCTCGTTGTCCGCGGCCTGCATGACCTGATAGCGCCGGGCGGACATGTTCTCCTTGATGGTGCTGATAGCGTCCTTGATCTGGTTCTGAACCTTCTCGCTCTCCAGGTCATCCTGACTCTCGATCAGGTCCGCCAGAAGGGCCTTGCCGAGCTCGACGAACTGCGCATTGCGCGCCACGAAGTCGGTCTCGCAGGAGAGCTCCAGAATGCCCGCCTTCTTGCCGTTCACGAGAGTGAACACTCGTCCTTCGTTTGTTGCGCGACCGGCGCGCTTTTGCGCCGCCGCCAGGCCGAGCTCCTTGAGGATTCGCTCCGCCTTCGCGAAGTCGCCCTCGGCCTCGGTCAAGGCCTTCTTGCAGTCCATCATGCCGGCGCCTGTCTTGTCGCGCAGTTTCTTAACGTCGGCAGCCTTTATTTCCACGTATCAACTCCTTGGATTCTGAATGCTTCTTCG
>CAZZIE010000044.1:0-13331 GCA_964654185.1 uncultured Spirochaetaceae bacterium | reverse complement strand
TACGACTCGTCGTACATCGTCTTCTCGTCGATACCCGCTTCCTCGGCGACACTCTCCTCCAGGGTGCGGGTGTCCTCTTCTTCCTTCTCTTCCTCGGGCTCGTACTCGGAGTAGTCTTCGGCAGTGAAGCCGGGCTCTTCGCTCTTTTCGCCCTCTTCGCCCTTTTCGCCCTCTTTCTCGCCGGCAGCGTCGACCTGGGTCGCCAGAGGTACCTTCTCCTCTTCGGCCGCCTCCGGCTCACTGACCTGTTCACTGACCTGTTCACTGACCTGTTCACTGACCTGTTCACTCACCGGCTCGCTCACCTGCTCGCTCACCTGCTCGCTCACCGGCTTGCTGATCTGTTCGCTTACCGGCTCGCCTTCCTCAGGCGCGGTCGTCTCAGGTGTGGTCGCCTCGGGCGCGGACGCTTCTGCTGCGGCGGGTTCGGCTTCGGCGGGCGCGGCTCCTGCCTCTTCCTCGTCTTCCAGGCTCTCAATGACACGCAGGCCGATCTCGTTATCCGCCTCGATGACGGCGTCGGCAATGATCTGCGTGAAGAGGTTAATGGCGCGGATTGCGTCGTCGTTGCCGGGAATCGGATGATCAATCGGCTCCGGATTGGAGTTGGTATCCACCACGGCCACAATCGGAATGTTCATGCGCTGCGCCTCGGCGACCGCAATCGTTTCCTTCCTGGTGTCAATGATGAAGACAATGCCCGGCAGCTCCTTCATCTCCTTGATGCCGCCAAGGTTCTTCTCGAGGCGGGTGCGCTCCTTGTTGAGCCGGGCGACCTCCTTCTTGGTCAGACTCTCGAAGGTGCCGTCGACTTCCATCTTCTCCAGCTTCTTGAGCCGGTAGAGAGAGCGCTTGATGGTGGCGAAGTTCGTGAGCATGCCACCGAGCCAGCGGTTGTTCACATAGAACATACCACACCGCTGGGCCTCTCGCTCGATTGCCTGTTGTGCTTGCTTCTTTGTCCCGACAAACAGGACGGACTTGTTCTGCAGAACCGTCTCGCGCACCGCGTCATACGCGTCCTTGATGCACCCGATGGTCTTCTGCAGGTCAATGATGTGGATCCCGTTGCGTTCCGCAAAGATGAACTTCTTCATCCGGGGATCCCAGCGCTTGGTCTGGTGGCCGAAGTGCACACCTGACTCAAGCAAATTCTTCATGGTTACTACAGCCAAAGCTGCCTCCTTGCCCCATCGATACTGCGTCGATGGGTCCTTCTCTTCTTTCTCAGTCGTCCGTCCGGGCGGTGTACTCCCCGGGCACTCGGCCTGGGCACCGTCTCCGGGGCGACCGGAGGATCTTGCTTCCCTACGGAAGCAGGTACTTGTTTTGTCGTAAGATAGAATACAGCACCCGGATTGGCAACCCTACCACCGTCGCGTACTCCCCATGGATCCGGGTAATGAGCGCCGCCGCCCGCCCCTGGATCCGGTAGCCCCCGGCAACACCCTTCCACTCGTCCGAATCCAGGTACCACTCGATCTCATCGTCCGTGAGGAGGGCAAAGAGCACCTTCGTAATGCCGATGTCAACGGTCGTCTCGCCGCTCTCGCGGTTGAACACTGCCACCGCCGAAACAACCGCATGGGTGCGGCCCGAGAGGAGCTCCAGCATCCGCCGGGCGTCCGCCCGATCCGCCGGTTTGGCCAGGAGGTGGTCGTCCATGAACACCACCGTATCCGCCGCCAGCACCAGCCGGTGAGAAACCTCGTCGCGCACCGCCGCACACTTCTCTTCGGCAAGGCGCCTCGCCAGGTCGATCGGCCCCTCCCCGGGGTGCTCACTCTCATCGATATGCGGCTCCGCTACCAGATGGGGCACCCCGATCTGATCCAGAAGCTCTCGTCGCCGCGGCGACGCAGATGCCAGACAAATCTCTTCCATGAGGGGCATCCTTGCCGCCACCGCCGGCGGTGTCAATTCCCCGCCCGTGCGATATCTTCTGGCCGGGAGATCAAGATGAACAGATTCCTGTACCCGGCCGCACTCGCCGGCCTTCTGACTGTACTTGCCGGCGACCGCTTCCTTTGAGTTGACAGCTGCGGGCAATCGCAGTACCGTGCACTCTCGATAGCTCCTCTGAACGCGTAGCTCAGTTGGATAGAGCGTCGGCCTCCGGAGCCGAAGGTCGTGGGTTCGAATCCCGCCGCGTTCACTTCCCTATTACTGGAGATCCATGCCTGAGGTTCACTATCGTCACGCCGACATTGCGAGTGCCCCGGTGCTGTCGCAGATGAACCTGGAATCGGCAGAGCTCGACGGTGGCGCCGCGGCACGCCATCGCCGGTGAACGGTCCCCATTCCGTGCCACCTGCGGCGCGTGTTCTGCGTTCTCCGCGGCGGAGCCCGGGGTGGTACCGGCGTTCCGCGGCCAGGGAGTAGAAGATGGCGAAACAAGCCGATAGGTACTACACGGTGTCGAACTACTTCGGCGGCAGCCGAAGCTTCGACGTGCCCCGCGGTGAGAAACGCCTGCGCATTGCCACGGTTGGGGCGAAGAGCTACGTATCCATGGAGGAGTGGCGCCACGAGGAGCTCCCGGATGAGATCGATGTGCTCTGCGCCTTCGGCCTGGTGGACATCCGGCTCCCCCGGGATATTCGCGTCGAGTACCAGGGCACCGGCCTCTTCGGCGCCTTCGGCGGGAATGCGCGACACACGCATCCAATTCCGGGCAAGCCGGTCGTGGTGCGGGGTCTTGTCGGATTCGGCGGTGTCGAAGTACGGGTACCCTTTGTGCGGTAGGATTGGGTGTATGGAGTGGTCGGTCTTTGTGCTCAGTGACACGGGTTCGGTGCGGCGGCGCAACGAGGATGCCGCCGTCGTAGGAACCAGGATCTTTCGCAATGAGAGTATGGCCTGGGCAGAGTCCTTTGGGACGATGCCCACGGCCCTGGCCGCCGGGGTGGCCGACGGTGTCGGCGGGGGCGCCGCAGGGGATGTGGCCAGCCGCCTCTGCCTGGAACAGCTCGTCGGAGACCTTGAATCGTACGACGGCGGTCTCAGCGATTCGGACCTCCGGGCGCGGCTTGAAGCCACAGTCGGTGAGCTTCACAACGAGGTCCGTCGCCAGGGCATGCTCCACAGTGAACGAAACGGCATGGCGACCACGCTGTCCAGCTTCGTCTGGTACGAAGGCGCACTCTACATGGTCCACTCCGGAGATAGTCGCCTCTACCTCTATCGGGGCGGGGCACTTTCCCGATTGAGCCGGGACCACACCCTCCGGGAGTTCACCGGCAACGTGAACATTCCGAGCAACATACTGGTCAACTGCATTGGCGTGGAGCGGGACTTCTTCGTTGACGTTGCAAGCCTGGAAAGCGCCGGCAGCTCCGGCGACGTTCTCCTTGCGTGTACCGACGGATTGACGGACACGGTCCCGGAGCGGGATATTTCCGATATCCTTGCCGGCGGGCACGACCTGGCGACGGTGGGCTCCGAATTGATGGCCCGGGCGAATGCGGCCGGTGCTCACGACAACGTCACCTTCGTCCTTATCAAGGTGTCATAGCCCGCCTCGACGGCTGGACCAGCACGCCTCAGGCACCAGGCCCCACGAGATGGCGCACCCGGAAGACCCACAGGATAGATATCATCGCCTCGAGCTCATCGCCTTTCTCGGCGCGCTCTGTCTCTTCTTCTCCACCATCGAGTACCTCTTTCCGAAGCCCTTTCCCTTCTTTCGGCTGGGGCTGGCGAACCTTCCCATACTGATCAGTCTTCAGCTCTTCACGCCGGGATACGTGCTCCTCCTGGTTCTGCTCAAAGTGCTCGGACAGGCGCTTATCAACGGGACCCTGGCCAGCTACGTTTTCCTCTTCTCCGTGGCGGGCAGCTTCTCCAGCGCCTTCGTCATGCTCGCCGCGCACGCGGTGATGAAGGAGCGGGTAACCCTCGTGGGCATCAGCGTGTACGGCGCTGTTGCCAGCAACGTTGTACAGATCTTCCTCTCGGTCACCTTCATCTTCGGGCAGACCGCGTGGATCATTGCGCCGCCCTTCATCGGGCTCGGCGTGGCAAGTGGACTTGCCGTCGGGTTCTTCGCACAGCGCTTCTCGGATCGATCACAGTGGCTGGAAGCCATTCGGACACAGTATGGCGGGAAAACGAAAGAAGAAGCAGAACAGGCTCCTTAGGAACCACCTGGATGCGCGGCATCTCTTCATTGCCGGGGGACTTCTCATCCCCGCCTACCTCTTTCAGGACCTTCTGTCTGTCAGAGTTGGTCAGGTGCTGCTCTTCGCCCTGCTCGCAGGCGTTGCCGGGAAGAAGATCAAGTGGCTCTACTTTGTCATCATGGTGTCTTCCATCACCTTCTTCAATCTGCTCACCCCTATGGGCCGGGTCCTGGTCGAGGTCGGACCCTTTCCGATCACCCTGACGGCACTGCAGCAGGGGCTGATGAAGGGCTTCACCATCGTCGGGCTGGTCTTCATCTCTCTCTTCTCGATCCGTCCGGATCTCAAACTCCCGGGTCGCCTGGGCGGTCTGGTTGGCCGCGTCTTCTTCTACTTCGAGCAGATCATGGAGGGGCGCGGGCGCATTGAGGCGAAGCGTTTGATTCCGTCAATCGACGAGGTGCTCACCGGCCTCTTCCGGCCGGATCGTCAGGGTGAGCCGGAGCGTCCCATGTTCGCGACCGCCCGAACAACGGCGTGGGGCATTGCCTTCATGGTGGCTCTCCTCGGGGTCAACTGGGGGCTGCTCTTCGTCTAGGAGGCGCCTCCGCCTCAGGCCGGCCCGGCGGCGTGGTTGCGCCCCCCATGCAGGGATGCGATACTTTCGTGCCACAACCTTACTGCGAGGATTCACATGTACGGCACGGTGAAAGAGGAACTACGCAAGCGCATCGACGAGGTCCGGGAGCAGGGGCTCTACAAGCACGAGCGGATCATTGAGGGCCCGCAGGGTTCACATATCGATGTCTCCGAGCGCGGCGACGTCATCAACTTCTGCGCGAACAACTACCTCGGCCTGGCGTCCCATCCGGAGATCATCCGAGCGGCTCACGAGGGGCTGGATCGCTGGGGCTACGGCATGTCGTCGGTCCGCTTCATCTGCGGAACCCAGACCGTCCACCGGCAGCTGGAGGAACGACTCTCGCGCTTTCTGGGTATGGAAGACACCATCCTCTACGCCGCCTGCTTCGACGCGAACGGCGGTCTCTTCGAGACCCTCCTCGGGCCCGAGGATGCGGTCATCAGCGATGCGCTGAACCATGCGAGCATTATCGACGGGGTTCGCCTCTCGAAGGCGCAGCGCTACGTCTACGAGAGCTCCGATATGGCGAGCCTGGAGGAGCAACTCAAGGCCGCCTCCGGGGCAAGGCACCGACTCATCGCCACCGACGGTGTCTTCTCCATGGACGGTACCATCGCGAAGCTTGATCAGATTTGTGACCTGGCGGAGCAATACGATGCCATGGTCATGTTCGACGATTGCCACGCCGTCGGGTTTCTCGGGGAGAATGGCCGCGGAACCCACGAGTATCGCGGGGTCATGGACCGGGTCGACATTGTCACCGGAACGCTCGGGAAGGCTCTCGGCGGGGCGAGCGGTGGCTACACCAGCGCTCGCAGCGAGATCGCAGAGCTCCTGCGGCAGCGGTCGCGGCCCTACCTCTTCTCCAATACCCTCGCACCGCCGATTGCCGCGGCGAGTATTGCCGCCATCGATCTCCTCGAGGGATCCGACGAGCTGCGTCGCAAGCTCTTCGACAACACCCGATACTTCCGCGGGAAGCTCCAGGACGCCGGTTTCGATATACCGGAGGGTGAGCACCCCATCGTGCCGATCATGCTCGGGGATGCGCGACTCGCCCATGAGATGGCCGACAGACTGCTTGATCGGGGCGTGTACGTCATCGGGTTCTCGTATCCGGTTGTTCCGAAGGGCACCGCGCGCATTCGGACCCAGGTATCCGCGGCACACTCCCGGGAGGACCTGGACTACGCGGCCGAGCAGTTCGCCCAGGTGTACCGAGAGGTCACGTAATCGCAGCCGGTGCCGGGCAGTGAGTCAGAGGAGGATAGAATGAGCACCTTCGTGAATACAGGAATTCAGCAGGTCGGGATCGGGGTGCCCGACATGGAAGCGGCATTTCGCTGGTACGCCCGGTACTTCGGCATGGACATTCCGGTGTTTCAGGATACCGGGGAAGCACCCCTCATGACCAAATACACGGGCAACCAGGTCCCGACCCGGACGGCGACCCTTGCCATGAACATCCAGGGTGGTGGCGGCTTCGAGGTCTGGCAGTACACCAGCCGCAACACCGTTCCACCCTCCTTCCAGCCCCAGATCGGGGACCTCGGCATCTACGCGGTGCGCATGAAGAGCCGGAACGTCCTCGAGGCGGCGCGCGCCCTGACGAGGGAGGGACTCACGGTCATCACCGGTCCCAATGCCGCACCGGACGGCGGCCGACACTTCCTCGTGTCGGACAACCACGGTCTGGTCTTCGACATCGTCGAAAGCAAGAGCTGGTTCGCCGCGTCGAAGGCGGTCACCGGCGGGGTAGCGGGTGTGCAGATCGGTGTCTCTCAGATGGAACGTTCGATCGCCTTCTATCGCGACGTTCTCGGCTATGACGTCGTGCTCTCCGACACCGAAGGTGTCTTCCAGGACCTGAACGGCGTGGCCGGCGGAGACAAGACCATCCGACGCGTCCTCTTGAGCCACTCTGCGGAGCCCCGGGGCGCCTTCGCCAAGCTGATCGGGTCTTCCCGAATCGAACTGGTGCAGTCCCTCGACCGGGATCCGCAGAAGCTCTTCGAGAACCGCTTCTGGGGAGACCTCGGCTTCATTCACCTCTGCTTTGATGTTCGCGGCATGGATGCGCTGAAGGAGCATTGCGCGTCTCTCGGCTACCCCTTCACCGTCGACAGTGGTGATACCTTCGATATGGGAGAGGCCGGCGGCCGCTTCAGTTACGTCGAGGATCCCGACGGCACCCTTATCGAGTTCGTGGAAACCCACAAGCTGCCCCTGGTGAAGTCCCTCGGATGGAGTCTCGATCTGGCTTCCCGGGATCCCGAGAAGCCGCTGCCAGGGCTGATGCTTCGTTTGCTGGCACTCGGACGCGTGAAGAATCCCTGAGCGGGGAGCGGCCGGCGCGATCGCGCCGGCCGGAAACTACTCTGGACAGCTGTTGCCTGGATAGCTACTGACGGACAGCTACTGCCTGGACAGCTTTTGAATCGTCGTTTACCTACCGGCCGTAGACGCGGCGGATCTTCTGGGCGTCTTCATCCTCAATGGTGAGGTCGAGCCCGAGGGCCTCTCTCATCTCGCCGAAGACGTGCGCCGTGTGTTCAATATCCTCCGGCAGGTGCTCCGCCGTCGGGATCATCCGAAACATCATGAGCCCGTGTGGAATGACGGGGTAGGTGATCGCGGTGACGAAGACCCCGTTGTCCCGGAGATAGCTCACCGTACGCGTACCCACCGCTTCGACCGTCTCGGTTCGGATCGGCACGAAGACCGAGCAGATGGGTGATTCTCCCGGGCCAATGAAGTAGCCGTGGTCACGAAGGCGCTGCTTCAGGGCGTTCGAGTTCTCCCACATTTTCCTGCGCCGGTCGTCCGCTTCAACTACCAGATCGAGGGTCTTGTCGAGGGCCTGCACATAGACCATGGGGAGGCTCTTGGCGAAGACCTGGGTGCGGGCGTTGTAGGTGATCCAGTCGATTACATCCTGGTTCGCAGCCGAGAATCCGCCGATCGCGCCGAAGGACTTGGCGAAGGTGCCGAAGTAGATGTCGACGCCGTCCTGCACGCCCTTGAAGTCCGCGGTGCCGCGGCCGATTTCTCCCATGACACCCCAGCCGTGAGCATCGTCCACGAAGAGCCGGGCGCCGTACTTGTCCTTCAGGGCCACGATCTCGTCAAGCCGGGCAACGTCCCCGGTCATCCCGAAGACGCCTTCGGTAACAATGAGAATGCCGCCCTTCCGGTTCTCGTTGATCCGCTTGAGCACCTTCTCCAGATCTTGCATGTTGTTGTGCTTGAAGACACGAACCTGACCTGCGGCCTGGAAGGCGCCGTCGACAATGCAGGCGTGGGCGAGCTTGTCCATGACGACCACGTCGTCCGGTCCGACAAGCGAGGCAATCGTGCCCACGACGCCGAGGTAGCCGTAGTTGAACAGGAAGGATGCCTCCTTCTGTGCAACCTCGGCGAGGCGCTTCTCCAGAGCAAGGTGGTAGGGGCTGTTGCCGGTCATCATCCGGGAGCCCATGGGTGCGCTTACGCCGAACTCTGCTATCGCGTCCTGTGCCGCCTGGTTCACGGCGGGATGATTCGCCAGGCCAAGGTAGTTGTTCACCGACCACATGATGGTGTCCTTGCCCTGGAACTCCATGACACGGTCGGGCCTGGGCGGCAGGATGGGGCGCGTGAAGTAGTGATCGTTGTGGTAGCGCTGCGGCCCGAAGTATCCCTGGTCGGTCTTGCACTTGTCGAACAGGTCTACAGTCATCTTCATTTCCATTCTAACTACTCCTTGAAGAGTTGGCGTACGATTCTCTCGAGCTCTCCCGGAGCGAGTCGGCCGGGATCAACCACCGCATCAGCGGCGGGAATACGTGTCTCGTGCTCCCGCCGGAAGCGCTCGATGCCGCCTCCCGTGATGTTCAGCATGGTGAGTGTGGTGCTGCTTACAAGGCCTTCCCGTCGCGCCCGTCGGAGGCTCGCGACGGCGACTGCCGCAGGCTCCGTAATGTCAATGCCTTCAGTCTCGGCAAAGAGGGTGCGAGCTGCCCGCGCCTCCCGCCGGGAGACTGCGTGAGTGTGGCCGCGGCTGTCAACCAGCGCGTCGAAGAGTCCGCCCCGTACGGCGTAGGGCGGTTTCCGATTTGCCAGGACGTCCGCGTAGAGGTGGCGAATCTGGCGGCGCGCCTTCGAGTCCGCAAGAGGTACCAGCTCCGGGAGACGGCGCTCCCAGGAGGTGTGAATGGGCACGAAGGGGCGGTTCTGCGACACGATCAACCGCATGTGGCGGTTGCCGAAGCGCGCGTCCTCCAGGAGCCGCAGGCTCGCCTCCCATGCCGCAATGGCGCCGGTACCGCTGCCCACGGCCTGGAAGTACGCTTCCGGGAGCTCCCCGATCTCATGCGCCGCCGATAGAACAGTCGTTCCCATGCCGTCCCGGCGCGCCACATTGGCGGCTCCCCCTTCGGGAATAAAGCCGTCGAGTTGTGCAATCTGGCCCGCCAGGGCTATCGCGTCATAGTAGTCCGCCCGGCCGGCAACCGCCACAATGCGAATGTGAGGCGGGCGATTCCCGGCGTGCCACAGTGCCGGAAGGTTCCGTTCCGGAACCACGAGCAGAAGAGGCATATCGTTCTCACCAAAGACGCGCGCGAACGCGCGGGCGGTGTTTCCCGCAGAGGCAACCACGAGAGTAGACATATTCCCTTCGGGAAGACGGCCTCCGACGCTGTACGCCTCGCACTCCTTGAAGGTGCCGCTTTCCATGCGGACGCCCCGCTCGGGCCAGTACCCGCTGAAGGTGACGTAGAGACGTTCCATCCCGAGAGCTCGCCCCAGAGCTTCGCTCAGGTAGGTGACCGGTGCCGAAGAGCCGGCCAGGCGGCGGCGAATCGGGAGCCAGTCGGCAAATCGGTAGATCCCTTCCGACGGCTCTCCCACGCCGATCCGTTCGGCGCGGTATCTCGTGCGCAGAAACGCCGGCCGGTCCGCATCCGGGTTCTTGAGAACCATCCCGGCGGTCGGCTCGAAGTGATCTTCCAGCACGCGTCCGGTGGCCAGACACTCCAGATCGTAATGCAGGCGCGTTGATACGGCGCTTACCTGGGTTCCAACGGCGGGCGAAGTACTCATACAGCCTCCTCTTCGAGAGCTGCAGGCAAGGTTACGACGACGGCTGACAGCCGCGCTTCGGAATCTCTTGTCATCTCGCCATATACCACATAGGGTATGGAGGGCAGAACAGGTTGGAGCAAACACGCGGGCACAGTGGGTCATTCGCGGATAAGAACTCCAATGTGTCTACTAGAAGTACTGAACATCTGAAGCGAATATTCAGTTCCTCCGTCTCGGCGGTATGCGAGGTCATAGCGGCATGGTACAGAAGCGGCGAGCGCTACTTGTTGCAATCGGCATGAAGCACTTTTCAGAGGCGGGATATCGCGATGTCAGTGTTTCCGAGATCATGCGGGAGGCGGGACTGAGCGTTGGAAGCTTCTACAACTACTTTCCCAGCAAAGAGGAGTTCTACGGGCGCGTTCTCGACGTCATAGAGTCCGAAGGAATCCGCAAGATCGATCGCGTCGTCATGCGGCTCCGCTCTCCCATCAACAAGCTCAAGGCGGTCTACCGCTTCACCACGCTCGGGCTCAAGCAGAACCGCATCCTTCGGGGGGTTCTGCGCCGGGACCAGCGCTTCATCTACCCGGGGCTCGCCGACCGGGAACAGCAGCCCGGGACGCTTCGACGTCACGTCGAAGATCTGCTCCGCGATATTATTCGGGAAGGAACCAACAAGAACGTCTTCCGCACCGGTCTCTACCGCGATCCTGCGCGTCTCATCATAGCCATCTTCGATACCCTGGTGTATCAGATCGATCGCGAAGATATTGATGAGCTGCTCTCGGACATGCTGGTTTTTCTGCAACGCGGCTTGAAGCGAACGCTCCGCCTGCGTCGGCGCGACGAGCGGTACGACAAGAAGGTAATGGACGTCGACGAGGAGCTGTGAGAGGCGCGGCACGACCGTGCTCCGGCTGTGCGCAACGCGTCACGAGGCGGGGTTCACGCGGTGCCGGTCAGGTCCTCGTAGATCTCGAGAATCTCTTCGCGGTACTCCTCCGGGGCGCGGATGTGTCCCCATCCGAGCTGTACCTGAAAGATCCCATCGTAGGCGGAGTCGTGAAAGCTCTCGACCACGTGGGGAATACCTCGTTCGGTGAGATGAGCGTCGAGCAGCCGCGCTTCGGCATCGTTCCTGAGTTCCAGAATGGTTGTGTACTCGGCCATGACGGGTTCAGTGTACGCGTTCACGGCGCCGGCGACAATCAACGGGTACCGCAGGCGGGGACATCAATCACGGTGACTGTATGACTCTGTAGACACGTCCTCTGTTGACAACGAAGGGTAGCTGAATTAGGTTATACAATCATCATGAAGAGTGGAGGGTACCATGGCATGGATAACCTGGCTCGCCCTTCCTCTCGCAGGTGCAATTCTAGGTTGGACAATCCGTTGGCTATACGCCCGGTTCCAGCTTTCTTCTTCCGAGCAGAAGGCGGAACGCGTTAAGAAAGATGCGATACGAGAAGCTGAAGCCAAGCGAAAAGAACTCCTGCTCGAAACAAAAGACGAGCTCCTCCAGGAACGAGACGAGCAGGAGAAGGAACTACGGGAGCGACGAAACGAGTTACAGCGCTATGAGAAGCGCCTTAACCAGAAGGAAGAAAACCTAGAGCAACGGACCGCCGAAGTCGACAGGCAAGAGGCGGCGTTCGAGGACCGTGAGAGGAAACTGGCTGATCGCGAGCATCAGCTGGACGAGCAAGAGAATAGATGGCGGGAAGAGCTCGAACGGATTTCGGGCTTGACCCAGGAAGACGCCAAGCAACTCATCATCCAATCCCTGGAGGACGACGCACGTCACGACGCCCAGGGGCTCATCAACAAGATCGAGCAGGAAGCAACGGCGACTGCGGACAAGCAGGCGCGGGAAATCCTCGTATCCACGATCCAGCGGATGGCCTCCGAGGTGAATGCCGAGGTCACCGTGGCGTCGGTGAGTCTTCCCGGTGATGAGATGAAGGGGCGGATAATCGGCCGGGAAGGTCGCAACATCCGCACCCTGGAGACCTTGACCGGCGTCGATGTGATCATTGACGACACCCCGGAAGCGGTGGTGGTGTCCTGCTTCGACCCGGTTCGCAAGGAGATCGCGCGCCGCTCTCTCGAGCGCCTCATCTCCGACGGACGTATCCATCCGACGCGAATCGAAGAGGTGGTCCAGAAGGTTACGAACGAGATCAGCCAGTCGATCTACGAAGAAGGGGAGAAGGTCCTCTTTGAACTCGGCATACACCACATGAAGCCCGAGGGTATCCGCGGGATCGGGCGGCTGCAGTTCCGCACCAGCTACGGACAGAACGTGCTGGCCCACAGCAAAGAGGTAGCGGTCTTCGCCGGCATGATCGCCGCGGAGATGGGCGCCGACCGCGACATTGCGAAGCGGGGCGGTCTCCTCCACGACGTGGGTAAAGGCATTGAAAGCGACGGTGACAGCAACCACGTCGAGCTCGGCGTCGAGTTGGCAAAGCGAACCGGGGAAGACCCGAAGGTCATCAATGCCATTGCGGCCCACCACGGTGACGTGCCGCATAGCTGTGTCGAGTCGGTCATCGTGCAGATCGCCGACGCCCTCTCGGCGTCACGCCCCGGGGCGCGCCGGGAGACGCTGGACAACTACATCAAGCGCCTGGAGAACCTCGAGCGCATTGCCGAGGAGTTCGAAGGAGTGGACAAGGCCTACGCCATTCAGGCGGGCCGGGAGCTTCGGATCATGGTTGATCACGAGCAGGTCTCCGACGTCGAGGCGCAGGATATCGCCAAGCAGATTGCACGGCGAATAGAGGAACAGCTCAGGTATCCCGGCCGCATCAAGGTGACGATGATCCGGGAAACGCGAATCATAGAGTATGCCCGGTAAAACCTATCGGGTCATGATGCTGGGAGATGTCATCGGGCGGTCCGGTATGCGGGCCGTCGTGACCTCCCTCGCGAGGCTCCGAAAGGAGCACCACGCGGATTTCATCATTGTGAACGGTGAGAACGCCGCCGACGGTTTCGGGATTACCTCCGAAATCGCCGGCGAGCTCTTTTCCGCCGGGGTGGATGTGATCACCACCGGCAATCACATCTGGCAACAGAAGGAAGTCTACTCGTACCTCGACCGGGAGGAGCGCATTCTCCGGCCCGCCAACTACCCGGGGGGTAACCCGGGCCACGGGCACTGCGTAGTGGATGCGAAGGGCACCCGGGTGGGTGTCCTCAACCTTCAGGGGCGCATTCGCCTCGCACCGATAGACTGCCCCTTCCGAAAGGGGAAGGAGATCGCCCGCAAGCTCGCCAACGAAGCAGACTTCATCTTCATTGACCTCCACGCTGAAGCCACCGATGAGAAGGAAGCGATCGCCTGGCACCTTTCGCCCGACGCCATTGCGGTCGTCGGCACGCATACCCACGTGCAGACCGCGGACGAGCGGATTCTCGGCGGGCGGACTGCGTACATCACCGATGTCGGCGCCTGCGGGCCCCGGGATTCGGTGATCGGGTTCGAGCCGAGG
>CAZZIE010000043.1:0-31828 GCA_964654185.1 uncultured Spirochaetaceae bacterium | reverse complement strand
CAAGTGCTCTAACCAACTGAGCTAACCGCCCCTAACGTTGTCGCCTACGGTATCGCACAATCGCGATTTGATCAAGCCTGCTTGAGGGACATGAGGATGCGCTCCAGCACCTTCTTCCGGTCCAGAGGCTTCACAATGTAGTTCTTTGCACCAATCAGAAGCGCCTTCTTGACGAGGTCCTGCTTACCCAGAGCGCTTATCATGACCACTATGGCGTTCTTGTCGAACTCCATGATCTGCTCCAGGGCGGCGACACCGTCCATCTTCGGCATGGTGATGTCCATGGTTACCAGATCGACGTTCGGATAGAGCTCCTTGTACTTCTCGAGCCCCTCCTGCCCGTCCGAAGCGGTTCCGACAACGTCGAATCCCTCGGAGGTGAGGATCTGGCTGATCTGTTTCGTGACGAACATGGAGTCGTCAACCACCAGGACGCGATACGGAGTGCCGTCTTCTCGGACGCCCTCCGCTTTGCGCTCGTTGATGCTCGGAAAATCCTGCTTGGTCTTCATTGGCTGATCCCCTACGTACGCTCGCGTATGGCGACGTTGATCTCGATCTTACCCTGGGGCACTTCCATGGGAACGATGAGCGCCTCGACCCCGGTATCGCTTACCTCCATGTTCTCACCGGTGAAAATGGCAGGCGGAGTCAGGTCGAACTTGAAGCCGAGGTTATGGAGCTTCGTCACGGACTGCCCGGTTATCATGTTTGCAAGCTCCGTTATGGTCGCCTTGCCCATGTCGTCGAGCTCATCGATCTTCTCCATATCCATCCCTTCGAGCATGCTCGATGCAATGTGAATGGCCGTCTCCTTCGTCATATCGAAGAGCACACGCCCTTCCACGTCACCGGCAAGTCCGACGACGGCGGCGACTCCGAGGACCGGCATGGAGGTCGACTTCAGATACAGCTCCCCTCGATGTACCTCGGTGTTGAGCACCTCTTTGAGGACGTTGTATGCCGACTCTACAAAGGGATTGATGTACTCGACTCTCATTGCTCGGTTACTCCTCTCGGAACAAACATCGGTCTCAGGTCGCTATCGCTAAACTCGCCCGGACTCCTAACCGCCGTCAACACAGCGGCTCCGAACCTTCCATACCCGGCCTGTACGCGCCTATACTCGCCCGTAGGCGTTCAAGGTTCCGGGGCGGCGCTCCAGCTCCGGGTCCAATGAAAGGTCCTCGTTCTGCCCGGGAATGATGATACCGCCGGAAGCCAGTTTCTCTTTCATCTCCCCGATGACGCGCGTCTGATCGGCCACGGGCAGGAACGAGAGAAGATCACGACTCAGGACGATGCTCACCTCCGGCAGGCTGTTCGGATGCAGCACATCGTGATACTCGAACAGAATCGCGTCCTTGATCTCCGACCCGAAACTATACCCATTCGTTCCTTGAACAACATAATCTCTACAATATCCAGGCACTTCGTCAATAGGAAACACGAGATTAGGAGCTGTGGAGATACTAAGCAGATCATTGTCACTCGCCCAGACCTTGACCTGCTTTCCCGGATAGTGGCGCTTCAGAATGACCGCAAAGCAGTAAGTCTCGAAGCCCTTCCCGCAACCGGGGTTCCAGGCGTGGACCAGATTCCCCGAAATGTCCGGGAGGGCCGCCTCTATCTGGTCGGCGTAGTCCTTGCCCCAGAAGCGGCCCGTGTAGGGTGAGTAGAAGGGGCGTACGAAGGCGCGCGCCTCCTCTTCGCTCTGAAACTGCACGTCGGCACCCTGGGCGGTCCGCTCCTGCTTCCACTCCTCGAAGCGCTGCTCGACCCAGCGGCGGTTCACGTCGCTCACATACATGACCCGGAAGGTCGCCAGACCCTCCGCAATAAACTCAAAGGTGACGTCGGTTCCTTCCGCTCCGGCCGGCGAACCGCCCGAAGCGCCGGCACCGGCGGCTGCTGCCCCTGCGGCTACGGCGCCTCCGGCGCCCGCCCCGGCTTCTGCGCCGCCTTCGGCGGCTGAGCCGAAAGCGGGCCCTTCCGGCCCGGCGGCAGGCCCCAGCGCACCGCCGGCGCCGGGCCCTCCGGCTTCCGGGGCGGGGGCGGCAGCGCCCGGCAGGGTTCTTCCCCTGGAAGCAGCCTGCTCCACGCCGCTCTTGTCGGCACCGCCGTCCTTGGTGAAGATCCGCTCCACATCCAGGATGATATAGAGCCGATCGTCGAACTCGGCGACGCCGCTGATGTAGCTCAGATTGATGTCCGCGAAAATCGGGTGCGGCGGCTGAATGCCCGCCGAAGAGATCCCGACGACCCGGTCAATGCGGTCCACCACCACGCCGAGGGTGTTGTCATTCAGCCTCAATATGAGGCCGTCCTCAGGTCGCCCATCCTCCGGCTTCTCGGCAGGAAGGTTGAACATGGTCCTGAGGTCAATGATGGAGATGATCTCGCCCCGGAGATTGTAGACGCCGCGAACGTAGGGGAGGGTATTGGGTACAAAGGTGAAGTGCGTGAACTTGGCGATCTCCTTCACCTTCATGATGTCGATGGCGTAGTCCTTCCCGCCGAGAGAGAAGGTGACCATCTTGAAGTCGATCTGCTCCTGCTCTTCGCCGTCGTCCCCGTTCTGACCCCGGCGCTGCGACTCCGTTACCGCTCCGGTGAATGTGTTGAACTTGTGTTCCAAGGTCGCTTCCTCAGCCGATGGTTGTCTCTCGGCGCCGGCGCTGCTCCGCCTCGTGCTTGAGCCCGAGTTCCAGGAGCTGCCCCACATCGATGATCAGTGACACCGTACCGTCGCCGGTGATGTTGGCCCCGGCAATCCCGGGGGCGTTGGTGTAATGGTCGCGAAGCGGCTTGATGACCACGTCCTCTTCGCCGATCAGTGAATCCACGACCAGGCCCATCTTCTTGTCGCCGCTTCCCACGATTACCACGAAGAGGTACTCCCGGTTCTCGTCGGTATCAATGCCGAAGAGCCGGTTGAGCCTGAGCAGTGAGACCACATCGTCCCGGACATTGAAGACTTCATAGTTGTCGATGAGTTTGATGTCCGACGGCTTGATGCGGTGACTGTCCAGAACTGAGGTAATGGGAATCGCGTACATCTCCCCCCCGACCCGGACCAGGAGTCCCTGAATGATCGCCAGGGTAAGGGGGATCTTGACGGTGAAGCGAGTCCCAACCCCCTTCTCCGACCAGACGGTAACGCTTCCGTTGAGCCGCTCGATCTGGCGTTTCACCACATCCAGTCCGACGCCGCGTCCCGAGACGTTGGTGATCTGCTGCGCCGTCGAGAAGCCGGGATCGAAAATGAGATTGTACGCCTCGACGTCGGAGAGCGTCTTGTTGCGGTGGATCAGTCCCCGCTCCACGGCCTTGCGCTGAATGGACTGGACGTCGATCCCCTTTCCGTCGTCCTCGATCTCAATAATGATCATGTTACCTTCGTTGCTCGCCCGCAGGCTCAGGGTACCCTCATCGGACTTCCCCGCCTCGGCGCGCGCCGCCGGTGTCTCGATCCCGTGATCAATTGAGTTTCGCACCGCGTGGATCAGCGGATCCAGGAGATCCTCAATGACCGACTTGTCGAGCTCGGTATCCTCTCCGTGAATCTCCAGATTGACTTTCTTCTTCAGTGACTTTGAAAGGTCCCGGACCAGCCGCGGAAAGCGGGAGAAGATCTGGGAGATGGGTACCATGCGGATCCGCATGACCCCTTCCTGAAGCTCTCCGGTAATGCGCCCGAGATTCTGGGCGGTGCTTCTGAACTTCCCGACGGTCCCCTTGAACTCGCCGTAGAAGGTATCAAAGGTGTTGTAGACCTCACCGAAGCGACTCAGGATCTCCTTCTTGATCGCGGATGTGGACTTGCCCTCCTGGATCTGCTCCAGATACTCCGGAAGCGAGTCAAAAAGCTCCTTCAGGAGCTCCCGGTGGCGTGCATCCGCCGATTGAAAGGATGAAAGACTCTCGGTAAAGGCAGTGCTGATCTGGTTGAAGGTGGCCTTGTTGATGACCGTCTCGCTCACCAGGTTGAGGAGCGTGTCAATCCGCTTACTATCGACCCGCAGGACCGATCCGACCGTACCGCCGCGGCCACCCTGCTGGGAAGTCCCCTTCTCGCCGGCTTTGGCACCGGCCCGTGCGAGAGCCTCCTCTTCGTCGGGAGCCGCAGCTTCGCCGCTGCCCGCCTCCGCCTTGGCCGCGCCCTCGCCCCCGTGGAGGGCAGGAGCGACGTGCTCCGCTTCGGGCGCCGCTTCGCGCGGGGTCGGCTCAGCTTCAGACGCCGCTTCGCGCGGGGACGCCTGCGCGCTCGCCGGCGCTGCATCACCCTGTGCGCGGTCCTGCGCGGACGCCGCACCCCCTGAGGGAGTGGCGCCGGACGTCCCGCCCGCCTCATCAATCGGATGTGCGAGAACATCCACCGTCACGTCGGGAATGCGCACGGACTCCGTAATGGTCTTGGGATCCTCGTCGGTGGCAACGAAGTACTCAACCGTGGGGAAGAAGACGTCGTCGTAGAGCTTCTCGAAGTCCGGCACGGTCTTGAGAACCGAGCCGAGGCGCTTCAGGGCCGCGAAGACCTGGATGCCGCCAACCGTGTTCATGGGGTTGTCTTCGTTGAAGGTGACCGTAACGCGATACGCCGGTTTGCCCTCGGCGGCTTCCTTGAGCTCGAGGAGGTCGTACTCGCTCAACTCCGAACCGGCTGCTTCGCCTGCGCCGGCGCCCGTTGTGGTGGCGGCGCCTGTGGTCGCTCCCTCCGCGTCCGCACCGGCCGCTCCTGCGCCTGCCTGGCCGCCCGCGGCGGCAGCGGTCTCTTCACGGCCGAGCCCCGCTTCGCCGGCTTCGGAATCCGCGGCTGCGCCGCCCGCACCTCGGGCCTCCGGGGCCCTCGCGCCGTCCGCGGCCCCGGCTTCCCCCGCTTCCTTGCCCAGCAACTCCCGGAGCTTGCCTTTGAGCCCCGAGATGTCGCCGTCGTAGACCTCACCGCTCTGGCGAGCCACCAGCATGTCCTTGATCACGTCAATGCTGTTCAGCAGCACATCGATGATGTCTTCGTTGACCGACAGCTCGTCGCTCCGAATGCGGTCGAGGACATCCTCGAGGAGATGCGTGAACTCGGACAGCTCGAGCATCTGGACGGTCGCCGAAGCCCCCTTGAGGGTGTGGGCGGCGCGGAAGATCTCGTCTATGGCGTCGTGGTTCGTCGGCTCGTTTTCGAGAACCAGGATGTTGCTTTCAAGGGCTTCAACTTGCAGCTGAGCTTCTACGAAGAAATCCTTGAGCAGCTCCTCGTTATTGGGGTCAAGGTAGTCGCTCATTGCGTCCCTATCTTAGCAGCCACGCCTTTTAAGTCAAGCCGTGGCCTCGACGATAATAAGATCGGTCGGGGTCTCTGTATCTATGATTTCTTCCGAGCCCGTAGTAGACTCTTATAGCAAGAGGTAGGACATGCCAGCTCGCCATCACATTGCAGCAAAAGCCTTTACGTCTCTCGCGCTCTTTCTGTTCGCCGCGGGGGTCGTCCAGGCCGCAGACATCGCGGTTCCGCGCTTCTCCCTCACAAGCCGCGGTACCGTCGAGGACGCCTCGTTTCTCCTTGATACCCGGGCGGACGTGGACATCGCCCTGGAGGGCGGCTTCAAGTTCGGCGGAAATCTCACCTTCTCCTTCGAGAGCAATCGCCTCGAGGAGGACACCGACCTGCCTGCCGAGTACGATGCCGACGCCGTGAGCGAGCGCCTGGCGCGTACCCTGATCTTCCAGTCCGCAAGCATTACGATTCGCGAGCTCTTCGACAGCCCCCTCAACATGAGCTACTTCACGGGACGAACCGACCGGTTCGGAAGCTCCGAGGACTTCATCTCCCTCTTTGGTACGGACGACTTCGGCACCCACTTCAAGGGGTACAACACCTTCCCCGACGGGGTCCCCTTCGAGGGGCTCTATCAGATCGAGGGAACGGGCATCTCCCTCCACACCAGCCCCCTGGCGGATGCCTACGTCGTGAGCGCCCACACCTACCAGGATCCGCGCCTCGGCACCGGCAAGTTTTCCAGCGACATCCGGTTCATGGCCAACACGGAGTTTCTGAAGACGGGCGTTTTCGTCGGCGCCTCCTATCCCATGGCCGCCTACGGCATCTATCGAGCGGGACTCCTGACCTACTTTCAGACGTCGGGAGAGGGGAACGTCCAGGGACAGTTCTTCACTCAGCTCGCCCTGCCCCGCTTTGATCCTGCAAATGCCGCCGATCTCTCCCTGGAGGACTTCTACTTCCTCTTCGAGCCGCGGCTGAAGTTTGAGGCCTTCTCGCTCCTTCTCACGCTCTTCTGGCACCCCGACTACTATCTGCAGTCCGCGACCAATGAAGGCGGCGCTCTGGACGCGAACATCCGCGCCGTCCTGGGCAACCCGAAGACCTCACAGATCCGCGGCGGCCTGGACACCCGCATGACCTACAATCCCGCCGCGGATCAGCAACTCGCCGTACGGGTCGTTCCCTTCCTGCGCGTCGCCGCCTCGGGTATCCTGTGGGACTTCGCCGTAAGGGCGCGGGTCTATCCCTTCAGCCTGCAGGAGTCCTTCGACGGGCTCATCGGAATCACTACGGAGTTCTAATCATGCGCCGTGCAGCAACCGTCATTCTGGCCGCCATCCTGCTCTGCATTCCCACGGGCCTCTTCGCCGTAACGGTGCAAGCCTCATTCGACGCGGGGAACCTCTTCTTCGGGTCCAACCGCGCAATCGACACGGAGACCCTGCCCTACAACAGCTACCTCTACGGCGGCTCCGCCTTCGTTGCCGCCGACGTCACCGAGGAGCTCTCCCTCACGGTCGGCTTCGAACGCGACCACGTCCTGCAGAACTACGCCTATCTCCGCTTCGCCCATACCGGACCCATCGCGACCATCGCGGTCGGACCGGTTCTCGGCGTGGCGAACGACCTCTCCCGGTGGTACTACGTGACGCCGGGAATCTACTCGCTGGTTCGGGTCGAGCTCGGTACCCTGGGATATGCGTCGTTTTCATCGATCTCTTCGGGCTTTCTTGCCCTGGACGATGTCGGCGACACCAACCAGAGCGCCTACAACGCGGAGATCGGCTTCTACGGCCTCGGCCGGATCACCTCCCTCTACCTGGACAACCGCGCCTTCACCACCCTGACATCCGACGGCCGTACCGAGGACTCAGCCACTCGCTACGGCCTCCGGATCAACGCCTTCAAGAAGAACGTCAACTATCGGCTTCTTCTCGACTTCGCCTACGCAACCCTCAAGCGCAACTACATCGCCGGCAACACCAGCCGACTCCACAACGTCGGAACCATCCTCTTCACCCCCACCGTCGAGTTCGACGTGGCCAACCTGGTCACCGTCGGCCTGGGCGCCGAGAACGGCCTCTACACCTTCGGCCTGGACTACCTCCTCGGCGAGTTCGAGGCCGACAAGTACTTCTTCAACGCCTTCGCGGAAGTGCGGGTACAATTGGGGGAGTAAGGCGGCCATTGCCGCACCGCACTGTCAGGGCGTCCAACCCGGCGTATCCGCAAGCCGACGGTTCCCCGTCCGGTATACCACCCTGCCATACCCTGATGCCTTCTCGATTTCGTCGACGCCAGGCAAGCGTCGGCTCATGCCACTGGGGATCCGGCTACTGGGGATCGGAGCTTCCGGTTCCGAGGCTCCTGAAGGCGGAACCGCGCGGAGTCCCTTCCAAAAAAAGGGGCTGCCCCATACGGGACAGCCCCAGTTTCATCAGCGGTTCTTTGTCTGCGGTTCAGAGATCGGCGGGCGAGTTACGTTACTCTCCGCCGCCTTCCTCTTCGTCTTCCTGATCGAACTGCTCGCCGGACTCATCCATCTTCTGACGCTCAAGATACCGCAGCACCTGCAGGTTACCGAGGCGGCGGAACTCTGCTTCACGGCGCTCCCGCTCGCGTTCCTGAAGGATGCCCCAGATCTGCTCGTCGTCGATATCACGCTGGATTTCGAGAGTCGCCAGGTCGTACTTCATCTGTACGTCCTTGATGTAGGTGATGAAATCACCACCCTGCATTTCCGCGTCCCGATAGATCCGGATACCAATCAGCTTGCGCATGGGCTGCAGGTTCGGATAGAGCGGAAAGGTTCGCAGTTCGCGGTCGCGCACCTGATCCAGGTAGTTGGGATTGTCCCATACCATGGTGCGCCAGCCCTCGAAGTCGAGATAGCCGAGGAAGATCTCTTCCTGCTCGTTGTTCTGGTCCTGCAGCACGACGCTGACGCCATGGGGGAAGTTCAGGCCGTAGGCGTTCAACGCCAGGGACCGAAGGGTGCCGACGTTCTTGACCACACCCTTGTTATCGAACTTGCTACCGGCTGCGCCCTCTTCGGCAGGCTCAATGTTCCCTTCGCCATCCACCTGAGTCGGATTCGCGTACGCGGGAATCTCGAAGGGTGGTCGAACCAGCGCCCAGCCGTTGTACGGCTGGTCGGGGAAGTTCACGCGCACACCGAGGACGTTGTCGCCGGCGAAGCGGTTGGCATCCTGGTTCACCGGGGCGGACCGGATCTCGGACAGCCGCTGCGTCTCTGCGAATCGCGAGGAGGAGTTCAGCACTACTTCCCAGTTCTGAATTGCCAGGGAAGTGCGCATCTGCTGAAGCTCTTCTTCGGTGTAGAGCGTGCCCGCTGCCTCGGCGCTCACATCAATAAGGGTCTCTTCGTTTTCGCGAGGATCATCGGGCGGCCAGTTCGGCGTAAGCTCCGAAAAATCAATCAGAGTGGACTCTTCTGCGAACGCTGTGCCAGCCAGCAAGATCATTAAGCCGACGAAGAGTATGAAGAACCGTTTCATCCCGTTGCTCCTTTGCTTGGTCTCCAGGGTCAGTTGTCACGCTCCATTATATGGAAGGCAACCCCTTTGTCAACGTATTCGATTTCCCGTGCTATGTTCCATTTTCGAGATTTTGCGTCTCGCCTTGTTCCACGTCAAAGTATGGCGCATAGGGCACCTGCCCGTCCACCGTAATAACCACATCTTGCATCGACCGGAAGTTGAAGAGGACGTTTCGCTCCAGGATGTCCAGGGCGTTCTCAAAGGGGACACGCACATCCGGCGAGTCGGCAATTGCCTGAGGACTGAGATCGATGTATACGGTGCGCTCGTCGATGAAGAGCCCATCGATGGCTGTTCTCTTGGGCACCACCCGGGAGCTGTTGATCCCGGCAGGACCGAGAATCACCTCTTCCAGAAGGAGTTGCACCGCCGCCCGGGTGGTGTCCCGCCTAGTGACGATCCGTTCCTCTGCGTGCACCTCCTCCGAGAGGAGGTCCGGGAAGAAAAGGGTGCGCCGGACTCGCTCCTGCCCGAAGAGCAGAAAGAGCACCAGTGAGATGAGGAACGCTCCAAGGAGGAGCGAAAGGGAAATGGTGATGACCGAGGTGGCTTCTCGCTTCATTGATCCTTCTTGCGGATGAGGCTACTGCTGGTAGCTTCGGATGAATGTCGAGATGCCACTATAAATGGCGTTCGCAATGCGCTGCAAGTACGCCGGGTCCTCGAGGCGTGCGAGCTCCTCGGTATTGCTTACGAAGCCGACCTCCACGAGCACCGAGGGCATCTTGGCGTTGCGCACCACGTACCAGGACTCCTCTTTGAGGCCGCGGTTCGGGGACACCGCCCCGACCGCCTCGTCGAGGGCCTCCACAATGCGCTGCGCCAGGAGCACGCTGTCGATCGTCAGCTCCTCCTCGCGCAGGGCGTTGAGCACGGTGAGCACGTCCGGGTCCTCGACGCCGACCTCCTCACTGCTGACCAGGTCGCCTCGCCGATACTCCGGAGGCAGATACCACACCTCGAAGCCCTGGGCGCGCCGGTTGAAGGAGGAGTTCGCGTGGAGGGAGACGAAGATGATCGCCTCGTCCTGCTCCAGATCCACGGCGTTCGCAAGCTCCGTCCGCTCCTCAAGGCTGATATAGACGTCCTCGTCCCGGGAGAGGAGGATCTCCTTGTCGGGATACGCCCGCGCCAGGAGCGTCTCCAGGCGGCGTGCCACGTCGAGGACAATGTCCTTCTCGAATACCTGCCGGGTCTCACTCTCTTCGGTAACGCGCCCGATCGTGCCGGGGTCCTTTCCCCCGTGTCCGGGATCAATGAAGACCGCCGCGATCGACCGCCCCCCCTCGCGCTCAACCGGCGCGCTCAGCAGCTCCGTAATCCGCCTTGTCGCCCCGGCGGGAAGCACCACCGCACCGTCCCGACGCTCCACCCGTCCCAGGAAGACCGCCCGGCTGTAGTCCACCACGAGCCAGGGCGAGCCGATCTGGAAGGTGACGCTGCGACCGTCCTTCCAGATGGCGCCGTGCCCCCGCAAGGGGTCCCAGTAGAGCTGTCCATCCACCGAATCCAGCAGCCCCTGCAGAGGCTCCGGCGCCCCGCCGAGGTCGGACGCTTCGCCCCCGGCAGCCGCGTCGCCGTCACCGGATTGATCCGGGTCCTGCCCCCAGGACGCGACGCCGGAGGCGAGGAGAAGGAGAATTGTCAGCGCGGGAATCAGGAGGCGTCGAACCATCGATCCAGATACTCCTCCATGATGTCCGGACGTTCCCGCGCCGTATCCACGGCGTAGAGCGCCCCTTGAATACCCCCCACCGCAAGGGCGCGGTCGAAGGCGCGCCGCCGGCGGGTGCCCTCGGCGGAGGACCCTTCGCCCTGCTCGGCACTCCCGATACCGCGCATCTCCGCAAGGAGCGCCAGGGTTTCCTCCAGGGTCCGGTAGTTCCAATCGCGCCGCCGGCGCGCAGCGCCGGCGCCGTCCGGCGCCCCCTTCGACGCGCCGCGCCGCACCGCCCCTGCCGGACCGCCCGCGGAATCGAAAAAGGGCGGGAACACATCGTTACCCTCGCCGAAGAGGTAGCGCGCCGTCGCCTCGTCTCCGGGCTCGAGCTCCACTACCAGCCGGGCGATCGCCGCCTCTGCGGCGTCCACCGCGGCGGCGCGGGTCTCGCCGACGGAAATGACGTTCGCCACCTTCTCGGTGTTGTTTCGCGGCATGTCCACCCGGTCCCCGGGAGCGCACCGCAGGAACAGCTCGGTGACCCCCTCGGCGGCGCGGGCCTCCTCGACGCCGTGCAGGCGCCGCACGGCCCCCGGTATGGAGACGGCGGCACGCTCGGCGGAGCTGCGGTGAACCGGCGGTTCCAGGCTTCCCACCTCCTCGCCGAGAGCCAGGCGCATCCCCTTCTCGACCAGGGGAATGCCGGAAGCGTTGGGGAAGGTCCAGCCGGACATGTATCCTCCGGAGAGGCGGGCGGCAATCTCCCCGACCACCGCGCCACGAGGAGTGAGAAAGACGTCGCCCTTTGCGGCGCCGGTGCCAATGCCGATCGCCTCGACGGCGCGGCGAAAGCCCTCCTCCAGGCGCTGGTGCTCCGCCTCGGTCAGCTCCGCCGGGAGGGTGTGGCCCAGCTCAATGAAGTAGGGCGGGAAGTAGATGTGGCGGTCCGCCACCCCGGTAATGTGCACGGTTCCGTCCACGACCAGGGCGTCAATGCTGTATTCCGGTCCGTCGATCACCTCTTCTACGATGACCCGGCCGCTCCGGGAGTACTCCCGCGCCGCCGCGATCACCGGGACGAGCTCGCCGGGAGCATCGACCCGGCGCACGCCCCGGGCGCCCATGTTGTCCACGGGTTTCACCACCGCCGGGAGGACGCCCCGCTCCACCGCCTCCTCCGCGGCGTCCCGCGCCGCCCGATCGGGAGGAACCTCCAGAAAGCGCGGAATCGGAACGCCCGCCTCCGCCAGGGCGCGCCGCATGAGGACCTTGTCGCTCGCGCGCTTCGCCGCTTCCGGCGGCGCCCCGGGAAGACCGAGCTCCGCCGCGGCGGCCGCTACGGGATAGCTGAAATCGGTACCCACGGTAAACACACCGTCGAGACCGCGCCCACGACGCTCCTCCCGCGCCGCCGCAACGATCGCCGCGGTATCCTTCAGGTCTATCTGCAGGAACGTGTCGGCGAGGGGCACGCCGGGGGCGTTCGGGTTCCCATCGACCCCAATGCTCTCCCAGCCGCAGCGCCGCGCCGCCTCGAAGGCGGGGAGCTGCATGACGCCGGCGCCGAGTATCATGATGCGCTTCATCCGGTTCCCCTCACCGCGTAGGCCTCAAAGGTGTCGCCCCTCCCACGGAGACGGCTCCACTGTAGCAGGAGCGGGCGCATCCACGGAAGCTTCTCCCCCAGCCGGTAGCGTTCGGGATGGTGCCCGGTGATCCGCACCTTCTGGAGGCGAAACCCGAACTGCCGGAGCACCCCTTCCGCGATCGCCGGCGTCCAGATGGTCCGGTGATCCCGGGGGCTCCGTGCAAGAAAGCGCAGCAGATCGCGCCGCGCCGACACGCCGTCGCCGTTGGGCGTGGAGAAGGCGAAGACGCCCCCCATCGGCACCAGGTCCGCCAGCCACGACAGCACCGTCTCCAGATCGTCAATGTGCTCAATGACGTACCACATGGTCACCGCATCAAAGCGGCGGCGCCCGAAGAGCTCCTCCGGGTCGCCGCGCCCGGCCGCAGCCACCGCCGCGGAATAGCCCAGGGTCGATCTCACGTACGCCACCGCCTCCGCTGCCGGGTCGATGCCAAAGGGCTGATACCCGCGCTCGGCCGCCGCCTGGAGAAAGGGCCCGTAGGCGCACCCCACGTCGAGCAGCCCCCGGTCGCCCGGGGCAACCGCACGCCCTCCCCGCCCGAGCAGCTCATCAATCACGGTCAGACGGCGCAGTCCCATGGCGGCAATGTGTTCGAAATCCTCCAGATAGGTCCGCCCGTACTGGGCGCGATACTCCTCGAAGAAGTAGGCCTCATCGTAGGCCGTGTCGTCCCGGTCGAACCCCGTCAGATAGACCATCCCGCAGTCGTCGCAGCGGAAGTAGCTCCGCCGCCGAAGCCGGGCAATGACAGGGTTCCGGCGACGCCGGCAGACGGGGCACCCCAGGGCATCCGCCTCGGCGTAATCCTGAAGCACCGCCGCGAGCTCCCGCTCCGCCGGCCGCGCCGCCTGCGCCAACGCGCGGTCCAGGGCACCCGGCTCCTTCAGCCAGCGTCTCAGCAGCCCCCACCGCACGCCCCGCCCACGCGCGCTGCGTCCACCCGCCGCAGCCACTCCCGAGGACGGCACAGGCGCGGACCGCACGCGCGCAGAAGGCACACGTGCGCGCCGGGCCAGCGCCTCGTGATACCTCGTCGGATTGACCAGGATCACCCGGCACCCCGCCGCAAGCGCCTCGAAGGCGGTGAGACCGTAGCTCGCAATCACCAGATCGTACGCCGCAAGCAATTCTCGCAGGTTCTCCGGCGCCCGGATGACCTCACCGGCGCCCTCCGGCGCGCGGTCGTTGAGGGGACCCTGCACGACCGCGACGGCGCCCTCTGCGGCAAGGCCGCGGCGCAGCAGCCCGTTCAGGACCAACTGCGTAAGCCCGGCGGGGTCCTCCCCGCCGAAGGCCAGCAGGATGCGCTCCGGAAGCGCCGGCAGCTCGGTCCGGCGGTTCGCCGGAAGCGCCGGCAGGAAGACCCCCGCCTCGTTCGCACCCCCGTGGGCGCCGCCACCCATGGGGCCGGCTCCACGTCCCAGGCCCGGCAGCGCGTCGACCACCGCGTCGAGAAGATTCCTCGCCGGTCCGGCGGTATCAATGCCGACAGTTGTACACCCCGGCGGGAGCGCTTCGATCTCCGCCCGCGTGACGGTGCGCCGGTCGACGACAATGGTTCCGGTAGCCTCCTCCGGGACCGCTTCAATGAGATGTGCTCCAAGGGATGCGACGTGATTGGCAATGGCGGCGCGGTGGGCTCGCTCTTCAGGATCGGTGGCGGGCGGAACGACCACCCTTCCGGGGGGATTCAACCGCGCGGCGACCACCGAGTCCCTGTGGACGTGTCCGAGACCGTGCCCGACGGCGACTTCCGGCACGAAGTAGAGCATCGGCTCAGGCCATTCTCCTGATGTCTCGATGCGCCCGGGAGCCGGCGAGCCACGCCACGACTTCGTCGATCTCGATGGGCGTGCCGTCATAGAGGTCCTCGACGATCTCCCGAACGAAGTGGAAGTCCTCCGGCGTGTCCACGGTCACCCGGCCCTGGCGGAATCGGTACTCCGCCGGTGCAGGGATGCGGTGAATCCGGAACCGCACGGGCCGCCGGTACATGAAGGGCGTCACGTGCTCCCGCTCGTAGGGGTCCGTCGCCTCCGCCGCGGCGGCTCCCAACGCGGAGGCGGAAATGACCTCCACCCC
This sequence comes from uncultured Spirochaetaceae bacterium, assembly GCA_964654185.1. Lineage (GTDB taxonomy): Bacteria > Spirochaetota > Spirochaetia > DSM-27196 > PWMO01 > CAYFQV01. Next base: position 17,596 of record CAZZIE010000043.1, on the reverse strand, counting down.
GGTGCCCAGGGGGAGCTCGTCGAAGCCGCTCACATCCGAACCGACCTCCCGATGAATCGCGAGGATCCGCCGCGCCATGACTCCGGAGACCAGAGGATTGTCCCCGGTGGCGCGCACAACCGTTTCGACGCCGTAGTGCGCAGCCGCTGAGGCGTAGCGCTCCAGGACGTCGTCGGGGTCACCGACGAAGAGATCGAAGCCGTACTCCTCCGCCAGAGGGCGAAGGGCGTCGGCGCTGTCGCGTTCGGTCACCAGGGCGTGGGCGTCGGCATCGATCCCCTGTAAGGCCTTCATGGCGTGACCGATGAGAGGAACGCCTGCCATTTCCAGCAAGGCCTTGGCAGGCAGGCGGTTCGAGTCCAGTCGTACCTGCAGAAAAACGCCGGTCATCTCAGCTGTGCCGCTCACCTCTTGTCCCCCCATGTCCGGATGACATCGTGTGCATCTCGCTGAAATAAGTATCGGCGTTCGGAAAGCCACCGTTTAACCTCGCGGTGGAGCCGAAGGGTCGTCATGGAGAAGGTGCCGGTCTTCCAGAGCAGCGTCCAGAGGCTGCGCCGCCGCAGCCGCGCCCGGCCGTTCTGGACGGTGACGCCGAGGTTCTTCAGGAAGAAGCGCAGATAGCTCTCGCCGGGGGTGGTGTCCTCCGGTAGCGGCGGGTTCCGCAGGGCGACGCGAAAACCCGGGGGGTGGGCGACGGTGTAGCCCATCATGTGCAGGCGGAAGCCGAAGTCCAGCTTCTGCCAGTGGCTCTGGGGAATATCCGCATCGTAGCCCTCCGCATCCAGGAAGCGCTCTCGATGGTAGATACCGGCGAAGTCGGCGGGATAGAGCGTCTGCTGGCCGTCGCGCTCCCGCGGCAGGGTCAGGACGCGCATGCGCGGCCCCTGCGACGCCGGCGCCACCACCGTCGGGACCTCCTCGCGATCGGGTCCGCGCACTTCCGGTACCAGAGCAATCACGCCCTCCGGGGCAAAGAGGTCGTCCAGCTGGGTCGGCAGCGCCTCCACCAGGGTGTCGTCCCAGATCACCAGGACGTACCGCGTCCGCAGCTCCCCCATGGCGGCGTTGATCTGCTCCCCCACACTGAAGGGGCGCTGGAGCAGCAGGAACCGCACCGTCGGCAAGGATCGCGTGAGGGATTCCACTTCATAGGCCGATGCTGCCGGCTCCACCGCGACGATCTCGGCAACTCCGTGCCGCTCCAGAGTTCGAATCACCGCGGGGCGGTTGAATTTCGCCTCCCGGCCGAGAACCACCGCGGACAGGAGCGAGCTTCCCTCGGTCGGACGGTCGGTTCGTCCGCCGGTGACCACCGTGTAGGGGCCGACCTGTTCAGAAGTTGAACGTGTAGTACTCATCGCAGTTCTGACAGAGGTTCGGGTAGGTGCCGCCGACGTGCGCCTGGTACGCCGCTTCGTTGGCGCGCCATACCGCCTCGACCCCATCCTCGAAGACGTTGCCCCGCAGGTGTTCGCAATTGAGGTCCTCCCGGCACATGGGGACCGCCCCGTCCAGGAGGACGTAGAGATCGCGCTTGAGGTGCCAGCAGGGTGTGCGCTCCACCGGGGAAATGTCCACAAGCCGCCGGTCCGGGAGCACCCCGCAGAAGTGATCGTACTTCTGCACAATGACGTTCTCCGTGCGCTCCTTCCACTCCCGGTAGAAGCTCTCCACATCGGCGGCGTTCTCCTTCATCCGGGTCGCCCGGACGTAGGCGCGCTCCCCGTGCGCTTCGAGAAGCTCTCCGGCGAAGCCTTTGGCCTCCTGAAAGCCCTCACCGCGGAGCTCCTGATACACCTCCTCCGTCGCCGCGTCCAGATCGACAATAACCCGCGTCCGCTTCAGGGAAGTCTGCATAAGAGCGCGTCGCGCCTCGGCGCTCCAGCCGGCCCCGGAGGTCTCCAGGAGCAGGGAGGAGTCGCGGCGCGCCTCCATGTCGGCAATGAGCTCGCCGACTGCGGAGTGGAGCCCCACCTCCCCCCAGAGGGAGACCTGCACGACGATCCCCGGGCTGAAGCGTTCGAGCTCGTCGACAAGGGCGGTGAAGCGGTCGAGGGGCATTTCCGCGGCGGCCGCGCCGGCGGCGCTCGCAGCCACCGCGATCCCCGCCGCTTCCTGCGGCAGATACGTGACGCGCTGGGGATGCGCCCCGACCACCTGTACGGCGGCGTACGCCGGGAGGATTCGCAGACGATCCTGCGTTGCAACAACCGCCGCCGCCAGATCGTCCGCCGGCGTTCCCAGGTAATCCCGGTATCGTCGGCACAGCTCGAGTCCAGCCCGGGAGTTGCAGGCGAAGTCCAGACGAAGCGGTCGGGCGTCCGTCGTCGCGATCATGGTCTCGACGTCGAAGGCGTTGACGTCCCGGAGCACCACCGGGAAGAGCTCCCGGGGCGGCGCCTCTCCCTCCTTCGCGAGACGGCGAATCTGATTCGGGAAGTCGCCGTCGAAGACTTCCGGAACACATCCGAGGGGGTAGCCGTCGGAGCCGGTGAACTGCGCGAAGTAGTCGCGGTGCAGGTTCAGCACACGCCCGGCGGCATCGATATCAAGAAAAGGGGTATCTGCCTGTATGTAGAGGACGCGATCGAGATCACCGGAGACCCCTGCAAGGGCGTCGAGAAAGGTTCCCTCATTGTTCCCGTCGACAGAGGTACGGCGCCACTTCTCGGGCAGTTGTGCGACCTCCGTGTCGGGCCCCACCAGCACGCGCGGTTCCGCTGCTTCGTCGCCGAGCACCTTTGCGGCGGCCGATACGAAAGCGGCGACGCGGTCCAGGGCGCTCTTCCCGCCTCCGAGATCTTCACGGGCGTAGCGGTTCAGGTGTGTGGCATTGATGCAGATTCCAGTCGACAAGAACGGGCTCCTCTCCCAGGCCGGGGTCCTTCCGCGCGCAGTTTGTTGAGTTTATCACGACGAAAAGATAGTCTCCACACTATGCATACCCCGGGCATGAACGACGGCGGTCGCATCTATCACGTAACGGAGATCACCAATCTCATCAAGGCGGCCCTGGAGGCGACCTTCCCGGTTGTCACCATTGAGGGGGAGGTCTCCAACTTCAAGGCGTCAGGTGCAGGGCACTGGTACTTCTCCCTCAAGGACGAGGACGCAGTCATCCAGGCGGTGATGTTCCGCGGGCGCACCAACCGCGTCACCTTCCGCCCGGAGGACGGCATGCTCGTGCGGGCGCGCGGTTCCATCTCGGTGTATGCGAAGCGCGGCTCCTACCAGATCATTGTCGAGGACCTGCAGCTCGCGGGGGTCGGGCAGCTTCTGGCCATGCTCGAGCAGAGGAAGAAGGCCCTCGCGGCGGAGGGCCTCTTTGATGCGGAGCGCAAGCAGGAGCTTCCCGCCTTTCCCGAACGGATTGCCGTCGTCACCTCGCCCACCGGCGCGGCCATTCGCGACTTCGTACAGGTCCTCGGACGCCGCCACGCCGGGATCGACGTTGTCGTGGTCCCCTCCCCCGTCCAGGGTAGCGAAGCGGCGGAAAAGCTCGCGGCGCAGATCGCCCGGGCCGACCGCCTGCGTCTGGGAGACGTCATCGTGGTGACCCGCGGCGGCGGCTCGATCGAGGATCTGCTCCCATTTTCAGAGGAGGTGGTCGTGAGAGCCGTCGCCGCGGCGGAGACACCAATCATCTCCGCGGTGGGCCACGAGATCGACGTCGCCCTCAGCGACCTCGCCGCGGATGTTCGCGCCCCGACGCCCAGCGCCGCGGCGGAGCTGGTGAGCGCACAGCAGGTGGAGGTGCGCCAGCGCATCCTGGACAACGGCCGCGCCCTGATCTACACCCTCGGCTCCATTGTCCGGCGGGCGCGGTCGGCGGCGCGGCAGTTCACGCCGGAGTCGCTCCACCACACCTTTCGAGCGCTCCTGCAGCCCTACATGCTGCGCCTCGACGACGCCCGGGAATCCCTGGTCTACGCGACGAGTGCACTCGTGAAGGAGCGCCGGACGCACCTGCGGGGGCTCACCGAGAGCCTGACCGCCCTTTCGCCCCAGGGCGTTCTGGACCGCGGCTACGCCATTGTCCGGCGCAAAGAGGAAGGAACCGTGATAACCGACGCCGCGAGCACCGCGGCGGGGGAGGAGGTCAGCGTCATCTTCGCCGGATCGGAACTGGATGCCCAGGTAAAGGAGACACGAACCCGTGAAAAGCTTTGAGGAACGACTGGAACGGCTGGAAGAGCTTGTTACGCAGATCCGCGGCGGTGACGTCTCCCTGGACGAGGCAGTCGGCGCCTTCGAGGAGGGCATGAAGCTCGCGAAGAGCCTGGAAAAGGACCTCTCCAAGGTGGAGCGCCGCATCGAAATCCTGGTCAACGAGCCCGACGGTGAGGACGAGAAGCCGGCGCTGGAGCTCTTTCCCGAGCTGGAGGAGCTGCGCGACGACGCCGGGAGCACCGAAGACTGAGCCGCCACGGCGCCGGCGGCCGCGCCGGCCCAGCGCCCCCTGGCCCTCAAGCGCCCGGGCGGCCCGCGGCCGCACGCAGCGGCCGCTAATCCGCCTCGACTGAGTCCGGAATCTCCACGACATCACCCACCTGCACCCCGTTGGCCGCGAGCTCGCCCTGGTTCACCTCCAGGGCGTACTTCGCCGCGCCCCGGGACGGAACCGGCTCCTCGGAGAAGGGGGTCATGTCGTGAATACTCACGATGCGGCCGTCCGCATCGATATAGGCAATGGAAAGGGGGATCTCGGTGTTGCGCATCCAGAAGCTCCGCGGCGCCTCGTCGGGGAAGACGAAGAGCATGCCGTGATTGGCGGAAAGCTCCTCTCGGAACATGAGGCCGCGGCGACGCTCGTCCTCGGTGTCCGCAATCTCCGCGGTAACGCGGTAGGAGCCGATTCTGAGTCGCACATCCTCCGCGCCGCCCTGACACGCTGCGACGCCTGCAGCCAACGAGAGCGCCAGCATTGTCATAAGGATCCGCACTCCCTGTCGTACACTCACACTTCCTCCCGACATAGGGCAACTCCCGGTCCGGCGTGGTGCCGCGCCGACGCGGCGGCCCGGCGCGGTGCCGTAGTCGCTTAGAGATCCTCGAGGAAGCGATCCCGGGTGACTTCCCGGAGGGAGCGCTCTACCTGCGCCTCCCCGCGAAGCTCCTCGAAAACCGGTAGATCAATGTACTTCACTGTGAGCGGCCGTTCCAGAGAGAGGCGCACGTTCTCCCACTCCCAGACGATCTCCTGCGGACCGACGCGGGTCGCCTCTCCGTACTGCGTCGCGAGGGACTGGTAGACCGAGTAATGGTCCATCCGGTCGGGATTCAGCTGCAGGATGATGATGTACAGCGCCTGCTCGTTGAACTGAAAAAAGGCGCGGTCGATGAAGGTGCGCCCTTCCGCCTCGATCACGCCGCGATCCTGCGAGGACGGCAGCAGACTCACGTCGGGGTCGCCGCGGTACCGGAAGTAGCTGTTGCCCTCAAGCAGCTCCCGCACCTCGCTCCGTGCGGCCCCCAGCGCAATGGTGTCGAACCCTGTCGGCACCGCCGTCTCCTCCCCGGCATTCTCCTGCGCGAAGGCCGGCGCAGCCGCTGCCAGCATTACGAGCGCAACGCTCACGACACAGCGCGGAAAGAGGAATCTGGGTCGATGTTTACGGTCTTTCGGCACTGGTCGTTCCATCCCTACAACCTCATGTAGATGACCGCCATGATCACGAAGAAGACTCCGAGGAGCGCCAGGGTCAACCAGTAGATCCAGGGCGGCGCACCCCGGCTCGGGGGACGTCCCGCGGCGCCGCGGGAGCCACGCCCGCCTCCTCGACCGGCGCGGCCGGAGATGCTCTCCACATCGTAGACCTCGAAGCCCGCGTCGGGCCGGTCCGCCTGTCCTGTGGCGCCGGCGTACCCGCAACTCGGGCAGCCCTGGAGAAACTGGCGACTCTCACCCGTGAAGCCGCACACCGGGCAGCGCACGGCTGAGAAGAACCGGCCGCAGTGGGGACACACCTTTGCGCTTGCACGCACCTCTTTGCCGCAGTTCTCACAGTAGAAGCGGCTCCGCTTGCTCACATCCCCGCTCCCCGGGTTGGTACCTCCGAGAGATAGACGGTGGTGTGGAAGAACTCCTCGAAGCGGTTCGGAAGGTGGTACGTCGTCGTCAGGTCGAATGAAGAGTTCTCCCCTTCCACGAACTTTACCCCTCCCGGCAGGGCGTTGAGGAAGACCCGCGCCTCCACCAGGAAGCCCGCACGGGCAAAGTCTCCGACCACCCGCGGGGTCTCCCGGGCGGGTTGCCACAGGAGCACCGCGTTCGTTCGGGACGCAAAGGGAATCTCCAGGGTGAACGTCGGGCTGTCCGCGTCCCGGTCGGGGTAGGCGTACAGGAAAATCGACGTGCGATCCCCGAACTCCCGCGTCGCCGAGGCGTAGAGGTAGAGCGCGGCGTCGCCGAGTACGCTCTTCAGCACGTCCAGCTGCGTTCCCGCCTTCGGCCACGTCAGAGACTCGTCGAGCGCCAGCGTCTCGGTCTCGCCGGGGAGCTCCCGGGTGAAGGTGTCCGGCGCCGTTGCATCCGAGAAGCTCGAAATCGGCTCAATGGGCTCCCAGTCAACGTATCGGTTGTCAATTCGCACAACTTCCCGGGGAAGCCGAATGTCCAACGCCTGCACCGCCGCCAGCCGCGGTTCACCCACCGGGGCGGGATTGATCTCTTCAGTGCGCGCCTCGACCTCGTGGAGGGAAACCTCGTACTCGGCGGCTCCGGGGGTTACGTGAAGAACCACGAGCGTACCACCCTCCGCGGGGACCGAGACGCCGGTCCGCACCGCTCCGGGGGGAATGTAGCGCATCCGGAACATGTTGCTCTGAATGAAGTTCTCGAGCTCGCGCTGATCCGCAATGGTTGCGCGAATCTCCTTCGGCGTCCGCTCCGATACGTAGAAGTACTGAGTACCCTCCCCATCGTTCACAATCGAGATGGCGAAGAGGGGGGACGCGCCCAGAAGGAGCGCGAGGAGCGAGAAAGCGACAACCAGAAACCTGTATTTCCGTTTCATATTCACAGTATCGACCTGGAGAAACCGCGGCTTCACTGCTTGCGAACGGCCAGGATGGTAAGGTCGTCCTCCTGCTCATCCTCCCGGAGGTGAGAGAAGTAGCGATACTCCGGGAGATCCTGGATATCCAGGGGGCGGTGAAAGTACTCATCGTACTGCTTGAAATAGCGCCGCAGAAATCGCTCGATCTTCGTGTCCACCCGCACCCGGTCGTCGCGACCCGCTTCCGGGTGGCGGTAGAGGCGGAACACCTTCTCCACCGAGACCAGCGCCAGCACGATGTTCTCAGGCGTGGGCTCACACGCGGTGAAATCGAATAGCAGATCGAGGCCGTCGGGGTCGTAGAGCCGGTTAAGCCGGTACTCCGTCTGCTTCTGCAGCGCCTCCACGACCGCGTAGATGCGCCAGGTACCGAACTCCTCGCGCTGCTGGCCCACATCGATCTTGTTGGGTGCCCGGGGGTCGTCGGACTCCTCAGAGGGGACGCGGCCGCTCGAGTGATCCTCTTCGGTGACGGCGTGAACGTTGTACTGCGGGTCTCGGAGGATGTGCATGGACTCCTCGATACCGTCGGTGTAGAGAATGGCGGTATCACCGGACTTCAGGCGCAGCTTCACCTCCTGGAATCCCCCGCGCATTTCCACCAGATCCGACGGGAAGACCCCCGCCGCCGGCGGGCTCGGCAGCTTCCGCTGCTCGAGACGCCCGGTGGCACCGTCCAGAATGTCGATGAGGTTGTCCCCGGCGTTGCAGACCCGAAAGTCGCCCGATTTGATGTCGAGGAGCCCCAGGGTAAAGGCAGCGAAGCGCCCCTTGAAGGACATGCTCTCCAGGATGTCGTTCACCTGCACGACCAGATCGGTGAGACTCTGGCCGTTCTTCCGGGTCGCCCAGTCCCGGAAGAAGGAGGTGTAAAGAGTCGCCACCTGCACCATGATGAGTGCCGCAGCGACGCCGTGCCCGGAGATGTCGCACTTGATCATTGCGTAGTGGCGGTCGTCGAGCTTGTCGTACCGGAAGTAGTCGCCCGATACCGCCGAGGCGCCCTCGTAGTACCCGGCGAGCTCGACGCCCTCCTCGCTGTGCTGCAGTGTGGTCATCTTCCGGCCGTTCTCGTCCTCCTCCAGGGGGATGAACATCTTCTGGACTTCCTTACCGACGGTAAGCTCCTTGTTCGTGGCCGCCGCCTTGACCAGGCCCTGGGTCATGGAGTTCACCGTCTCCGCCAGCACGGAGAGCTCATCCCGGGTCCGCACGTTGATCACATGCTCTCCGAGCTGCTCCTTATCCTCGGTGTCCCGGATGAGTTCGACCCCGCGAACCAGACGGTTGATCGGAATGACGACGATGGTCGCCAGCAGAAGGGCGCCGACGACCCCGACCGCCACGGCGATCGCGGCGACGACGGCGGTACTGATCAGGAGGTCCCGCTGCGCCGTCTGGATCTCCTGCAGAATGAGATCCGTCGAGACACCCATGCGCACGGTGCCGCGGTAGTACCGCGCAACCTCCGGAGACTCGCCGGTGTTCCACGCCATGACCGGCGTGTAGAAGACGAAGCGCCGCTGGTCCTGGGAGAGGTCCTGGGCGTTCAGTTGCGGCGTGCTCCGAACCACGCCGCCCACCTGATTGAGAATCTCGTTGAGCTCGACTTCGAGCTCCCGCCTCGTGTTGTCCAGGTTGGTCAGCTCCGGATCGTCTTCCTCGGCACCCTGGAGGACCAGCTGCGTCAATTCCTGGTTGAGCTCCTGGATGTTGCGCGGAATGTCCCCGAGAGCCTCCCGCGCCTCCTGGTTGAGCTCTTCGAAGAGCGCGTTCACCGCCTCGGTGGCGGGATCCTGAATGCGAGACTCCCCGGGCACCAGGGTCGCCGTGTCCAGCTCGCGTTGGAGCCGCGCTTCCGGGTCATCGTCAGCATCGATATCAGGATCTATTGCAGGGTCATTCGTCGCCCAGACGTAGTTGGTTCCGCTGCCGTTCACGTTGGGACCCGTAAAGGTGACGTAGAGGATCTCATCCATGACCTCGCTCTGCGCCGTGAGGAGCTGGAGGTCCAGACGGTTCTCGTTTGGGTTGAGCATGGCGTTCTCGGCGCGGCTGGAGACGCTGCGCAGGAGCACCTCGATGCGCTGTTCCAGTCCGCGGCCCAGGGTGGCCTCCTGCCGTTCGAGGGAGGCGTTGCCCAGGACGACGGCAACCCCGACAACGACGGCGACAACCAGAACGACCACGAAGAGCGCGAACTTCACGCGCAATCCAATGCCTGTTCGTCTCATTTCTTCCAACCTCTGGCGCTTCTTCTCAATCGAGAGCGCGTCTCCCGCAATGAGCGCCTGGACATTCTGTTGCAACTGCCGGCTGTCCCGGACCACGCCGGCCAGGCGAAACGAAGAGAAGATCATGATGCCGATCATGACGGCAACGACGGTCCAAACCAGGGCCCAGGAGCCCTGGAAGACAAAGAGTACCGGCGACCGCATGGCGTACTGCGGGGCGTATCGGACGGTGTAGTCCCCGAAGGTGATGACGCCGGTTTCCTCGAAGGTGAGCTGCTGGGGCGGAAAGTAGGTGCCCCGCTCGGTGTGGCGCAGGCCCAGCCGGTACGACCCCGTCTCGATATCCGAGACGGTGAGCCCGGCGATCTCCCGGTCGCTGACCAGCCGGTAGTCCTCCGCGGGGTCGAAAACGTAGTCGTAGGGCTCGCTCCCGTCCGCATCCAGGATCACCCGGTCGATGGTGCCGTTCGCCGTGAAGCCGCGGCCGGCAACGCTCAGTCGGTAGCGTCCCAGGATGTCGCGTTCCGACGCGATGCGGAAGACCTGTGTCGTCGGGATGTACTTGTTCAGTCGCACGACGATCGACTGCACCTCCCCGACATTGCCGACCTCGTCGACCGGTGCCACCGAGAGGCGCCACAGTCCGTTGTCCGCATTCGTCCGGGAGAGGGCGGTGGCGGTGGTGAGCACCTGCTGAGGGACCGAGGCGGGCGGCAGGGAGACCGTCGTCGGGGTGGCCTCGGCGCCGCCGATCCGGTCGAAGGATACCGTATACCCCGCCAGGTCCGGCGCTTCAGGCGGTTGCCAGGAGAGCGAGAACGTGTTGGAGGCGAGGAAGCCCTCCTCGTCGACGGGTGGCCGCTCGAAGGTTATCGGCGGCGGAGGCGTCGTGTCCCGGAAGAACTCCCGGGTAACCGGCTCGGACCAGTTACCGGCGCGATCCACCGCGGCAATGCGGAAATACCACGGTCCGTCCTCGGTCGCCCGGAAGCTGTCGCTCGTCGTTTGAGATGAGTAGGAGAGCTCCTGCGGCACCGTCGCATTGGGATCCCGGGACCAGACGTAGTTGTACCCGCGAATGCCGGAGGGGTCCTCAGGCGGGCTCCAGCGGTACTCGGCGACGGTGTTGCCGGAGCGTCGGCCTGCGACGTGATTCACCGGCGTCGGCTCGGGCGCGAGAGCGCGCTGGTCCGGCTCCATGTAGGTGATCCGGGCGCTCCCGTCGGCGGGCTCGTACTGCCAGAAGACGTGGAGCCGCCCGTTGGCCACCAGAGGGCGCGCAAAGGAGGATACACCGGTGCGCGGGCTCAACCTGGTCGAGAGCCAGAGCCCGCCGGAGCGCGCAGCCAGGGTGATGTCGGCGTTCCCCCGGGGATTGGTGAACCACACGACGTAGGTCTCCCCTTCATGGCGGAGTAGTCGCGGGAAGTTCGCCGTATCCGTGGCCAGGCTCGCGCGCTCCGGGGTGGTTCTGAAGGTCCCCTCCGAGTTGAGCTCGCCGTAGAAGACCTCCTTGCGACCGCCCCGGCGCTGGCGCTCCCAGACCATGGCCAGAGTCCCGTTGATGGTATCTATGTCAGGCCGCTGATTGTCGTAGACCAGGTAGTCCGCCGCCTCCGGATCGGAGGTGAAGTCGGTAACGAGCGTGGCCTCCGACCATGTCCGGCCACCGTCGAGGCTCACCTTCGAGTAGATCTGGTAGTTGGTGGACTCGTTCGGGTTGAAGCTCTGGAAAACGACGTAGTCGCGGCCGTTGTATGCGGTGTGATCCGGAAGGAAGTTGAAGGGAAGGTCCTGTTCCTCCGCCACGAGGGGCTGAAAGGAGGTCCACTCGTCCCCGTCGTCGGAGGAGGAAGAGAGAATCGTCTGAGTGAGCCCGATGTTCTGGTTCACGAAGAGGAGGATGCCCCCGTCTGACGCGACGAAGAGCCGCGGCGATACGCTCGTAACCTCCGTCGCCAGGGCGGCAACTTCCTCAAAGCTCCGGCCGCGATCGTCGGAACGGTAGACCCTGGTCGTCGTCGCAGACTCCGCAACAACAACGAAGATGTCCCCGCCGGGGCCGACGGTTGACGCGAACACCTGCGGCGCCGTCTCAGTTCGCAGCGGAATGGGACCGATGACGCGCTGCTCCTGAGACCACTCGCGCCCCGTGGAAGAGGTCTGCAGGCTTATGTAGATGTCTCCGGACTCCGGGCCCTCTCGAACGATCTCCTGATACACCACAACGATGAAATCATCCGCGGTGTGCGCATCCGGGAATCGCGCCGTTGCGGGAACCAGCTCCCGGGGCGGCTCGAAGTAGAGGCCACGGTCGTCCAGGTCGAGCTCCTGCCCCCGGGCGAGCCCCGCCATTGCCACAAGCAGCACCACGATTGCCGCCATCCGGCGGCACGCGGCGACAGGGGGCGACGAAGGGAATCCCGCACGCTTCGACGACGTGCGGTGATGCAGACTCGCAAGAGGCGCTGATTCGTGGTTACGCAGTGGCTGATGCCTCATATTCCCAATCGCGCGGTGATGCGGCGCTCCAGCTCCAGAAGCGGCGCATAGACCTGGTTGTTCTCGTCCTGGAGCAGACGCTGGACGATCGCGTAGGCCTGAGCAACGTTGTTCTGGACAAAGAGTTGCTGGGCGCGCCTGAAGAGCTGCTCGTCCTCGGACGATAGCGCAACGGTTGCCCTCCCGCCAAGGCCGATACGCAGCTCATCGAGAAGGATCTTTGCCTGATCGTTGTCGGGGTTCAGAGACACCGCCTCCTCGAGAAGCGAGATGGCTGCCTGAACCTGCGCCTGCCCGGGATTCCCCTGAACGATGTTCTGCGCCTCCTGATAGAGCTGATTCGACTCGGCAATCTGCGCCTGCGTAACCGGGTCGGGCCGGATACCGAGCTCGATCTCGAGGTCGATGATCGCCTGGCGCAATCCGGGGTAGTCGGGATTGAGTGCGGCGAGAGTTTCCAGCGCCGTGAGCGCCTCCTGGGGGTTCTCCTCGCGCTGATCGAGGGCATCCTCATAGCGGCGCTCGAAAATCTCGTCGAAGTTCTCCGCTTCCTGGAGCTGGAGGATCCGCAGCTTCAGGACCCGGGCTTCCCAGTTCAGGGGCCGCACCGCCGTCACGTTGGTGAGATTGTCGTCCGCCCGGACCAGCCGGCGGTCCGCCGCCTGCTCGCGCCCCTCGTTGAGAAGCTCCTGCGCCTCAAAGAAGTCCTCCCGGGCAACGTAGAGGTAGTTGCTGAGGACGGGATAGAGCGGCTCGGTCTCCGCCAGCTCCCGGCTGCCCTCCAGGGTGAGAGCAGCGTTCACATACCGCAACAGACTCTCAACCTCCGGGTTGGGATCGTTTGCGTGGGTGCGGGCCCAGGTCTCCCGGGCCTGAATAAGCGTATCGAAGGCCACCTGATATCGCTCCGCCTCGTACTGATTCTCAGCCTCCTGGACGAGCTGCCGGGTCCGGCGCACGACGATCTGGTTCTCCGCTTCAAGAATCTCCTCACCGAGCTGCTGAACGAGCTGGTCGCTGTCCTGGCGGAAGGCTACATCCTGCTGCAGCTCCAGCGCCTGGAAGAATTGGTCCCGGGCATCCTCCAGGAGCTCCCGCGCCTCTTCGATCTCCTCCTGTTGCACCGCCTGGCGCGCTTCTGCAACCAGCTGGTCGCCCTCCTCCCGAAGGTTCTGTGATCGGGCAATCTGGTTTTCCGCTTCTACAATCCGCTCGGCCAGCTGATTGCGCGTCGAGCTCAGATCTTCAAGGAGCGACCGGGCGCCCGACAGATGATCCTGGACCGGGTCCGACGTCCGGACGTATTCCGGCTCCTCTTCAAAGTCGGTGACGAAGGTCTGGAGGTCCTCCTGGAGATCGGCAGACTGTGTCTGCGCCCGCTGGAAGAGATTGAGACCCGCGTCTGGATAGCGATAGTCCACCTGGACGTCCTCGCCGGAGCCGGCGTCCTCCCCGGCCGCTTCGTCACCAGCGCCTTCGTCCCCGGCGCCTTCGTCATCCGCACCTTCCTGGACGGCGCCGGTCTCTCCGGTCTCCCCGGTCTCCCCGGTCTCTCCGTCAGGTACATTCCGGCCGGTGACAAAGGCAACCGCAGCTTCTTGCGTAGACTGCGGAACTCCCGCCAGCAGCCTTACCCCACCGTCGAGGAGACTCGCCATCTCCGCATAACGGTCCTGAAGCGCGGCAAGTCGGATTTCGCCGATCCGATCCACCGTTTCGATCTCCCGGGCAATGAAGGTGCGTTCCTGCGTGCTCGCGAGCTGTGTTGTCGCCTCCCGACGCGTTGCAGCGACCTCCGGCACGGTTCGGTTCACGGCTTCCAGCTGTTCATCGAGGAAACTGCTCCACCTGGCCAGTTGCGCCCGCGCCTCCTGCACAAGGACAGCCTGGGTCCGGCGTCGCTCCGCCAGCTCACCGAGATCTTCCGGCAGGGTGTCCGGGATGTCGGCATTCCGCGCTGCGAGGGCGGCTCCTTCGCTTTGAGTATCCGCCGCAACCTGCGTTGTCCGTGCGGAGATGAAGGCATCCCGGAACGGCTCCGGAACCTCGGGCAATACCTCGGGAAGCGCAATCTGAGGCGTATCGGAAACAGGCGTCGCGAGAACCAGGGTCTCCTGGGCGATCTCCGCGATTCCGGAGAGCAGATCGAACTCCGCCGCCGCCTCATCGTACTCCATCTCCGACAGAACCGTCCGGGCTCGATCCCAAATGGTCGCCTGGGTGTTCCGGTACTGTTCGGCCACCCGAGTGCGCGAATCGAAGAGAAAGAGCTCCATGGCGCGAAAGATCCCCTCGGTCCCCTCTTCGTCGGGCCCGTAGGTGAACTGGCTGATGAGGCGGAGATGCCAGTCAACCGGATCGTCCGGATTAAGTCCGGCGATCTGGGAACGCAACTCCCGCATCAGCTCGAAGGCTTCCAGCAGGTCCGCTTCCAGTGCCGCGACATTCTCGAAACGCTCCGCATACGGGGGATGGTCCTCCTGTACTGTCGGAAGATCCTCGGAAGCCACGGAGGAGATCAGACGCTCCTCCTGCGCGAGGAACTGCGCGCGTGTATCAACGAAACGGCCGGCCGCTTCCTGCACCTGCTGGATGGCGCTGTTCGCACTCTCTACGATCGGATCGGGGTAGTCGCGCTCTTCGAAGCGTTGCCGCTGCAGATCGAAGCCGGTGAGATAGCGCTCCACCGCCTGGGCGTACTCCTGGTTGTCAAGAAGTACCCGGGCGTCCTCCATGATGTTCGCCGCCACGTCGCGGTCGAAGGCGAGCTGCGCGATGATTCGCGCGTCCGTAATCTGCTCCTGAACCCGTTCGTTCGGGAACTCATCGAGTTCCTCCATCTGATCGATGATTTCCAGCGTCGTTTCTATGTCGTCAGGGTTGTTGATGAGGTTGTCGATGAGCTCCTCGAAGAGGTCGTTGTAGTCACCGCGAATGCTGCGGACCTTTTCGAGAAGCTCCTCGGCCTCCTGAATCTGCTCCGGATTCTCACGGACCGCCTCCTGGAGGACGAGAATGGCTTCGTTCAGGCGTCCTTCCGCCACCAGGCGGCGCGCCTCCTCCAGCGGGTCTTCCTGCTGCCCCGACGCGTAAACTCCGATCGCCACGCCGGCGAGGAGCGCGAACGCAATGAGAGTTATTCGTGCGAAGGTGGATAGGTTCGCTGTCATCGGCGAGGCACCGTATTCGTAGTTACAGTATCGACTCTCTTTTCCCCTCCCCTGAAGGTGCCGACAATAATCGTCAGGATACGGTTGGTTGCACGGATTTTGTTATGCTATCTTTAATTATAACATGAAACGCCGCGGTTTCGTCGTTGTCGCCACGCTAATTCTGTCCACCTCGCTCTTCTATCCGGTCGAAGTGGGCGCAGCAGACGTCTTCTACGACATCGACGGCTCGATTATCCAGAATCAGATCGCCGGGGGCCAGGGGGAAACAGCATTTCCGATCCTGCTCATGCCCGTCGGAGGCGAGTACGAAGGCATGGCGGGAGCCTATACCGCCGTTGCCCGGGACATCAGCTTCTTCGAAGCGAATCCGGCAGCGAGCTCGCGCCTCGACGTGACTGAACTGGCGGTGTGGCACAACAACGTCATTGCGGACGCAGCCTTGGAGGGGCTCTTCTATACCGAGCGTTTCGAGCATCTCGGGGTGGCCGCAGGAATGAAGGTTCTGCACGTGAATTTCACGCCGTACGACCTGAGCGGTATCCAGGAGAACGCCGCCATCCGCTACACCGAGAGCGTCCTCGGCCTGAACCTATCGTACAACTTCTTCCACAGCTTCGACTTCCACGGCCTGGCTCTGGGGGCGAACCTCAAGGCCGCCTACCGTAATGTTGCGGAGCGGATTGCCCCGGCCCAGTCCTCCTTCGTTGTCATGGGGGACGTGGGACTTCTGACTCGTGTGGACTTTCTTAAGTTCTACTCATCAAGGGATCGTAACTTCTCCGCCGGACTCGTCCTGAGAAACGTCGGAACACCGGCAAACCTCGGGACCGAAAGCCTGGCCGATGACACGACCACAATCACCGACCCCTTGCCGACCGAGGCAACCCTGGGAATAGCCTACTCGCCGATCCGGCCGCTGATCCTCGCCTTCGATCTGACCAGGCCCGTGTCGCTCTTCGGCGACGTGGGAGACACGAGCCTTGAGTTCGCCTGGGGCACGTCGGTGACCATTACGGACTTCCTGACGGCGCATGGCGGCTTCGCCCTTGAGGGCGGCAATCCTCGGCTTACCCTTGGCGCCTCCGTCTCGATCAACGACATTGATCTCTTCATCAACCAGACAGCGGACATCACCACCCAGGTCGGCGAGGCGGATCGCTTCAGCCTCCAGGCGAGTTTCGACTTCGGGGACAAGGGCCGGGCGGAGCGCCGGGCCACGGTCGAGGAGTTCTACCTGGATGCCCTCGTCGCGTTCGCAGACGGGAATCTCGAGCGCGCCATGGAGCTGTCGCGTCGCGCACTGGAGCTCGACCCGACCTTCTCCCCCGCCGAAGAGACCCTGCAGACCGCAAGCCGCATGCAGAACCTGCAGTCGCGGATGGAGGACATCCGACGCGGCGAGCAGGAACTCGTGCCGGAGACGCCCGAGGAGCCTGAGACGCCGGACGACCTCGATGCACCCGGAGATTCTCTGCCGCAGGAAGATGACGCCGGCGCTACCGGAGAAGGCGCGGACGGAGAAAACGGAGCCGACCCGGCCAACGGAGACGCCGAGAGCGCAGAGGGCACTGAGGGCACAACCACGGAGGGCGCTGCCGGAACGGACGGCTCAACCAACGAGAACACCCGCGCAGACGCCGAAGGTGCGGAGGGTGAAGGAGAGTAGCACCGGTACGGTGGCTCTTGTCAGGGTTTGCGCGCCTGTCGGCGCTTGAGATTCACGTAAAGGGCAAAGAGCGGAAAGTCGACCTTGCGGAGCTGAACCCATCGCTTGACGCCGTCGATATCCTTGTCCCGTTTCTTTTCCAGGAGTTTCTTCTCCTGACGTTTGTATTCTCCGGACCGGAACTTCACCTCCAGGTAGTGTAGAAGCTCCCGGGCGACGTCGCTCTCCGGGTTCGTCAGCGACGAAACCTCTCCCGCTTCGAGAGTGGTAACCAGCGAATCCGTAGATTCGTTCTCCTTTGCATGAAGAGCCTCTTCCACTTCCTTCACGAAATCCGACTCGACGAATCGAATGTTGTCGACCTTCTGCCTCAGAGCGATGCGCTTCTTGAGGGCCGACTGGGATCGCATGTCTCGCCGGCCCAGGAGGATGTACGCGAGAATACCACCTCCGAGAGAGATCGCCAGCTCATCTACCATGGGAAGAGGGTCCCGAACAACGAAGGTGAGGAAAAAGTACGCCACGACGAAAATCCCCGCCGACATGAGAAAGCGCGGAATGAAGCGAGCCTCAGATACCCAGCTCTTCACCTCCTCCTCGATGATTCGATAGAGCTCATTGCGGAAGAGTGTGAGCGACTCGACTCGCGGCTCCTTGCCGTACAGTCCCTCGAGCTCCTCCTTGTCGAGACGCTCTATAACCTTCTGTCGATCCAGAAAGGGGTGTAGAAACAGAGACGTACCGTCTTTGCGGTACAGGTGGAAAATGTGCAAAGGTTCCCGACTGGACATCTCGTGCAAAAGTATCCGCCGGACCCCCTCCTGTCAAGAAAACGCAAGTGGCCCGAACCTTGGGGAAACCTGCGACCGGCCGTCGCTGGAAGAGTCCCCCCGGGAAGGGGGCAGCCCCGGGCCTCCCGTTCACACCTGCATAAACTGCGGAAGGTAGGCCGGGCCGCGC
>CAZZIE010000042.1:0-32475 GCA_964654185.1 uncultured Spirochaetaceae bacterium | reverse complement strand
CATCGAGCCTCTACCCATGGATGGTCGCGGAGGCGCGGCGCCACGGGATTGTCGTTTTGACGGACTACCGTGGAGACGACCTGGTGCAATCGCTGTCGAGTGGTCCGCACTTCATCAAGCCCAATATTGCGGAGTTCGTACAGACCTTTCTTCCGGAGCGGGTACCCGCCGGCGGTGTGAGCGAGCACGGTGCCGACAAGGAGCTTCTGGATGCGGTAAGGGAGCAGATGATCGCCATCCACCACGAACACGGGGTCGTACCCATTGTCACGCGGGGGCCGCGATCGACCTTCTACGTGGAGGAGGGTGAGGTCCGCGAAGATCCGCCCATTGAGATCGAACCGCTGAATGCCACCGGATCGGGGGATGCGTTCGCTGCGGGCTTCATCTATCGCCACCTGGAGGGTGGTCCCCTCCTGGAAGCGCTTCGTTTCGGCCATGAATGCGCCGCCGCCAACGCCCGGGTTCTGAAGCCCGGGTCGCTACGTGACTGAGCGGCCACACGGGGCCGTGCTCCCGCGCGCGGTACCGAGGCGCCCACGGGCCCGGGCCGTGGCTGCGACTACAACCGCTCGAGCTTCAGGGTTATGGTCGGCTGGTTCGCAACCTCCTCGGGCCCGAAGTACTGAATCGCGCCGGGATTGAGGTAGTTGTTGTGGACCGCCCAGGTATCGCGCCTGGAGGCGAACTCCCGGAAGGGTCGCCCATCGAGCTCGACCAGCGCCTTCTTGATGACGGGTTTCTTCTTTCCCTTCCGCTGCTCCAGATTCATCATCATGGTCAGAGGAATACCCGCCGCCTGCCATTCGGATACCGGTTTCGCGAGGTTGCGCACCGCAGCCATGTAGCCCGTCAGGCCGTTGGCAATGAGGGCGTACGCCGTATATCCCAGGGAGTAGCAGTAGTCGGAATCGAAGTTGGAGGGAAAGGCACAGCGACCCTCATATCCGAAGAAGTGCTGCAGGGCGCTGAACTTGCCGTCGAACTTGCCGGCGCTCTTCATCTCACCCAGGCGCGTGTCCACCATCTCGATCAGGAGCTTCTCCGTCTCTATACGGGAGACCTGGACGTTTCCGTGGGGATCCCGGTCCATGAGGAGCTGCCGCTGAATCTCATCAGGGAGCGATGAGAACACGTACGACGCATCGCGGCCGAGCTTCTTGTTGATCCATGACGCCTGCTCCTCGAAGGTGTGGAGGGTCTCGAAGTACTGCGCCTCGGTGGCGAGGATGTCGTTCATCTCGCCGATCATTCCCTTCATTTCCGGGATCGACTCGATCAGCCCCTCGGGCACCAGCACAATGCCGTAGTTGTAGCCATTGTCACTGCGGGTTTTCACGGCATGAACAATCTCGTCGACGATGGTATCGAGGGTCTGGCTCTTTGCCGCGACCTCTTCGCCGATGATGCAGATGTTCGGGTGAGTCTGCAGAGCGCACTCCAGGGCAATGTGCGACGCCGAGCGTCCCATGAGCTTGATGAAGTGCCAGTACTTCCGGGCGGAGTTCGCGTCCCGGGCGAGATTGCCGATCAGCTCCGAGTATGTCTTTGCCGCCGTGTCGAAACCGAAGGAGCACTCCACGTACTCGTTCTTCAGATCGCCGTCGATCGTCTTGGGCACACCGATCACCCGTATGTCGCTTCCCTGGTCCCGGAAGTACTCCGCCAGGAGCGCTGCGTTGGTATTGGAGTCGTCCCCACCAATGATGACCAGCGCGTCGATGCCGCGCTTCTTGCACACCTCAAGGGCGGTGGCGAACTGGTCGTCCGTCTCGATCTTCGTGCGGCCCGACCCGATCATGTCGAACCCGCCGGTGTTCCGGTACTCCGCAACAAACTTCGGTGTCAGCTCAATGCAATCGTCCTTCAGGATACCGCCGGGTCCATTCTGAAAGCCCAGGAGCTTCGACTCCGCGTTACCGCCCTTCAAGCCCTCCAGGAGGCCCAGAATGACGTTGTGACCGCCCGGGGCCTGCCCCCCGGAGAGGACGACACCGACTGTGTACGCCTCCCCGGCACCGGGATTCTCACCCTCGACAAGCTCGGCAACGGGAGCGCCGTACGTGTGCTCGAAGATCTTCTTGAGCTCCGCCTGGTCGGAGAGCGACTCGGTCTGCTCGCCGAGCCGCGCAACGATCGCGCCGACATTGCCGGTCAGTGCCGGCGGCAGCTTCGGCTGGTATTCATATCGTGCCTTCTGCAGAACTGAGCTTTCCATCTCGCGCTCCTTCTGTTGGGTTTCCGACTCGAACTCCGGCGCGGCGCTGCGCCGCGATGCCGGGAAATCACCCGGCGATGCCGGGACATCCGCGGTCTCCGGCCCGGCGCCTCGATCTTAGCTCGCCGCCACCGGGAGAATCAACGCCGCCGGCGCGGAGGTCGCCTCTGCACGGCGCGGCACACCACCGCCGCCACGGTTGCCCGCCGTCGCCACGGTTGCCCGCCGCGCCACGGTTGCCCGCCGCGCCACGGTTGCCCGCCGCGCCACGGTTGCCCGCCGACGGCGCGCGGTGACGCCCAGTGGGCGCGCGTTGACGCCCAATGTGGGCGCGACTACACTTGATCATCGTGGAACTCCTGCCCATGACCAACCCCATTCAGCACTACGACTGGGGTTCGACCACCGCCATTCCACGGCTTCTCGACCGCGATGACCTCGCGGGCACGCCCTGCGCGGAGTTGTGGATGGGGGCCCACCCGAAGGCGCCCTCCACCGTGCATACCGCCGGCGGGAGCCGTCTGCTCTCCGAACTCATCGTTGAGGACCCGGACCGCGTGCTCGGCCGCACCGTGGTGCGCCGCTTCGGGGCGACCTTGCCCTTTCTCTTCAAAGTTCTTGCTGCAGAGCGGGCACTGTCCATCCAATCCCACCCTCGCAGGGACCAGGCCGACGCCGGCTTCGCCCGGGAAGACGCCGAAGGGATCCCTCGGGATGCCTACCACCGCAACTACCGAGACCGCAACCACAAACCCGAGCTCATCACCGCCCTCACGGAGTTCTGGGCGCTCCGGGGCTTCCGCCCCGTCGAGGAGATCCTCGAGGAGTTTGCCGGCCTCTCCACCGTCCGCGACGCCGTGGATACTCTCTCCCGCGACAAGGGCCCCTGGGGCCTGGCGACGTTCTTTCGACATCTCATGACTCTTGGGGACGATGCAAACGGCCGGCTCCTCCAGGAGGCGCAGGAACGCTTCGGCGACAGCAGCGAGCCGCACCACCGGTGGATCGCCGAGCTCCGCGGCCAGCACGGCAACGATATCGGCGTACTGGCGCCGCTCTACCTGAACTGCATACGTCTCCAGCCCGGAGAGGCGCTCTTCCTGCCGGCACAGACGCTGCACGCCTACCTCTCCGGCGTGGGGGTGGAGGTCATGGCGAGCTCGGACAACGTGCTCCGCGGCGGCCTGACGACGAAGCACGTAGACGTTGAGGAGCTTCTCTCATCCCTCGTGTTCACCGCCGAGCGGCCGCCGGTGCTCCTTCCGCAACCCGACGATGATCCCGGAGTGGAGCGCTTCTTCACGGCGGCGGAGGAGTTCGAGTTGCGCCGGGTTGCGGTCACGTCGGCAGAGGAGTCGAACCTCCGCGGCAGAGAGACCCCGCGGGTCCTGCTCTGCGTCGAAGGCGCGGTGACGGCACGCGCCGAATCGGATGCGGGAGACGGGCAGCCGTTATCCCGGGGACACTCTCTCTTTGCCACGGCCCGGGCCGGCGGTATTACACTGAAAGGAGAGGGCGTGGTCTACGTTGCCGGAGTGCCGGACGCAGTATGACCGTCTGGGTGGATGTTGACTCCTGCGCCCGGGAGGCGCGGAAGCTCCTTGCCCGTGCCGCTGGACGGGAGGGCGTTTCGGTCACCATGGTCGGTGACCGATCGGTTCCCGAAGGGAAAGACCCGCAGGTAACGCAGGTGGTTCTGGAAAAGGGGAAAGACGCCGCGGATCGCTACATCGGCGAGCGCGCGGCGGCGACCGATCTGGTGGTGACGCGGGATCTGCCCTTCGCCGAAGAGGTGACGGCGCGCGGCGTAACCGTGCTCAACGATCGCGGGGATGTCTTCACGCGTGAGAACATTGCCGAACGGCGGTCGCTCCGGGACTTCATGTACGAGCTCCGGCAGGACGGGATCCACCGGGAAGGCGGCCGCACCCTGGGGCGGCGGGAACTGCAGGCCTTTGCGAACGCCCTGGATCGGGAGATAACGAAGCGCTTGAACCAAGGCTGAATCGGTATTAGATTATCTATACAATTCCTGAGCGAAGAGGTGAGGAATAATGAGAACGACTGAAGTAACCGACGGTGTGTATCGGCTTTCCGCGAACGTCGACAACATCAAGTTCGAGGGCATGTGGCCCATTCCGAACGGCATTGCCCTGAACTCCTTCATTGTGAAGGGAGAAAAGGCGGCCATCATTGACGGCGTGTGCACCTGGGACGGCGTGCCGGAGACCCTCTTCGAACAGCTCGACCAGATGAACGTCGCCCTCGAGGACATCGACTACGTCATCATTAACCATATGGAGCCCGACCACTCCGGGTGGCTCGAGCCCTTCAAGAAGCTTCGGGGAGACTTCGAGATCTACTGCACCGAGCGGGCAAAGGCGCTCCTGGAGAGCTTCTACGACATTACCAACAAGATAAACGTCGTGAAGTCCGGGGATACCCTGGATCTCGGGAACGGCCGCGTCCTGATGTTCGAGGAGATCCCCAACGTCCACTGGCCCGAGACCATGGCGACCTACGATACCAAGTCGAAGACCCTCTTTCCCTGCGACGCTTTCGGCGCCTTCGGGAGTGTCGACTCGGATGCCCCCTACGACGACCAGCTCACCCAGGAGCAGATCGACTTCTTCGAGCGGGAGGCGAGCCGCTATTTCGCCAACATTGTGGCCGCCTTCTCCATGCCGACGAAGAAGGCCATCGATAAGCTGGCGGACGTAGACATCGACATCATTGCTCCGGGCCACGGCATTGTCTGGCGCAAGGACCCCATGAAGATCGTGAACGACTACGTTCGCTACGCGAGCTACTCCAAGGGCCCCGCCAAGC
This sequence comes from uncultured Spirochaetaceae bacterium, assembly GCA_964654185.1. Taxonomy (GTDB): domain Bacteria; phylum Spirochaetota; class Spirochaetia; order DSM-27196; family PWMO01; genus CAYFQV01. Next base: position 27,428 of record CAZZIE010000042.1, on the reverse strand, counting down.
CCGAGATAACCGTCATATGGGGAAGCATGTACGGCATGACCGGAATGGCGGTGGACCCCATTGTCGAGGCGATCGAAGAGGAGGGGATCACGGTCCACGTGCACCGCGTCCCCGAAACCCACGTCAGTTACGTTCTCCAGTCGGTCTGGGAGTCCTCCGGCGTGGTTCTCGGCATGCCGACCTACGAGTACGCCATGTTCCCGCCCATGGCCAACGTCGTGGACGAGCTGGGCAAGAAGAAGGCGCAGAACCGGAAGGCCTTCCGCTTCGGCTCCTACGGATGGTCCGGCGGCGCCCAGAAGGAGCTCGACCACCTGGTGGAGCGTCACAAGATGAAGTGGGACTTCCTGGAGCCGGTGGAGTTCAAGGGCGCCCCCACCGAAGAGGATTTGAACCTGATCCGTCAACGCGGCAAGGAGCTGGCGAAGGCGGTGAAGGAGTGGGCCGGCGAGCCGGCAGCCGCGAAGGCCTGACGCCGCAGGCTAAACACGCCCCGCGGGCTAAGCAGGCCTCGCAGGTTAAGCAGGCCTCGCAGGTTAAGCAGGCCCCGGGGGCAACCGCCCGCGGCGCCGGCCGCCCCGAGGGGCGGCCCTAGAAGCTCAGGTTTCCCACTGTGCGCGGGAAGGGGATGACGTCGCGGATGTTCTGCATCCCCGTGACGTACTGGACGAAGCGGTCCAGCCCCAGTCCGAAGCCGGAGTGGGGAACGCTGCCGAAGCGGCGCAGATCGAGATACCACCAGTAGGCCTCCTTCGGGAGGCCTGCTTCGTCTATGCGCGCCTCGAGATAATCCAGGCGCTCCTCCCGCTGGCTTCCCCCGACGATCTCGCCGAGGTGCGGTACGAGGATGTCCATGGCCGCAACGGTTTTCCCGTCGTCGTTCCGGCGCATGTAGAAGGCCTTGATGTCCCTGGGGTAGTCCGTCAGCACGACCGGGCCGTTGAAGTGCTCCTCCGCGAGGTAGCGCTCATGCTCGGACTGGAGATCACTGCCCCAGCTCACCGGGAACTCGAACTTCCTGCCGGATGCCTGGAGGATCTCAATTGCCTCGGTGTAGGGGAGGCGCCGGAAGGGGGTCTCCATGACCTTGCGCAGCTCCTCAATGATCCCCGGGCGAATGCGCTTATCGAAGAAGGCCATGTCCTCCGGGCACTCCTCGATCACACTCTGCAGCACCTCCTTGATGAACTCTTCCGCAAGGTCGATGCAGCAGTGGAGATCGCAGAAGGCGATCTCCGGCTCGATCATCCAGAGCTCCGCGAGATGGCGGCTGGTATTGGAATTCTCCGCCCGGAAGGCCGGGCCGAAGGTGTAGACTCGTTCGAGCGCCTGGGCGTAACTCTCGACGTTGAGCTGTCCGCTCACGGTGAGAAAGCCCGGCTTGCCGAAGAAGTCTTCCGAGAGGTCCTCGTGCTTCTCGCCGGCTGGAAGTGTGGTGACGCGAAAGAGCTCCCCGGCGCCTTCGGCATCGCTCGAAGTGATCAGAGGAGTGTGGACGTAGATGAAGCCGCGCTCGTGAAGGAAGCGATGGATCGCAAAGCTCACGGCGTGGCGCACCCGGGCGATCGCTCCGAAGGTGTTGGTCCGCGGGCGCAGGTGGGCGATCTCGCGCAGGTACTCGAAGGAGTGCCGCTTCTTCTGCAGCGGATAGGTATCCGCCGGGGCGGCGCCCACAACCGTCACATCCGTGCCGTGTATCTCTACGCTCTGCCCCTGCCCGGGGGATGCAACCAGCGTTCCCGTCACGTCCACGGCGGCACCGGTCTGGACCGCGTCAAGAGCCCCCACAAGGCCGCCCTCATTTGCGGTGCGGTCGAAGATGACCTGGATGTTCGCAAGGCAGGAGCCGTCATTCAGCTCGAAGAAGGTGACGTTCTTGGAATCGCGCTTGGTGCGGACCCATCCGCTCAGGGAGATGGTCTGGTCCTCCGGACTCATGGAGAGGACATCGCGTACTCGTAGATGCTTCATGATGCGTATGGGTACCACACGGGCGCAGGGGTGTAAACACACCGTGCCCGCACGCCCGGGTACTCCCGCCGCGACACCGGTGACCGGCGTTGCCGGACCCCCGCCGGCGTGTTTTCGCCCTGGCTGGCCCGCCGTGACAGCGGGGGCGCTTTTCCGATAGAGTGACGCCATGAGCTCAGGATCCAAGGCACACCTCGTCGCTCGCACCAGCGATCTTCGCATTACAGATCTCCAGCCGCTTGTGCCGCCGCGGCTACTCAAAGAGGAGTATCCCCTTACCGAGGAGTCCGCGGCGACGGTCCTCGAGAGCCGATCCGCTGTAGAGGCGATCATCGCGGGGCAGGACCCGAGGTTGCTGGCCATTGTCGGGCCGTGCTCCATTCACGACCCGGATGCCGCCCGGGACTACGCGCGGCGCCTCGCCGAGCTTCGCCGGGAGCTCGATGACCGGCTCTTCATCGTCATGCGCGTCTACTTCGAGAAGCCTCGTACCCGGCTCGGGTGGCGCGGGCTCATTCTCGACCCCTATCTCAACGGAACGAACGACATTGCCGAAGGGCTGCGACGCGCCCGGCGGCTCCTGCTGGACATCACCGCCATGGGCGTTCCGGCGGGCTCGGAGATGCTGGACCCGATCGTGCCGCAGTACATCGACGATCTGGTCACCTGGGCGTCGATCGGCGCCCGGACGACGGAGTCCCAGACGCACCGGGAGATGGCCAGCGGCCTCTCCATGCCCGTGGGATTCAAGAACGGGACCGATGGTGGCGTCGACGCGGCGGTGAACGCTCTGGCCTCGTCGCGGCACTCCCACAGCTTCATTGGTATCGACCAGGAGGGGCAAACCTGCATTCTCCGCACCGCCGGGAACAACTCGACCCACGTCATCCTCCGGGGCGGTCGTGACGCTCCGAACTACGAGCCCCATCACGTCAAGGGAGCGGTCGCTAAGCTGGAGGAGGCAGGGCTGGATGCTCGCCTCCTGGTGGACTGCAGTCACGGCAACAGCCGCAAGGACCCGCAAAAGCAGCCGGACGTCCTGGAATCGGTGATCTCACAGCGCCTCATGGGGCGGCGGAGCATCGTCGGCTTCATGGTGGAGAGCAACATCGGCGGGGGCCGCCAGGTCATCACGGCGAAACCCTCCGACTTGAAGTACGGTGTCTCGATTACGGATGCGTGTCTGGGGTGGGACGATACCGTGGAGGTGCTGCGGAAGGCTCACGGGCAACTGGCGGACGACCCAACGCTACACCCATAACCTACTCACAACCCTGTTGATACGGAACGGGCAACTCACGCTGTAGAAGAGGATTGGCCGGCTTCACCGACGGAACGCAAGCTTCCCTCCATCCCGCCGGGACAACTCCCGGTAGGATAGGGCTTTGTTCCGGCCGTCATCAACACGCTTCTGAGTAGGTTATGCGGTATACGTGGTTGAACTCACGTCGCCTCCCCGACCCGTCCAATTGGTGTGGAAGAACTCCCCCCGCGGCCGGTCGATGCGCTCGTAGGTGTGGGCGCCGAAGTAGTCCCGCTGCGCCTGGATGAGGTTCGCCGGGAGGCGCTCGCTCCGGTATGCATCGTAGAAGGCCAGGGCGGTGGCGAAGGCCGGAACCGGAACGCCCAACTCCGCGGCCCGGGCGACAACCCGCCGCCACGAGGGCTGACACTCGTCGATCAGGTTGCGGAAGAAGTCGTCGAGGAGCAGGCTCTTGAGGCCGGCGTTTCGCTCGTACGCCTTCTTGATGTCGCCGAGGAAGGCGCTTCGAATGATGCAGCCGCCCCGCCACATGTCGGCAATGCTCCCGTAATCGAGGGTCCAGCCGTACTCGGCCGTCGACTCCTGCATCTGCATGAAGCCCTGGGTGTAGGAGACGATCTTGGAGGCGAGCAGGGCCTTGCGGATATCCTCCACGAAGGCTGTCTTGTCGCCGTCGAACGTCGCGGCGGGGCCGGAGAGTACCTTCGACGCCTCGACGCGATCCGCTTTGTGGGCGGATAGGGCGCGGGCAAACACCGCCTCGGCAATGAGCGTCACCGGTACGCCGAGATCGAGGGCGTTGATGGCGGTCCACTTGCCCGTGCCTTTCTGCCCGGCGGCGTCCAGGATGCGCTCCAGGAGGGGCGATCCGTCCTCATCCTTGTAGGCCATGATGTCCCGGGTGATCTCAATAAGGAAGCTGTCGAGCTCAGTCTCATTCCAGGCTGTGAAGACCTGGTGCATCTCCTCGTGGCTCATGTCGAGAACGCGGTGCATGAGGTGGTACGCCTCCCCGATGAGCTGCATGTCACCGTACTCAATGCCGTTGTGCACCATCTTCACGTAGTGGCCGGCGCCGTTTTCGCCGACCCAGTCGCAACAGGGATCACCGTCGGGGGTGCGGGCCGCAATGGACTGGAGAATCTCCTTCATGTGCGGCCACGCGTCGGGATTTCCCCCGGGCATGAGGGAGGGGCCGTTGCGGGCACCTTCCTCACCGCCTGAGACACCGGTACCCACGAAGAGAACGCCCTTGTCTGCAAGCTCCGCGGTTCGCCGCGTCGTGTCCGGGAAGTGGGAGTTCCCGCCGTCAATGACAATGTCGCCACGGTCGAGATGGGACAGGAGCGAGTCAATGAAGGTATCAACCACCGGACCTGCCTTCACCATGAGCATGATGCGCCGCGGCTTCTTCAGCGATGCGACGAAGTCGGAGAGCTCGGCGAAGCCGCGGATGCTCTCCCGCCCCGCGGCGGGACCGGCAATGAAGTCCTCCATCCTGACGGTGGTGCGGTTGTAGACGCTGACGCTGTAGCCGCGGTCGTTCATGTTGAGCACGAGATTCTGCCCCATTACGGCGAGTCCAATGAGTCCAATGTCGCTGCTGCCGGTCATACGAGCTCCTTGAAAGGTCTGCGGGCGCCGGGCCGGACGCCCGGGCCGTTGCCGTGCCGAAGGCGCATCTGCCTCGCCCATGATAGATTGCCGCACCTCACTCTGCAACCGTCGCGCCGGAATGAGAATCACCGGCGACCAGCCGGCTTGATGGTGGCCCGGGAATTGGATATCGTCACCACGATGAGTTCTCAAGGAAGCACAGCCACACTCTCTCTGGAGCAGCGGGCACGGCGCGCGCGACAGGCGTCGCGCGGGCTCGCCGGACTGACGACGGACGCGAAGAACCGCGCGCTGGAGGCGATTGCCGAAGCGCTGTGGGCGCGGCGCGAGGAGATCGTTGCGGCCAACCGGGAAGACCTGGATCGAGCCGAGCGCGACGGCGTTGCGGCGCCTCTGGTGAAGCGATTGCGCTTCGACGAGGGGAAGCTCACCGGCGTCATCGACGGGATCCACAAGACCGTCGCCCTCCAGGATCCGGTCGGCTTCATCAGCTCCGCCCGGGAGCTCGACGAGGGGCTCCGCCTCTATCAGGAGAGCTGCCCCCTCGGGGTGCTCGGCATCATTTTCGAGTCGCGGCCGGACGCCCTGGTGCAGATCTCGACCCTCTCCCTCAAGAGTGGCAACGCCGTGCTTCTGAAGGGCGGGAGCGAAGCCGCCGCAACCAACCGCATTCTCGCGGAGGTGATCGGAGCAGCCACGCGCGGTCTCGAGCCGCCGGTGCCCGACGGCTGGATACAGCTGGTCGAGACGCGGCAGGAAGTCACCGACATGCTGGCGCTGGACGTATACATCGATCTCATAATTCCCAGAGGATCGAACGACTTCGTGCGCCACATCATGGACAACACCCGTATTCCCGTGCTGGGTCACGCGGACGGGGTCTGCCATCTCTATGTCGATGAGGACGCCGACGCGGCCATGGCGACAACCCTGGCGCTGGATGCGAAGACGCAGTACGTGGCGGTGTGCAACGCCGTGGAGACCATACTGATCCACGAGGCGGCTGCTCCCGCCGTGCTGCCGCGGATTGCCGACGCCATGGAGACGGCCGGCGTGGAGGTGCGCGGCTGCGAGCGCACCCTGGAGCTCCTGGGCGACCGGATCGTCCCCGCGACGGATGAGGACTGGTCCACCGAGTACCTCGACATGGTGGTGTCACTTCGGGTCGTTGCGGACGTGGACGCCGCCGTTGAGCACATCAACACCTTCGGATCTCATCATACCGATGCTATCGTCTCTCCGAGTCGCGAGAGGGCGGATCGCTTCATGAGCCTGGTCGATTCGGCGAGCGTCATGTGGAACGCGAGCACGCGCTTTGCCGACGGCTACCGCTACGGTCTCGGCGCCGAGGTCGGCATCAGCACGAGCAAGATCCACGCCCGTGGACCCGTCGGCCTGGAAGGACTGGTGACGTACAAGTGGCGCGTTGAAGGGGAGGGGCACATCGTCTCGGACTACGTGGGCGAGAATGCCCGGCCCTTTACGCACCGGCCGCTGCCCTCAGAGCGGGGCGGAGCGTAGGCCCTTATGAGCAGCAGCCGGGACGCCGATGCCGGCGCGGACTCCGTTCACTCCGGCGACTCCTCCTCCGGGGGCCCGGCGGACGGAGCGGATTCCCGCGATTTCTCGGCGGTGCGTCGCTTCGTCGTCAAGGTCGGGACCAACGTTCTGGTCCGGGACGGCAGGGTCGACGTGGATTTCGTCGGGGACATCTGCCGACAGCTCGTGCAGGTGCGCGAGGCGGGGCACGAAGTCCTCATCGTCACCTCAGGGGCAATCGGCATGGGAGCCGTGGAGCTCGGGGTCACCCACAAGCTCTCGTCGATCAGGACGCGGCAGGCCTGTGCGGCACTGGGACAGCCCCTCCTGATGGAGGCGTACCGCGACGCCTTTCGCGAGAACGGCGTGAAGGTGGCGCAGGTTCTTGTTACCCGGGAGGTCTTCGAGAACCGCACCTCCTACGTGAACCTTCGCAACGCCGTGGAGGCGCTCCTCGAGCTCGGGGTGGTGCCGATCTTCAACGAGAACGACAGCGTCTCCACCGAGGAGATCGGCTCCGCCTTCGGGGACAACGACCGTCTCAGCGCCTTCGTGGCGAGCAAGGTGGATGCGGACTTGCTGTGCCTCCTCACGGACATCGATGCGCTCTACGACGACGACCCACGGCACAATCCGTCGGCTCAGCCGGTTCGCCGGGTGATGGAGATCACCGATGAGATCGTCGCTTCCGCCGGGGCTGCGGGGAGCCCTCTTGCGACCGGCGGCATGAAAACAAAGATCGAGGCGGTCAAGATTGCCCGGCGCGGCGGTTGCCGCGTGGTCCTTGCATACGGCCGGGAGGCGGACATTGTGCCGCGGATCCTCGCCGGAGAGGAGGTGGGTACCCTCTTCGACGCCCAGCCACGCCTGGGCAACCGGATGCGATGGATCATGAATGCCGAGCCGAAGGGGCGCATCCTGGTGGATCAGGGCGCCTTCGACGCGGTGCACCATCGCAAGAGCCTGCTGCCGAAAGGGCTGGTCGGCGTGGAGGGCAACTTCGAGGCGGGATCGGTTGTAGAGTTGGTGTGCCCCGGTTGTGCCGAGGAGGTGGTCAAGCTGGTGACCGCCCTGGACAGCTCCGATCTGCGCCGGGTCATGGGACACCACTCCTCGGAGGTGCCCGCGCAGATCGGCGAAGGGAAGAAGGAAATCATTGCACGACCCGAGGACATTGTCTTCCTCGAAGAGAGCGTGGACACATGAAAGCGACTGTCGGATTTGAAGATCTGCAGATTCGGCCGGTGATCGGCGCGCTCACTTCCGAGCGTACGTCCGGTCAGCCCCTGCGGCTTTCGGTTTACCTCGACTACGACGCAGAGGCGCCGATCGCAAGCGACAGCATTGACGACGCCGTCGACTACGCCGCTGTTGCCTCCCTGGTCGAGAAGGTAGCCGAGGAAGGACGGTTTCAACTGATGGAAAAGCTCTGCGGCGCCATCATCGACGCCGTTCGGGAGGAGTTCCCCCAGGTAACGGGCGTGATCGTGGAAGCGCGGAAGCCCCGGGCGATTGCCGGTGCGAAAGCGGCGCTCACGAGGATCGCCTGGAATGCCGAAACTCCGAAAGTGGCTCCCAAAGGGTTGACATGAGCCCGTGGGAGTGACTACTTTACGCGGGATTCAAGAGAGACAACTACTCTTATCATGAATGTGAACGTCGATAATGCATCGCCGTTTGGAGGTGGCAGCCTATGGCAGCAAACATTTCTAAGAACGCACGGCGTGAAGGCGCCCATGAGCTCGTAAGCCGCTGGGGCGGCAAGATCATCATGAAGTCCGTTTTCGAGAACGGCAAAATGCGCCACTACGCAGTGTGCGAAAAGACCGGAAATCAAGGTCGACGTCCGAAGGACCTCATGTAGGCTCGGACTACCGCATGAACAAGAAAGTCGGGAAGTGCGCTTCCCGGCTTTTTTTGTGTCCGCACATCGGGGTAGAATCGGTGGGATCGGCGGACCGACCTCAGGATCGGCGGACCGACCACAGGAACGTGCATGATACTATCGGGAAAGCAGATTCAAGTGGAGCTCGGTCGGCGCATCATCATTGATCCCTTCGATGCGGGGCAGCTCAACCCGAACAGCTACAACCTGCGTCTTCACGAGGAGCTCGTTGTTTACGACGCGCCGGTTCTGGACATGGCGGCAAACAATCCGACCTCGCGGCTGACCATTCCCCCGGAAGGGCTGCAGCTGCAACCGAATCGTCTCTACCTGGGGCGCACGGTGGAGTACACCGCCACCGACGGCTACGTGCCCATGCTGGAAGGGCGTTCCTCGATCGGCAGACTCGGGCTCTTCGTCCACATTACGGCCGGGTTCGGGGACATTGGCTTCCACGGATACTGGACTCTCGAAATCTTCTGCGTCCAGCCCATCCGTATCTACGCCGGGGTGCAGATCTGTCAGATCTTCTACCACACCATCGAAGGCGACTACGAGACCTACCGAAACGGCAAGTATCAGAACAACACCGGCATTCAGAGCAGCATGCTCTACACGGAGATCACCGAGCGTCGCGAGGGGTAGTAGCGGCCGCAGGCCTGCGGCGTGGGGCTCATCCGCGGCGAGGGGCGTAGATGAGGCTGCCTTTGTGGTAGCTCCGGTAGAAGCAGGTTGGGTTGCCGGTGTGGCAGGCGCCGCTGCCGGTCTGATGAACCTTCAGGAGTACTGCGTCCTGATCGCAATCGACCCGAATCTCCCGCACTTCCTGAACGTTTCCCGACTCCTCACCCTTCTTCCAGAGACGACGCCGTGACCGGCTGTAGTAGTGGGCATACCCTGTCTCCAGCGTGGCGTCCCACGCCTCGCGGTCCATGAAGGCAACCATCAGGACGTCGCCGCTCTCTTCATCCTGGGTAACGACGGTAACAACGCCTCCGAGTTTCTCGAAGTCCAGGTCGGGTTGTGTCGGCGCCTCCTCCGGTCGGCGCGGGAGCTCCCGGACGGTTGTGGCGGATTGATTGGATTGTGCCGGTTGTTCGCGAGATGCGGCCATGGTGCGTCCCTTATCCCAACTCGGCGGTGAGCTGCTCGACGCTCTTCGGCACCCAGCGCCCGTTCTCCAGGCTCATGCCGTATTCGCCCACCAGCTTCCGCTTCAACCCGTCGTGGAGCCTCCGCGCGGTCCCCTGGAGGTCCTTCTCCGGCCGCTCGTCGGTGGGGTAGTCGGGATGGTCCAGCTTGAGACCGCTGGTCATGAGGGTTTCCAGCAGCACCTTCGCGGCGAGGAAGCGATCGTACTTGTTCACCCCGAAGACCAGGAAGTCGTCGAGCATGCCGACGATCTCCCAGGTTACCTGTTCGGCCTGGGAGTACTTGCCCGCATCCTTGTCCTGGTCGGAGAAGCGCATGGGCAGGTCCTCGACGATGTGGTCGATGTTGGGCACCAGATAGTCGAGATTGAAGAGGCCGGTTGCGCAGTTGAAGAGAATGTTCTTTCCCGCCTCCTCCTGGCGAAACACCTCATCGGGGCTGATGGCGGGGCCGATGTCCGCTGCGTTCAGGCGTCCGTGGCGGTCCCGCACCAGAATGCCGCCTTTCACATCGACGGAGGTGCGGAATGAAAAGTCGAAGGCCGCCTGCTTCTCGGTAAGGGCCAGATAGGCCACCGACACCGGATCCACCGTGAAACCCAGATTGTCTACGTTGCCGAGGTATACGAAGCGCTTGCCGCGCTCGCGAAGGCCGCGATAGACGTCCCGGAGAATGTCGAAGTTCTGCCCGTGGCCGCCGGGGAGGGGAAGCGTCTCGCCCTCCCGGCCGTAGGCATGGGTGAAGATGCGCTTCGGACGCCCCGCCTCCGAGTGCGTATACGCCGCAATCATGGGCTGGACGCCCGTTTCCGTCTCGGTAATGACGACACCGGTCCCGTGGATGAGGTCGGCAAGAAGCGGACTGTGGCGATACGCTGCATAGGTCTGAGCGATCTCTTCATCGTTGTAGACACTGGTCATCTGGAAGAAGGGAGCTCCCGGCGGTGTTGTATCACCCGGAGCGCCGTAGTGGAGGTTGTAGCTCAGGATGCGAATGAGGACCGCCCGCATCTTGAGCTCGAGAAAGCTCGGGCCAAAGGATCCGTCGGGGTTTACGAAGGCAGGCGTGATTCCCTTCGCCTTGCCGCGGGAAGTATCCGCGACTGCGTCGAAGCTCTCCCTCACCATGGACAGGAGGCTCTCACTCAGCTTGGAGTTCTTCTTGGTGTCGGCGTAGCTGGTGGCGGACCCGCCATTGAGCACGCCGTAGGAAACGAGCGGCAGGAGCCGCTCGCCCAACCGGCCGAGGTCGGTGCGATCGAACTGCGCCGTCGAGTCCGTCCAGCGTCCATGCTCCTCCGGATCCGCTCCGGGCAGGAGATCCTCCAGGCGCCTCTTCGCCCGTTCCGCCGGCAGATTCAGGGTAATATCATCCGTCATGTCGACGATGGTCTCGCCGTCGATCGACGGGATCTCTTCGGCGGTGACCTTCTCGACCTTGTCGTACGCTCCTGCGTTGTAGTTGTCGAGGATCCTGAGAGTCCTGTCGACATCGATCTGCCTGGATTCCATGTCGCGCCATACTTCGTTGCTCACTGTCTCACGGGCGGGCTGCTCTTCCTGCATGGGATCTCCTCTCGATTTCGTACGGTCGGCCCGATAGGTCCGGTCCGGCAAGACCGGGTCGATAGGACCGGCGTATGGATCGAGTATACCAGCCGCTCCGAGAGACAGCCAATGCGCCCCCGACGGGCTCGGTTGCAGTTTCATGGTGCTTCCGGTAGCATTCCCCGGAAACAGGGAGCTCCCGCGTATGGATACAGGGTACCGTCTCTTGACGAGGAGTGACTTCGACGGCTTGGTCTGCGCAGTCTTGCTGACGGAACTCGACCTCATCCGTGAGATCAAGTTCGTCCATCCCAAGGACATGCAGGATGGCCGCATCGAGGTGACGCCGCAGGACATCACCGCGAACGTCCCCCACGTCCCGGGGGTCCACCTGGCCTTCGATCACCACGCCTCGGAGAGTCTCCGGCTCGATACCGAGGAGAGTCTGATCCTCGATCCCGCCTCGCCGTCTGCGGCGAGAGTGGTGTACAACTACTTCGGCGGCGCCGAGCGCTTTCCGAACATCTCCAGCGAGATGATGGAGGCGGTCGACAAGGGTGACGCCGCACAGTTTACCCGGGATGAGGTTCTCTACCCGGAGCGCTGGAATCTGCTCAACTTCCTCATGGACGCCCGAACCGGGCTGGGACGTTTCCGCAACTTTCGCATCTCCAACTACCAGCTCATGCTCGACCTGGTCGATTACTGCCGTGAGTACACCATAGAGGAGATCCTTGACATCTCCGATGTTGCGGAGCGGGTTCAGGTCTACATGGACCACCGGGAGCACTTCAAGGCGCAGCTCCACGAGGCGTCGACCGTGTACGAGAATGTCCTTGTCGTGGATTTGCGTCCCTTCGATACGATCTACGCGGGCAACCGCTTCGTGAAGTACGCCCTCTTTCCCCACGCCAACATCTCTCTGCAAGTCATGTGGGGATTCAAGAAGCAGAACACGGTGATCACTGTGGGTAAGTCGATCTTCGATCGATCGTCCACGGTGCACGTCGGTCATCTCATGTTCGAGTACGATGGAGGCGGCCACGAGAACGCCGGTACCTGCCAGGTCGACAACAACAGGGCGCAGGACGTCCTGGAAGAGCTCCTTTCAAAGGTACGAGGCAGATGAAGATGCACCCAGGCGGCGTCGACGACGTGACGGCAGAGGTAACACCACTTCTGAACGCTTCAACCATGGGCGAGCGCATCGCGCACCTGGAGAGCCTGGTTCGGTCCAACCGGTACGGCATTCTGGATGTACCCGTGTCGAAGGAGGCCAATAACCACGTCCACACCTTCTACTCCTTCAGCCCGTACTCTCCGAGCTTCGCCGCCTTCATGGCGCGGTGGAGCGGCCTGCAGGTGGTCGGCAGCATCGACCATGACTCTATCTCAGCCGCGGCGGAGATGGTGGAGGCGTGCAAGATCGTCGGCATTGCCTCCACCGTGGGGGCGGAGGTGCGAACGACCTGGTACGATACGCCCTTTGCCGATCGCAAGATCAACAGCCCCGATGCGCCCGGTTTGGCGTACGTGGTGATGCACGGGGTGCCCCGGCGTTCCTGGAAGGCCCTGGACCGCTACCTTGCAGAGATCCGCGCCGCCCGGAACGACCGGAATCGCCGTCAAATCGAGGGGTTGAATCGGATCCTCAGCGGGATTGGTCTGGAAGCGCTGGACTTCAACGAAGACATTGTTCCGCTCTCTCAGTCGGCGGACGGCGGGAGCGTGACCGAGCGCCACCTGGTCTTCGGTGCCGCTCACAGGCTCATGCAGCGCTTCGGGCGCGGCGCCGCGCTGGTGCGGGTCCTGCAGGAAGAGCTGAATCTGCGGGTTACCGGCACGATCGAGGCGCGTCTCCGGGACGTCGACAATCCGCATTACCCCTACGATCTTCTCGGTGTGTTGAAGAGTGGCCTGGTACCATCGATCTTCATTCTTCCTGAGGAGGATGAGTGCCGTCCGATTGCGGAGGTCGTCACGAAGGCGCGGGAGTTGGGCGCGATTCCGGCATACGCCTACCTCGGGGATGTCACCGAGTCGCCCACGGGAGACAAGAAGGCGGAGAAGTTTGAAGACGACTTCCTGGATGAGCTCTTCGATGTGATCACCGATCTTGGCTTTCAGGCGGTGACCTTCATGCCGCCGCGAAACACCAGGGATCAGCTGCGGCGGGTCCAAGAGCTCTGTCGCAGCCACGGACTCATGGAGATCAGCGGTGTCGACATCAACAGCTCCCGGCAGTCCTTCAACTGTCCGGAGGTGCTCGATCCGCAGTTTCGCCATCTGAACGATGCGAGCTGGGCCCTGGTCGCCCACGAGAAGGTCGGAGACTGTGATCCGCGGTTGGGACTCTTCGCGGCGAACAATCCCTTACAGGGCGAGTTATCCGACCGGCTGCCGCGGTACGCCGAGCTCGGCCGCGCCCTCGATCCCGCCGCCCCGGAGCGCGCCTGTGACGTCGCAAAGGAGATGCAATGGCCGACATGACGATAGGACTGGTGATGCCCGTGCTGCGGGCGCTGTTCATGGATCTCGGCGAGGTTGCGCAGGCCGCCGAGCCGCTCGACCGGCGCGCCCCGCTGCTTCGGCTGCGGGAGAAGCACGGGGAGGACCAGGCAGCGAACCAGGCGGCGCAGCAGGCGGCGAACCAGGACCGGGACGGAGCGGCTGCGGGCGACTCATCCGTGACGCTCGATCTCACCGGTGCCGTGAAGGGCGCCGAGCGAGCCCTCCGTGAGTGGGACGGGGTGGACGCTCTGACCGACGCCGTGGTGGACACGGCGCTCCCGGTTCTCCGCGCCCATGTGGGGAAGATCGGGACGCTCCCCGATCGCGTACGCCTGCCCGGCATTGGGGATGTGGAGGTCACTCCCGATGCAGGTGGCCTCCCCGCGGGCGTGCGCCCCTCCGTGGCGGGCAAGGTGGTCGTTGTCACGGGCGGTGCCCAGGGATTCGGGGCGGAGATCGCCCGCGGGCTGGCGCGGGCGGGAGCTCACCTGGTCCTTGCGGATCTCAACCTCGAGGGCGCCCGCACGATGGCCGAGGAGCTCAACTCCATGATCGGCCGACCCGTGGCCCACGCGCTGAAGGCCGACGTCTCGGCGGAGGACTCCGTTGCGGAGCTCATTCACGAAGTCGCCGCGCTGGCAGGGGGCATCGATCTGTTCATCAGTAACGCCGGTGTGTTGAAGGCGGGGAGCGTGAAGGAGCTGTCGGTGGGGGACTTCGACTTCGTCACCTCCGTCAACTACAAGGGCTTCTTCGTCTGCTCCAAGCACGCCTCGCGGCTCATGAGCATCCAGGATCGTGCACGGATGCGCGCTGCCGAGGAGCCCTTCTTCAGTGACATCATCCAGATCAACTCCAAGTCGGGACTCGACGGGTCCAACAAGAACGGCGCCTATGCGGGCGGCAAGTTCGGAGGGATCGGTCTGGTCCAGAGCTTTGCAAAGGAGCTTGTGGAGAATCACATCAAGGTGAACGCGATCTGTCCGGGGAACTTCTTCGACGGTCCGCTCTGGTCGGACCCCGAAAAGGGACTCTTCGTCCAGTATCTCCGGGCGGGCAAGGTCCCCGGCGCCGAAACGGTGGCGGAGGTGAAGCAGTTCTATGAGGCCAAGGTGCCGATGGGCCGGGGGTGTACCGGCCCCGACGTCGTGAAAGCGATCCTCTACGCTGTGGATCAGCGCTACGAGACGGGGCAGGCCATCCCCGTCACGGGCGGCCAGATCATGCTGCGGTAGCGCCGCCCGGCGTCGCCGTCCGGCGTCGCCGGTGCGTTCAGCAGCGTGCTCGGCGGGGATCTGCGCGCCGCCTGCGTGGAACCGCGCCGCCCGCAGGGTGACGCGCCGGTACCCGGCCCGTGGCCGTTCCCAGGCGTCCGAGCCTACTCCGGAGACTTCCGCTCCCCCCGCGCAAAGAGCCGCCGAAAGAGCATGAGCTTCTGAAAGCGATTCTCCTCACCCCGAAGAAGACGACGAATGTTGGTGCGGTGGCGGTACACGATCAACAGGGCGATCGGAATGGCCACGATCAGGAGGGTCGGCTGGATCTCGCGGGCGCCGGTTGCGGAGAGGATCACCGCAATGACCGGAAAGGCCACCGCTCCGCTGATGGAGCCAAGGGATACGTAGCCGGTCGCAACCGCCACGATGAGAAAGACCCCCACCGCAATGAGCAGGGACACCGGATAGATCGCCAGGAGCATTCCCGCGGCGGTGCCGACGCCCTTTCCTCCACGGAACTGTGCGAAGATGGTCCACATGTGGCCGGCCACCGCGGCGGCGCCTGCCAGGAGCTTCACGACGACCGGTGCAATCGGCGCGGTCGGGAGGAGGCCGGCGATGAGGACCGCAGCGGCACCCTTGCCGACATCCACGATGATGCACGCCGTGCCTGCGGCGGGTCCGAGAACCCGGAAGGCGTTCGTCGCGCCGGCGTTTCCGGAGCCGTGCTCTCGAATGTCCAGCTTGAAGAACAGGCGCCCGACGATGATGCTCGTCGGTATTGACCCCAGGAGATAGGAGAAAACGATCGCCAGGGCGAGGTACAGCCACCCCATCAGCGAAACTCCTCAGCCCTCCGGCTCAATGTCGGAGCCCTCCGGCTCAATATGGGAGCCATCCGGCTCAATATGGGAGCCATCCGGCTCAATATAGGCAATCGCGACGGTCCCGAAGCCGGTGTGCGTCGCGAGGACCGGAGCCGCATCCAGGACGAAGGGCTCGTGTCGAAGCAGCAGGCGTTCTTCGAGGCGTCGGCGAATGTCCTCCGCCGTGTCGGCGCTGTTGACGTGGGCCACGGCGAAGTCCACCGGCCGGTCCCCCGGGAGCGCGCGGAGGGCCGAGCGGATGATTCGCTTCACCCCCCGCTTCATGTTCAGCGCCGCACCGAAGGGCTTCGCCTCTCCCTTCTCATTGAGTCGGATGAGCGCAACCAGGCCAAGGGCGCCTATGATTCTGCCCGCCTTCGCGTTGAGGCGTCCGCCCTTGATGAGGAAGTCCATGGTGGGCACGGCTACCACAAGACGCGTTCGATCCGCCAGCGATCGTCCCAGCCGCGCTATCTCTTCTGCGGATGCGCCGGCCTCGATTGCCTCACAGAGGCGGCGGACGATCAGGCCGGTGGCGACACTCACCGCCCGACTGTCAATTATGTCGATGCTTTCGGCGGCGCCATCGGGAATGCCCGCGCGTGCGGCGTCGATTGTCCCCGAAAGCGCTCCTGAGAGACTCACTGTTACGACCTTCTTGTAGTGGGGAAGCAGGGCGCGGTACTGCTTACGGAACTCATAGCCGCTCGGCTGAGAGGTCTTCGGTAACTGCTCGGCGTGGTCCCGGAGCAACTGGTAGAAGTGCTGTGGCGACAGGCCGAGCTTGTCGACGTAACTCTCGTTTCCGAAGGTGAGTCGGAGCGGCGCCACCATCAGGTAGGGCTTCTCCATGTACTCCTCAGGGATGTCGCAGGCCGAGTCGACCACCAGTGCCACCTCACCGTGAGCGGCGTGGGCAGTGTGGAACTGCTTCTTCATGTCATCGGCCTTGGGCTCCGTGACGGTTCCGAAGCCGCCGAGGTAGGTGAATACCTCTTCCGGTGTGTCGGTGTGCACGTGCACACGGACCTTCGCCGGGGATCCTGCAACAATGAGCGAATCTCCCATGGCTCCGAGTGTTTCGCGGAACTCGGCAACAGGCAGATCGGTTCCTTCGATCAGGCACTCCGTGCAGTAGCGGTAGGTCAGCTCGCCGTCCTGCTCGGTGAGCGCCGGCTCTTCCACGATATCCGTAGCCAGGTCGGCGTTCTCCACGTCGCGGATACTGCCGCCGGTCATGAAGAGGTAGATCCCCTCAATGACGTGTACGAACCCCAGGGCGCCGGCGTCCACGACACCCGCCTTCCGGAGCGCCGGGAGGGTGGTGCGCGTCTCTTCGAGAGCGCGCTTCGCGGAGTTGAGGGACTCGCCGAAGGCGTGCATCAAGTCCTGGGAACGTTGATTCGCCTCCTTGAAGCTCTCACCCCAGCTCTTGATCACCGTCAGAATTGTGCCCTCCTGGGGATTGGTGATCGCGTCGTAGGCGTACCTCACCGCGCGGTTGACCGCATCCGCAAAGCGCTGTGACGTAATGGTAATGTCGTCCTTTACCTGATCGGCGACCCCGTAGAAGAACTGCGCGAGGATCGCCCCGCTGTTGCCGCGCGCTCCCATGAGCGCGGCATCCGCCGCGGCCTGAGTGGTCGCGGACAGTGAGCGCTCTTTCACCCGAACCACCCGGTCGATAACCGACGCAAAGGTGCCCGCCATGTTGGTCCCGGTGTCGGAATCCGCAACGGGAAAGACGTTCATGGTGTTGAGCTGATCCGCGTACTCCGCCAGGCGCTTCCCTCCGGCGATCAAAGCTCTTCGAAAGCGTTCACCATCGATGTATCCAATCTGCATAGATGTCTCCTGAGTGGGTTGCGCGCGCCGCGGGTGAATCGACGCCGGCCGGTCACCAGGCCCGCGCGCCATCGGGGCGGCCGCCGGCCGGAACGCACCTTCAAGCCGCGGGGCGCCGGTTCGCCCGCCGGCCCTGCGTAGGCTTACCTACTTGCCTCGAACATACCGCGGAAGCGGGCGAGGAGGGAACCGGTTTTTGATGACCAATTTAATCAGTTTCTAACACCCGGTAACCTACTCAGAAGCGTGTTGATGCGGATCTCTCATGTCGCGGTGCCGCGAGGGGTTACGGCGCAGCGGGGCCGTAATGTGCCCCGAACTGCGCCGTTCGCCGCTATCTCCTTGCGTGTGAACGCCTGGACCGCGCGGCCACCAACACTCTTGTGGGTAGGTTATATGCCGTGCCGGTAGCGGCGGAGAACCTCCCCGGTCGTCTGCACCGTCGTCACCTCATGCCCCGGCAGCGGGAGCACCCGCTCGTGAATCGCGTCGATGATCCACTCCTTCTGCGGGAAGAAGGCGTCCTCCATCTCGAAGGCGGGGGTGATCCAGTTTCGGGAGCCCACCACGACGGGCGGACCGTCCAGGTAGTCGAAGGCCACCTGGGAGAGGTTGGATGCCACCGTGTGGAGAAAGCTGTTCCGGTCCACCGCATCCGAAGACATGACGATCTTTCCGGTCTTCTTCACCGACTCCACGATCGGTTCCAGGTTCAGCGGATTGAGGAAGCGGGCGTCGATCACCTCCGCTTCCAGGCCGTACCGCTCCTTGAGATCGTCCGCCGCGTCGAGGGCGCGATAGAGCGTCGCCCCGATCGTCAGGATGGTCAGGTCTTTCCCGGTGCGCCGGACCGCCGGCATGCCCTCGTCGACCTCGTAGTAGCCCTCGGGGACGCCGCCTTCGACGAAGAGCTCGCCCATGTCGTAGAGGCGCTGGCTCTCGAAGAAGACCACCGGGTCGGTACCACGGAGGGCAAGGTTGAGCATGCCCTTGGCGTCGTACGGCGTGGCCGGGAACATCACTTTGAGTCCGGGGATGTGGGCAACCAGAGAGGTCCAGTCCTGGGAGTGCTGGGCGCCGTACTTGCTTCCCACGGAGACGCGGATGACCAGGGGCATCTTCAAGACACCCGCGCTCATGCTCTGCCACTTGGAAGCCTGATTGAAGATCTCGTCGCCGGCGCGGCCCATGAAGTCGCAGTACATGAGCTCCACGACGGCGCGGCCGCCGGAGAGGGCGTAGCCGATGCCGGTCCCGACGATTGCACCCTCGGAGATCGGGCTGTTGAAGAGGCGGTGGTAGGGAAGGGCCTCCGTGAGGCCGCGGTACACCGCAAAGGCGCCGCCCCAGTCGCGGTTCTCCTCCCCGTAGGCGACCATGGTGGGATCAATGTAGAAGCGGTGCAGCATGGCCTCGAAGAGGGCGTCCCGGTATGCGACGACGCGCATCTTCGACAGGGGCTTGCCGTTCTCATCCAGGGCAAAGCGTGACTTCTTGTCAATCTGCTTCACCCGGGGGTTCTCCTCCTGCGAGATGAGGGTCTCGACCTCGCGCTCCTCCATCTTCTCCGTCGGGGTGTTGGAGAACATCACTTCGCCGATGAACTCAGCGTCGACCCGCGGGGAGACGTCCGTCGGCACCGCCAGAGAGAGGGACTCGGTGATCTTCCCGATGATCTCCTCCTGGTAATCGTCGAGCTCCTTCTGCCTGGCAATGTTGTTCTCGACGAGGTACTCGCCGTAACTCTTGATGCAGTCCATCTCCTCCCAGAGGGCGACCTCGTCCTTGGTGCGGTAGGAGGAGGCATCGCTCGGGGAGTGTCCGGAGAGGCGGTAGGTAACGGTATCCAGCAGGACCGGCCCGTCTCCCTTGTCGAGGACCTTCCGTTTCCGCTTCACCGCGTCCGCGACGGCGAGGGGGTTGTACCCATCCACGCGCTCTGCGTGCATGTTGTCCGGGTTGACGCCGGCGCCGACCCGGGCGAGCACGCCGAACCCCATGGTCTCGCCGGCGGTCTGCCCGCCCATGCCGTAGAAGTTGTTCATGAAGTTGTAGAGGATGGGCGGCCGCCCGCCGATCTCCTTCGGCCAGAGGTTCCGGTACTGGTCCATGGCGGCAAAGGTCATGGCCTCCCAGGTGGGACCGCACCCCATGGAGGCGTCGCCGATGTTGGCAATGACGATTCCCGCCTTGCGATTGACCCGCTTGTAGAGGGCCGCCCCGGTGGCAATATCCGCCGAGCCGCCGACAATGGCGTTGTTGGGCATGCTGCCGAAGGGGGCGAAGAAGGCGTGCATGGATCCGCCGAGGCCGCGGTTGAACCCCGTGGCGCGGCCGAAGATCTCCGCCATGGTTCCGTAGAGCACAAAGGTGCGTGCCAGATCCTTCACCGACGACGCCTTCTTCTCGTCGATGATGCGCAGGATCTCGCCGTCCAGGTAGCCTTCCATGACCTCCTGCAGCTCGTTGTCGTTGAGCTTGTCGATGGCGGAGTAGCACTTCGCCAGGATCTCACCGTGGCTCCGGTGGGATCCGAAGATGAAGTCCTCGATCTCCAGGTTCAGACTCTGGCCTACTACCGCGGACTCCTGCCCGATCGAGAGGTGCGCCGGACCCTTGTGGTTGTACTCGATTCCCCGATACGCCCCCTGCGTCTTGATCTCATTGAGCATGCTCTCGAATTCACGGATCGTAAGCATGTCGTAGTAGATCTTCTTCAGCCGCTCCTTGCCGTACTCCTTGATCTCGCCGGAGGGGTTCGCCTGGTACTGGTTGATCGGGATCTCCGCAATCGAGATCGACCCTCCCTTTCTGACTTCCTTTGGATCGATGATGATGGACTGTGGCATCGTTTACTCCTTGTTGCGTCCTGCGGTGTTTCGGGTTGAGGGCGGGGCCTTCTCATCCGCGCCGCCCCGCTGCGTCGACCCCTCGATCTCCATCTCCCAGGCGGCCTCCCGGAGCACCTCGGAGATGGTGGGGTGGGGGAAGATGATCTCCCGGATGTCCGAGATACGGAGCTCCGCCTCGATCATGGTTGCGACGCCGAAGATGAGCTCGGAGCTCCCGGTCCCGATGAGTTGCGCCCCGAGGACGCGCCCGGTCCGGGCGTCGGCGACCAGGGTGCACTCTCCCTGCTCGTCCGGATGCTCCGCCAGGTAGCGGCCGCTCATACGCATGGGCACCGTAGCCGTTACGGGTTCAAGCCCCCGGTCTCGCGCCTCGGCGGCGGTCATTCCGCAGCCGGCGAGCTCGGGCCGGGTGTAGACGACCCAGGGGACCGCCTCGTAGCGCATGCGCGGGGCGTATCCCAGGCCCGCGGCATCGCCGGGGGGAATCGAGGCGGCGGCGAACTCCTCCGGGAAGATGTCCGCCACGGCGACGTCCGCCATGCGGTAGGCGGAGTGCGCCAGGAGGGTCCTCCCGGTGACGTCGCCAACGGCGTAGACGCCGGAAACGTTGGTGCGCATGTGCTCGTCGACGCGGACTCCGGAGGCATCAGCATCCAGACCGATTGTCTCGAAGCCGATTCCCTCCACCGTGGGGCGGCGCCCGACCGAGAGCAGGATCCGCTCCGCCTGGACGCGCTCCTCCCCGTCGGGGCCGGCGACGTGAATGGTCGACCCGTCGATCCCGGTGACCTTTGTGCCGAGCTTGAAGGTCACGTTTTTCATGCTCTTGCGCAGCTGTGCCGCCACGCCGGGTTCCACCAGGGGAATGATCTCGTCGAGCATCTCGATCACCGTGACCGGAACGCCGAGGGTCGTGAAGAAGCTCGCGAACTCCATGCCGATGTACCCGCCGCCGATCACGGCGACGCTCTCCGGCATCTCCTCCAGGCGCAGCATCTCGTCGCTCGTCATGACGGCGTCACTGTCAATGCCCGGTATTGGCGGCACCGCGGTGTGGGAACCCGTGGCAATGATGAGGTGTTCACCTTCGTAGCTCTTTCCCTCGACCAGGACCTCCCGGGCACTCTTGATGTGACCGAAACCGTAGACCACTTCGACGCCGACACGCTTCATGAGCGCGCCCACCCCCTTGGTCAGGGTGTCCACTACGCGGTTCTTCCACTTCATGGCGGTGGGCAGCGAGAAGGTGGCGTCCTTCGTGGTCACGCCGATCCGCTTGCTCTCCCGGGCGGTGTGGTAGGTCTTGGCCGCATTGAGAAGCGTCTTGGTGGGAATGCATCCCGCATTGAGACAGACGCCGCCCAGGCGCGACTCCTCGACCAGAAGAACGCGCTTCCCAAAGCTTCCTGCCCGTTCGGCGGCCATGTAGCCGCCGGGGCCGCCTCCAAGCACAATCACGTCGTACATGCACACTCCTTGATTCGGGGCTACTCCGCCAGGGTCAGCTCGAATTTCGCCAGGGCCTCCGCGACGGCCTGGAGGAACCGCGCGGCCGGGGCGCCGTCGACGGCGCGGTGATCCATGGTCAGGGAGAGATTGATCCCCGGGATGAAGCGCGTCTCGTCCCCCTCGAAGATCGGGGTCGGCTGAATGGTTCCGACACCGAGAATTCCCGCCTGCGGGGCATAGATGACCGGGGTGAACGAGGTGACGCCGAGATTCCCCAGGTTGCTCACCGTGAAGGTTCCCGGCACCAGGTCCTCCTGGGTCGCCTTGCCCGCCGTGCACGCCTCCGCAAGGCGCCGGCTCTCGCGGCCGATCTCCTTCAGCGACCGCCGGTCCGCGTTCCGAATGGTCGGCACCATGAGCCCCTTCGGCGTGTCCACGGCAAAGCCCAGGTGCACGTGGCGGAAACGTCTGAGGGTGTACTCCTCCATGTGGGAGTTCATCTCCGGAAAGCGCGGGAGCACTCTCGATACGGCGAAGAGAATCATGTCATTTATAGTGATGTTTACGGCCTCCGCCTCCGCCGCGTCGGTTCCCTCTGCGCCGGCACTCCGCCGCGCCTGGACGTCGCCCTTCACCAGCTCGCGGTACCGCTTGAGGGCTCGCGCATCCGCAACGCTGTTCAGGGTGAGCTGCGCCTGCGACTGCAGGGACTCATACATGCGGTCGGCAATCACCTTGCGCACGCCCCGGGCGGTCTCTTCCGTCACCGGACCCGGATACTCCGAGAGCTCCGCCGGACCCATCGCGCGGGCGGTTCCTGCGGCTGCGCCGGCTCCTCGGGCCGCCGCTCCGGCGCCGAGATCCTGCGCACGGACACGACCGCCGATGCCGGTGCCCGCCGTCGGGGCTGCGGCGCCGGTTGCCGCAGCCTCCGCCCGGGCGGTCGGCGTCATGGGCGCCCCCGAGGCCGCTGCCGCTTCGACGTCCCGCTCGATTACGCGGCCCTCCGGACCGGAGCCGGCGAGGGAGTAGGGATCAACGCCGGCCTTTCGGGCGCGCTCGAGGGCGCGGGGTGATACGGCGCCGCGCCGTCCCTCCTCAGGTTGCGCCGGCGCCCCCGCCGCCGGGGCAGCCTGCGCTCCCGGCTTTGCGGGCGCCTCCGTCGTGGCTGGAGCCGCGGCGGCTGCTCCGCCCGCGGTGGACGCGTCGCTGCCGGCTTCGGCCTCCGCCGCGCTGCCACCGGCTCCGTCCGGGCCACCGCTGGCCCGGCCGCGGTCCTCCGGCAGGTTGCTCACCGCCTGCATGTAGTCCTCTCCCTCTTCGCCGATCACGGCGATGGTGGTGAGGACGGGAACATCTTCATCCGCCTCGAAGAACCTCTTGAGGAGGGTCCCCGACGCGGTGGCCTCCACCTCGAAGGTTGCCTTGTCGGTCTCCACCTCGACGATGGGCTCGCCCTCGGTGACTGCATCGCCTTCGTTCTTCTTCCACTCCAGGATGATGCAGCTCTCAACCGACTGGCCCTGCCGGGGCATGGTTACTTCAGTTGCCATGACGTCTCCTTGACTTCCTTCGGCATCGATTCTCTGCGGCGGCGTTGGGGTGGCGGCGGACCGAGGCGTCCTCGCGCCGTCGCGCCGCGCGCCCGGGGTCCGCTCACGCCCGGTGCACCGTGATGCCGTGTTCCTCCAGCTGTGCTGCGGCCTCGTCGCTGAGGCCGGTATCCGTAATGAGGCGGGCGACGGCGCTCAGAGGGAGAACGCCGACGAAGCCTCGTCTGTTCCACTTGCTGCTGTCCGCCAGGAGGACCGTCTCCTCCGCCTGGGCGGCCATGCGCTTCACCACTTCCGCCCCTTCGAGATGGTGCGTCGTAAGACCGCGCTCCACGGAGAATCCGTCGGTCCCGATAAAGGCGTACCGCACGTTGAAGCGCCCCAGGTGCTCCAGGGCGACCGGCCCGACAAAGGACTCCGTCCGAGGCCGGAAATCGCCGCCTGAGGCAATGAGGGTGACCTGCGGATTCGCCCGGGCGTAGGGGAGGATCAACGAGGAGTTGGTGACCACCCGAATGTCCCGCTTTCCGAAGAGATATCTCCCGATACCGGAGGTAGTAGTACCCGCCTCGATCATGACGGTGGCGTTGTCGGTAATGAGCTCCGCCGCGGCCTGGGCAATGCGGTTCTTCTCCGTCACGTAGGCGCGCTGCCGGTCGAGGATCTCCGGGTGGAAGGCGGGATTGGCGCCGCCCCAGGTGCGCAGGATCATGCCCTTTTCGGCAAGGCTGTTCAGGGTGGTCCGCACCGTCACCGGCGAGACGTCCAGGGCCTTGCTCAACGCGGATACCGACAGGCGCGGCTCCGCCACGATCCGATCGAGGACGTCTCTTTCCCTATCGTTTAGCTTTTCAATCATTGTAGTTTAGCTTTTGAAATAGAGTATATTCCGCCGCGAAAGTCTGCGCAAGTGCTTTCAATAATGGAAAGGCGGGCCGAAGGGAAGGGCGCGGCCGTCGGCCGTCGGCATCGTTTACAAGAATCGGGTGCAAAGAGAAAGGGGCTGCCTCGGTGTGAGAGACAGCCCCGGGGAAGGCATGAGGCACCGCAACGGGCACGGTGCCGGGCAGCGCGGCGCTACGCCTTTATGACGCCCTTCTTGAGGATGATGTTGGCGTAGAGGGCGCTTTCGCCGGTGGCGACGATTGCGTAGGCGCGCTTTGCCTGCTCGTAGAAGGCGAAGCGCTCGACCTCCTGGAAGCCGGACCAGCTCGGTTCGTGGCGCCGGATGATCTCCTCGTAGTCCTTCCAGATCGGCGGCGGGGAGTTCTTCTTGTCGCCGACCTCCATGACGAAGGCGGGTCGCTCGACGAAGCTGTCCAGCGGGTAGAGGCCCATGATGGCGTCCAGGATGGGGCTCACCCCGTGACCGTCCAGGCGGACCAGGCGCTGGGCGTAGTTGGCGGCGGGGAAGTTGCCGTCGCCGATGCAGAGCTCATCCCCGTGGCCCATCTCCATAAGGATCTTGAGCAGCTCCGGCGAGAGGATCGAGGGAATGTTCTTCAACATGGTGGTCTCCTTTCGGTCGGCCGATTCAGCCGGATGATACGTGCCGGCGGGATCACGAGCCCCGGTAGAGGGGGCCGAAGTTGGCGCACGCGCGGAAATCCGAGCCTTCAAGGTCCATCCCGAAGGCGGTCCAGGTGCTCGGGCGAAAGATCTTCGACTCCTCGACGTTGTGCATGTACACGGGGATGCGCAGCATGGACGCCAGGGTGATCAGGTCCGCGCCGTAGTGACCGTAGCCGATGGCGCCGTGGTTGGCACCCCAGTTGAGCATGACGGTGTAGACATCCCGGAAGCGGGCGTTGTCCGCCAGGCGCGGGACGAACCAGGTAGTGGGCCAGGTCGGATTGGTCCGGCGGTCCAGGACGTCGTGCACGTCCTGGGGAAGGTCCACAGCCCACCCCTCGGCGATCTGCAGCGCCGGGCCCAGGCCGTCGACAATGTTGATCCGGCACATGGTAACGGGCATCTCGCCCTTCGTGACGTACTGCGTTGAGTAGCCGCCTCCGCGAAAGTACTCGGTCACGCCGGGATACCACTTCGTGGCGTCGAGACACTTGCCCGCCTCTTCAGGGGTGATCTCCCAGTAGGGCTTCATGGCGGGTTTGCCGTCCCGGGTCTGTCGGCCCGTACCGTCCAGGGTTGCCGGTCCGGAGTTGATCAGGTGGATAATGCCGTCTCCGGCCCTGCCGGTGAGTTCTTTGCCGGTGGCGCGCTTGACGGATTCGGGGCTCCAGTAGGTGCGAACGTCCGCGAAGATCTGCGCGGTGTTGGTCAGGAGGTGGCCCATGAGCATGGAGGTTGCGTTCAGATTGTCGTTCTCGGTAGCCACCATGAAGGGCTGGCGAATGCCGTTCCAGTCGAAGGAGGTGTTCAGGATGGCCTCCATGAAGTCGCCGTTCGGCATGAAGTCGGTCCACTGCCGCTGTCCCTGGAATCCCGCCGCAATGGCGTTGTGTCCCAGCGCTTCCTCGGCCCAGCCCGCCTCGGCGAGCTTCTCGTTGCCGACCATGAGATCCCGCACGATCATGGCCATCTTGACGCTGTCCTCCCAGTCCCGGTCCTTCTGCTCGCGGGAGCGCTGGTTTTCCTTCGGGTTGGGGTCCTCGCCCTCGACGCAGTTCTCCCGGGTCCAGGCGTAGGCGCGCTCGAACTCCTCCGTGTCGTAGATGCCGAGCTGCAGCCGCCGCTGCACCTCGCTCATGTCGACGTACTCCGGACGCATCCCCAGGTAGTCCTTGTAGAAGCTCTCGGTTACGTAGCATCCGGCAATTCCCATTGAGATTCCCCCGACGGAGAGGTAGCTCTTGCCGCGCATGGTGGCCACCGCCAGGCCCGCCTTCGCAAAGCGAAGGAGGCGCTCCTGCACGTCCGCCGGGATGGAGCGGTCGTCGGCGTCCTGGACTTCGCGGCCGTAGATGCCGAAGGCGGGAATACCCTTCTGGGAGTGCCCCGCCAGCACCGCAGCCAGATACACCGCACCGGGGCGCTCGGTGCCGTTGAAGCCCCACACCGCCTTGGGGATGTTCGGCGTGGTGTCCATGGTCTCCGAGCCGTAGCACCAGCACGGCGTCACCGTGATGGTGAGTCCGACGTTTTCGCGTTCGAACTTCTCCTGGCACTGAGCGGCCTCGGCGACACCACCGATGGTGGTGTCCGCAATGACGCATTCAACCGGGAGGCCGTCGGGATGCCGCAGATTCTCCGAGATGAGCGCGGCGGTCCGCTTTGCCATCTCCATGGTCTGCTCTTCGAGTCCCTCCCGCACGCCGCCGCGGCGGCCGTCAATGGTGGGGCGAATCCCGACCTTGGGCGTCACGCCGTGCAGGCGCTTCGTCGGCTTCCGGACCTGCATGCCGCCTGTGTTTGCCATGAGTGTGCCTCCTCAGTGTAGATTGCCCGCCATTATAGGCCCGCCGGAACAGCCCCGTCAAAACGGCGCGGAGGAGCCGCTCTTCACGGCGGGCGCAGCGTTCTGATATATTCAACGTGAGCCCCGATATCTCTACCCCGACGAAGGAGCAAGAATAATGATTGATAAGATTAAGAAGGCCCTCGGTGATGAGTCCGATGAGCTTCTGACGTACAAGGCAAAGGTGCCGAAGGAGCGCCTCCACCTTCCGGGTCCGGACTTTGTGGACCGCATCTGGGTGCACAGCGACCGCAGTTCCAACGTGCTGCGAAACATGCAGCTCATCTTCAACACCGGCCGTCTGGCGGGAACCGGCTACGTCTCCATTCTGCCGGTCGATCAGGGGATCGAGCACTCCGCCGGAGCGAGCTTTGCCCCGAACCCCGACTACTTCGACTCGGAGAACATCGTGAAGTTGGCCCTGGAGGGCGGCTGCAACGCCTGCGCCTCCACCCTCGGTGTGCTCGGCTCGGTGTCGCGAAAGTACGCCCACAAGATCCCCTTCATCGTGAAGATCAACCACAACGAGCTGCTCACCTACCCGAACACCTACCAGATCCTCTTCGGTAACGTGGAGCAGGCTTTCGACATGGGTGCCGTCGCGGTTGGGGCGACCATCTACTTCGGCTCTCCCGAGTCGGACCGGCAGATCGTCGAGATCTCCCGCGCCTTCCATCGCGCCCACGAGCTTGGCATGGTCACCATCCTCTGGTGCTACCTCCGGAACAACGCCTTCAAGACC
>CAZZIE010000041.1:0-32600 GCA_964654185.1 uncultured Spirochaetaceae bacterium | reverse complement strand
AGAGGGACCCCGACCCCGGGCACCCGGACCGGTAAGAAGAGGGGCATTCTCAGAAGCCCGTCAACAAGAGGTCCAACGCGGCGGTGATTTCCGTCCGTTGCGCCTGTGCAGCGTCGACGCGAGGTCCAAGCACCGAGGTCCGGACGGCGGCCATCTCCGTTACCACCGCGATGTGATCCTCCCCGGCAACCGAGATGACCGGATGCAGACGGGAAATGACCGTGCCCTCCCGCCCGGCTTTCCCGCGAAGGGGAACCACTACCCGGGTTGCCAGCTCCGACAATACATCCGCCTGAACATTCAGAAGATACGGGGTGTGCTTCCTCGTGGCGGCGTTTGCGTTTTCGTGAACATCGAATTGAGCCATCAGAAGCTGCGCAGACCGTCCGAGAACACGCCGCGTGTCGACACCTCGTCGTTGTACGCCTCTATGGCCTGGGTGTTTTCAGCAAGCCAGCGCTCCTTCTCCTGGTCAGCCAGCTTCCGACGGATCGCTTCTTCGAGGAGAGCGGAGAGTCGCATGCCCTGCGACCGCGCCGCTTCAAAAAGGTGCGCATCTATACTTACGTTTGTGCGCCTTTTCGTGTGCGTTTCCATGTGTAAAACTTACGACACATGAAATCGACGGTCAAGAAGTGGCTACGCGCAAATTGCGTTTATGTGGTCTCTGATTCCGTCATAACGAAGGAGCCCCTCTTACGCTGCTGGAGAAAAGGCGCCGAGGCGAGCTGAGACACACGCCACGGCCCCGGCCCGGGGCCGTGTGGCCGGGCCGCCCGGGCCGGGCCGCCCGGGCCGGGTCGCCCGCACCTACTGCACTCTGATCACCCGCCTACTGCACCCTGATCGGTTGCTCGATAATCTGGTACTCCCACTGCGCGTAGAGCGTCGTGTCCATGGTAATGGTGAAGGCGTCGCCGGCGGCGTAGTCGGTTCCGCCACCTCCCGCCGCGGTGTTCCATCCCGTGAACACGGCGTCCGCCAGGCCCAGGTCGCCGGGGTCAAGCACAGTCACGGTGTCCCCGGGCTGGTACGCACCCGCATCCACCGGGGCGGTTCCGGTGTCGGCGCCGTTGCCGTCGTAGGTCACCGAGAGTGTCGGCAGGCTGCGGGTCCCGCTGCCGCTGCTTCCCTCATCCTGGAGCGCCGCGACCTCCGCGGCAGCCAGTGCACGATCAAAGAAGAGGACATCGTCCATGGAGCCGCTGAAGCTCTGGGTGGTTTGTACCCCTCCCTGGGTATCGTAGTAGGTCTGACCGCCGATCGAGAGCTCGCCGCTCCCCAGCGTCAAGGAGATGTCCTCTTTGGACGCGACCTCCGTGCCGTTCTGGTACAACCGGGCGGTGCCGACGCCGGCTGTGGCGGATCCGGCGGCGTCAAAGGTCAGGGCCACATGGGTCCAGGTCCCCGCGGGGAGCCAGTCGCTCCCGTTACGCAGACTATTGGTGCCGGAATTGTTGAAGAAGGCTCCCAGGCCGCCGTTCTCCCAGCTCTGCTCACCAAGCGGGTTCACGCGAAAACTGAACTCCACGTACCCCTGATACGACTTGGCAACAATGGTCCGATACAACTCAGTAGCATTCCCGTCGTCCCGCACCCACGCCGAGAATGTGAAGGAACTGTAGGGCGAGTACTCCGCGGTCAGCGGCACCGTCACATTACCGGCGCTGAAGTCCATGGCCTTGCCCGCCGCATCGTTGCGGTCCGCCGCCGCAGAGACGGAGTCGATTTCCAGGCCGTCGTGACCGTTGCCGGAGTAGTCCCGGTAATCCCCGTCGAGGGGGTAGTACGCCAGAAGACCATTGTCCGGGTCGATGATTACGTCCTCCACATTGACAGTGACGGTTGCAACGCCTGAGCCGTTCGCGGTGCTCGCCTCGACGACGGCCTCGAAGACGGGATTCGCCTCGTAGTCGAAGAGCGCCGGATCGGCAATGGTTACCTCACCGGCGTCGTTCACCGCAAGGGCACCGGAAACGGTCTGGGAGCTCATACTGTAGGTTACGCTCTCCCCGCCGGCGTCCGCCGTAACCGTGCCGAGCAGTTCCCCTGCCGACGGGTTCTCCAGCACCGTTGCGTCGAAGCCGGACACCGCAAGCGCTGCACTGTCTCCGTCGCCGGCGGACGCCGCGTCGTCTGCGGTACCACCGCCGAGACCCGCCGTCGGGTTGGGGCATCCGGCAAGCACAAGCACCAGAAGCAGAAGCCCCGCCGCCACGCCGGCCGCCTTCCCGGCCGCTTCACTGAATCGAAAGCTGCGTTCCATGTATCGCCTCCATTCGTCGTCGTCGCACGAGCCCCGTCCCACACAGAGCTTGCGCGTGACTCATAAATACAAGCAATGCAGTCAGGTTTCTTGTCCGGGATTGCTCTGTTGCGGAAGATTCGCGACGGACAGCCCGGCGAGAAGCCGGTACAATGGGAGCGATGGGAGCGCGGAACGGCTTCGCATGAGGCCTTCGAGTGAGGACTTCACATGAGGAATCGGGAAGACTACGCCGAGAAGGTCTACGCAGCCACGGAGTTCATTGAGTCACGTCTGACCCAACCCATTGAGCTGGAAGATGTGTCCCGGCACGTCTCGGTATCGAAGTTCTACTTCTCCCGCATCTTCCAGGCTGCAATAGGAGAGACGGTCTTCGACTACATCCGAAAGCGGAGACTGCACGAGATTGCCCGACAGCTTGTTGCCACCTCAAAGCCGATCGTGGAGCTCGCCCTTGAGTACCAGTACGACTCGCAGCAGTCCATGTCGAAGGCCTTCAGTCGACATTACGGGATCAGTCCGGGACGCTACCGGAAGAACGGGGTGGATCGGTTCTTCCTCGAGCGTACGCGGATCACCCGCCGGGACATCCGGGTCCTGGCGGAGGACCTGGTACTTCCCATGACGACCGTAGAGCTGCCGGCGCTTCGGATTGTCGGACTCCGGCAGCACATGCCCATAACCGAGCCGGGACCGGTGGAGGCCGCCCGCGGGGAGTTCCGGCAGCGGGCACCGAACCTGGAGCCCCACCGGCGTCACCGGGGATTCTTCGAGGTAACCATCATGAGTGCCGAGGAGATGTCGACCTTCACGGAAAACGCCTGGTTCGACGGTCTCATCGGCTTCAGCCTGAAGAGTGATGCACCGGCACTCGCCGGCCGGGCCCGCGTCACACCCGCCGCCGGTGAGTTGACGGAGCTGGCCGTTCCCGCCGGCAGATATCTCTCATTCCACTACACCGGCAATAACGCCATTGGAACCTTGAGCAAGCTCTACCGACACATATTCTCGACAGGCCTCCTGCGGCGACGGGAGAGCCTGGCAGAGGGCAGCTTCTTTCACTACTACCCCAGCGGCCAGGCGCCGGGGCGGCGGGAGCGCACATCCATTCGCTTCTTCCTGCCGCTCGCAGAGGATACGTGAATCCGCACTACCCTTCCGGGGCGGGCGGAGTATCCTGAACCGCGCCCGGTGGGAGATCTGCCCCTTCCTCACGTGAGGCTTCAGGATCGCCGCTGAGGCGGTCCCGACGGCTCTCGAGCAGGTACAACACGTAGAGCGCCACCGCGCTCACTGCGGAGAGCGTCGCCGCAATGAGCCAGACCGGCCGGATGCCGACCGCATCAATGACGTTTCCCATGACCGCCGGCCCGATCGCCAGGCCGGCGCCGAAGATGATCGGCAGGATGGCGTTGAAGCGTCCGCGATGGGAGATGGGGGTGTGGCCGGCAATGTAGACATTGACGTTCGTTGCCTGAAGGATCTCGCCGGCGGTCCAGACGAGGGTGGAGACCACAAAGAGCGCCATGACGTTCAGGAAGTAGATCATCCCGAACCCGACCGTGAAGAGCACCGCGGAGAGGGCCATGGCGAGCACCGGCTTCAACCGACGCGTTGCCGCAATGACCGGTGTCGTGAAGAAGATGACCGCCAGGGCGTTCACCGTCATGAGCGTGCCGTAGAAGACCGGGCCGCGCTCCGGAAAGGTCGCTTCGAGCTGCAGGGGCAGGCTGAATGTGTGCTGGGAGTACACGAAGGTGAGCAGCAGGGATATGAAGGAAAAGGCAATGAGGAATGGTCTCTTCAGCAGCGCCGGCAGAAGACCGCCGGTTTCGGCGCGCTCGTGCACGGCCTTCTCTCCGTGGCGAGCCATCTCCTCCTCCGTCGGCTTGGACTCCGGCACCATGATGAACACCAGTGCGAGAGCCACGAAGGTGCTGATGACATCCCCGATGAAGAGCCATGGGAGAGCGCGAGTAAAGAGGAAGCCCGCAAGCATCGGCCCTATTGAGAATCCGATGTTGTGACCCAGATAGAGGAGTGAGTACGCCGCCCGGCGAGTCTCCCCGGTGGTCATGTCGGCAACAATGGCTTCGTGGGTCGGGTTCGCGGCGCCGAAGAAGAACTGCGTCGCAATGATGAGCCAGGGCACCACCGGCGAGGCGCCCAGGAAGGCGCAGGGCAGGAGCAGGCCCGCCGCAATGCTCTGGGTAACGATCATCACCGCCTTGCGCCCCCTGGTGTCGACGAGCTTTCCGCCCAGGAGCGATCCCGGAATGTACGCGATTGAGGAGACAAGGATGAAGGTGCCCGCCACGCTGCTGGAGTATCCCAGGCGCTGGGTCAGGAAGAGGGTGAGGAAGGGATAGACCAGATTTCCAATGGAATTGACGACCTGCGCAAAGAAGAGCGCATATATCCCCCGGGGCAGCCCCCGGTACATGGCGAACAGCGACGTCAGGCGATTCACGGCCGCATTCTATCCGGTGTGTACCCGAGTGGCCAGAGCAGATCCACTCGGCGTGTCGCGCTGCGCCGGCCGGCATGATATCGTATACTGCCCGGAGGAGGTGGGAATGAGCAGGTTTGCAAGTCGGGTGCAACTCCTGGAGGAGGTCACGACGGAGCGGCGGAAGCTGGAAGAGCTTCTGTCGACCATACCCGCCGAAGCCAAGATCGAAGAGGTAACCGAGGGCCTGTCGGTGAAGGACCTCCTGGCTCACCGAACCGAGTGGGGCCGCATGATGCTGAGCTGGTACACCGAGGCGAAAGCCGGAGGGACGCCGGCAGTGCCGTCGGCATCGTTCAAGTGGAATCAGCTATCCGAGCTCAACGCCGAGATTCACGCGCGCTTTCGGGACACACCCCTGGCCGAGATCGAGTTCGAGTTCGGCCGGGTCCACGACGAGCTCTTCGATCTGATCTCGCAGGTGACCGACGAGGAGCTCTTCACGAAGAAGTACTATCCCTTCACTGGGAGCTCCGACCTGGCCGCCTACTTCAACTCCGCCACGGCGGCTCACTACCGCTCCGCGGCAAAGCTCATTCGGAAATGGTGGAAGGAGCGGGCGGCAGCGGAGCAGTGACCACCGAGCGTACGCCGCCTTCCGGAGCCGCCTCGAGGTCAAGGGTACCTTCAAGTTGTCGCGCGAGGCCCCGGGCGATCGTGAGGCCCATGGAGTCGGCTCCGTTGAAGTCGACCGTTCCGGCGTCCGTAGCGCCGTTGTCCGCCACCACACAGCGTATCTGTCCGTCCACGGTGGAGAGCGTCACTCCCACGTGAACCTCGGTTCCGTCGGGCGGCTTCGCATGCTCGAAGGCGTTGGAGATCAACTCCGTCAGAACCAAGCCGAAGGGCACCGCGAAATCCAATCCCACCGTGATTCCCTCGGCGCCGTAGGTGTCCGTCGTAACTCGAGCCGCCTGGGAGTCGCCGATCGCAGAGGCAAGGGTGTCCACGTAGCCGCGAAGCTCTACGTCTCCGAAGCGCTCCGAAACGTAAAGCTGTTCGTGGACGAGCGCGATCGACAGGATACGGTTGGACGCCTTCTCCAGCGCCGCTTTGAGCGCCGGTTCCTCAGACTGGCTCTCGGAGAGGTCAATGAGACTCTTGACCAGCTGCAGATTGTTCTTGGAACGATGATGAAGCTCCTGCATCAACGTTTCCCGTTCATTGAGTGCCGCCTGTAGCTCCTGGAGTGCAGTGTCCCGCGATTCCACCGCGGACTGAAGCTCTCTGGTGCGTTCGGCAACGGCGGCTTCGAGGGCCTGCTGCTGATGCCGGTACCGGGAGTGCCGCGCGGCAAAAATGCTCACGACGACCACCCCGAGCACCCCGACCGCCAGGACCGTCGCGACGAGACCAATGGCAACAAATCCCTGCGGACCCCGGCCGACTGCACTCACCACGAGAATGCCGAGGTGAATGCTCAGAAGGATGGCGACCTTCCACCAGAGCCCACGATAGTCCTCCTCATACTCCGCGTAGAGCATGATCGCAATTGCCAGGAAGAGGAGACTGGTGAGATTGCCGGCAGATGAGGTGGCAGCAGACAGGAAGGCTGTGCCAACGAAGACCGCCACCTGCAGATACCGGCCCCAGATCCGACGGCTCAGTCCGCTCCACAGAAGAAGCGCCGCGGAAACCGCAAGGACTCCAATGTAGAGGAGAACCGGCGTCTGCTCGGCGTCACGCCCGACGGGAAGCAGGATGGTGAGCACCTGGAGGACTACAACCAGGACCGCCGCACCGGCAAGTGAAAACCCCACGCGCCGCTGGAGCCAACCCGTGTAGTCGAAATTTGATGGTTTCATCAACAAGATTGGATCAATCCCACCAGTACGCTTCGGGACTGTCCCGTAGAATCTCATCCATCTCGGGACAGCAGACGGACTTCCACGTTACCAGACACTCCTGCTTGAGGCGATTGGCGTCGATAGCTCCCGCCGCCACGGGGTTGTACCTTCCTGCTGCCGTGTCTTCAGCGACGTCCCGCTCGTAATCGCGGATCATATGGTAGGCAATGATGGCCAACGTCTTGTGCACCAGGTCGTCCCGCTGAGTCCGCATGTCGACACAGAGTCGGAGCCGACGAAATACGTCTCCGTCGTCGGCAGGCCTCGGGTCGAAATAGGGCTCAGTGGCGCCGCGCACCGATAGCAGGTAAACACCGAGATTCCGGACCGCCGTCCGTTCCGGGTCCTCCGCATCCGCAAGAAAAGGGAGGCTTGCAATGAGACGCGCGAAGGGATTCTCCCGCAGGATCCGCTTCTCCGCCGACGTGAGTCGAAATGCCGTACCGACGGAGTCCGAAAGGCGCTCCCACTTCACGGATGTGTTCGTCGTATCGAGAGTATTGGCGCCGGCCGAATGGCTACGTGTCATACCATGACCTCCCTGCATATTCATTGGGTCATTATGTACACGCGCAACAATGGGAATCAATCAGTACTGCCGCGGTTTCTCACGTCTGCGGCGCCGGTGCCATGATCCACTCGTAGTCGCTGCCCCACTCCAGCCGCAACAGACCGATGTGCCCGGAGTGATACGTCCAGTGCCACAACAGATGCATGAGAACGCTGCGCGGCGTGGAGAGGGCCGTGGCCTGCGGTATGCGCGCGTCGGCATCCCCAATGTCCCGGCACACCGGTTTGGTTACTTCCTCCCGCACCTGCCGCATAATGCCAATGAGCGTATCCGCATGCATGAGGCGGGAGGGAATGCTCCCGTGGGACTCCAGGTAGCCGTCCTCGAGAGCACTCGCGAGGTCCGGACCGATGTGCAACGTCTCTCCCCGGACCGCCTCGGCCACCTTCTCCATGAGGCGGTGCTCCGAGGCTGCCAGGTGCAGGGGCAACCACCCGAGGGGAAACCATACGTGCGGCGAGGTGAAGGCGAGAGCCTCGTGGGGCAGATCATTGATCTGGTCCACCACCCGCTCCAGCAGCTCATCCAGCGCTGCCAGGGTGTATCCCACGAACTCGCTTCCATACTCCGGGTCCGCGGTGAAGTCGTATCGTCGCGGGCGCCCGCGCTTGTCACCCAACTCTGTTCCGGTCATTGCTACCTCCTCAAGGGCACCGTCGCTTCATGATACCTGCCATATCGCGGAACTGCATACCGGTCGCGTGGGAATCCGCAAGCAACGCGTGAAGCGTCGCAGCTTTTCTGAGTGACCCTATAATATATTATATTATAAGGACTTACAGTTGTGCAACCGGGCGCGCCGTGATACGATATGCGGTAGGACACCGCCCTGCCATTAATTCCGTTCACATCGTCCTCCATCAATCACCACCACCATTGAGGAGGAGTGCCATGAAAAGGCTGACCTTGCCCACCCTGTTGCTGGTAGTGGGTCTGGCACTGGTGCTCGTCGCGTGCCCGTTCCCGACGTCCAGCCCTGACGGCGGCACGGACACCTCCGGCGACGAAAGTGCCGACACTGACGAAGACACGGGTGACGACACCGGTGACGACACAACCGACGACGGCGACCAGACCGCCCCGACCATCCTGAGCGTCCTGCCTCCGGACGGCGCCACGGACGTTCCGCTCAACACCGTGATCGAAGTGGATTTCTCCGAACCCATGGACACCGCCTCCGTCGAGCGCGCCTTCTCCCTCAGCGACGGCAGCACCGACTGCACCGGCACCTGCGCCTGGGAGGGCAACTGCATGACCTTCGACCCGACGGCCGACCTGACCATGGGCACCACCTATACGGCAACCGTCTCGACCGTCGCGAAGGACCTGGCCGGCAACGCCGCATCAACGCAGTCGACCTTCTCCTTCACCACGATCGCAAACAATCCACCCGTTGCCGACGCGGGTGCCGACATCACCTTCGACTACAACGAGGCCACCGTCGCCGCCCTCGACGGCAGCGCGAGCTCCGACCCCGACGACGACATTGCCGGCTATCAGTGGTCCTTCGCCGAGGGTGGCACGCCTGCGGGCAGCACGCTCCTGGACTCGGACATCCTGAACGCCGACCAGGCCCAGTGCAGCTTCGACGTTTCCGCTGAAGACGCCGACTGGTCCGCCGAAGGCACCTGGACCTACACGCTGGAGCTCCGCGTCACCGACAGCTTCGGCGCAGAGGACACCGACCAGGTCACGGTCACGGTCACCGGCCTCGGCGACGTCTCCGTCATTGTCCAATGATGGGCGCCGCCATGAAGAGGAGAACGATCATGAAGGTACGAAGAACAATCCTTTTTGGATTCACCGCACTCATCCTGGGAACGGCCCTCCTCATCACCGCCTGCTTCAGCCCTCTCTCCCAGGACACCTCACAAGAGTCATTAGAGGACGATGCCTACGGCTCAGTCACAGTCCGGCTGCACGTGATATCGCCCCGGCTGCTCGACAGCTTCGCCTCCGCAACCTCCGACTCCGCCGCCGCGTCCGCCACCGACGGCGGCACCGTCACACCGAGCGCGTACCTCTTTGCGAACTCGGTGACGTTGCAACTGAAGCAGGGCGACAGCCACGTCGGAGATCCGGTCGAGGTTACGGATGTGGGCGCGTTCGGCGACGGTCTATCCTTTCTCGCCCACGAGTTCACCTCCCTTCCCCGCGGCGACGACTACACGATCTACGCGGAGGTCTTCAACACGGCCCAACCCGGTGGCGAGCCCACGGTGCTCGGCGAGTCGGCGCCCTTCGCGGTGACGCCGGAGCACACGGAGGTAACCGTCGACGTCTTGCCGGCGAATGCAACCGCCGTGGAGTACGCAAGTCCGACCGACGTCAACATTGAAGAGACCATCCTCGATGCGGACGGCAACATCCAACAATCCGGTGGTGAAGCGTGGTTCGAGTTCACTCCGGATTCAAGCGGTCCCGTCCGCATTGTCGCCACACCCAGCCCCGACACCTTTGCGTACATGAACGTACACGACCAGGCGAACAACTGGATCGCCGACACCAACGAAGTCGAAACCCCGGGCTACTATGGACTCGGCACCCCCGTTGCGATTGAGGGGGAAGCGGACGCAGATACGACGTACTACGTGGGTGTCATTCTGGTATCCGAGAGTGGAGCATTGGACCCGAATCCCCAGGGAAGCTTCGAGTGGTACTACGCCACAACCGTAACCGGACACGTCTACGACGGTGACACAGGAGCCCCTGTTGCAGGAGCGACGTACAGAATCGGGGACTACGCAGCGTTGACCGGAACCGACGGGGCATTCTCCCTGGCCGTTCCAGAGAGCGAGACGACGATTTCGGGAGATCAGTACGTCTACAAGGGAACGGAGTACGACTTTCTGGTCATTCCGAATCGGACCATTGCCGTGACCCCGGACCCCGAACTGGTGTTCTATCTCGATCCGTATGACGCGCCGGCATTCCAGCCGGTCGATATCGAGGTGATGGATATCTCGGGCAACGAGTTGACCAGCGACACTGATGTGCGCCTGATCATTCAGAACAGCGCGGGCGGCCGCTACGAAATCGAACGCCCATACGGCGAGTTTCCGTTGCCGGACGAGCTCCCGACCTTCGGCGGTAGCTGTTCGGTTGCCCTCTTCGTTCTCAATGGCAATGGGGCTACGACCGACTGGTACTACTACGAGACAGGCGTCGATACGTCCAGCGGATTGAGCCTGACGGTAAGTGAATCAGCTGTCGCTGGGCAGAGCAAGACCGTCTACATTGATGGCGCCGGGCCGAGCGCCCCCGTACCGTACGCGTTCCTGCAGCAGGCCGGTTCCGGCTTCCAGTTCGGGTCTTATGGGATTGCATCCGGCAGTGGAGTGCAGATCTATGACCCGGACAATGACGACCAGTTCCTGTGGGCGCGCGTCAACTTTTTGGACGATGGCGGGACGGCAGAGACAAACATTCTGGCGTCCAAGAGCGCAACGGAGGGCGTTACCGACGGCCAGACCGTTACCCTACCACCGACAGGAGACCTGTCGTTTACCTATCCCGCCGGTGCCGCGGACTCCAGTTCCGCCACCTGGGATGCCGGAACCGGCACGCTCTCCTTTACCGCCGTTGTGGATGCAGCTGGATACCGGATGAAGTTCGAAGACGACAACTGCTTTCTCGGCATGGTATTCGGTGCACCCGACAGCTTCACCTTCAACGCCGACTTCGTTGCGAGGGTGCTGGACCAGGGTGCCGGCTGGGACCTGAACATCGAGCCGTTCTCATCCACCACGCTGACGGTGGACGATCTGGTGTACTCGCAGATGCGGGGGCCGGAACTCCACCGTCTGGACTACTGGATGATGCTGCCACCCGGACAGAACTTCGCCTTCGTTGAGGAGAGCGACTTCGCTGCCTCGTGGGCCGAGGACGTGTTCTAATTAAGGCCCCGGTAGCACCGGGGTCATGAATACCTGCATGCCGGCCGCCCGCCCCGTCGGGCGGCCTACCCCTTCCGCCGCACGCCGTCCATCAGCATGGAGACCATCATCTCCGCCTGGGTGTCGGTATCGTAGTCCTGGTCGTTGAGGTCCAGGACGCGTTCGAAAACGGTGGTGTGGAAGAGCATGCCGAAGAGGGCCTTCTGAATGAAGAAGGGGTCCATGTTGCGGAGCTCCCCGGTGTCGATGCCGCGGCGGATCAGCGACCGGGAGAGCTCGTCCATGCGCGCCCACACCTTCTCCTTGAAATAGCGGCGTACCTCCGGATTCACGAGCATCTCCTGGTAGATGACCTGGAGCTTCTTCGGGTTTTCGCCGAAGAAGGCCAGACGCTCTTTGATGACGTTGCGAATGAGCTCTTCCAGGGGCGCGTTCTGGAAGCGTTCGAGTAAGTCCGGGACGACCTCCTCCA
The DNA here is from genome assembly GCA_964654185.1 of uncultured Spirochaetaceae bacterium. Lineage (GTDB taxonomy): Bacteria > Spirochaetota > Spirochaetia > DSM-27196 > PWMO01 > CAYFQV01. Next base: position 21,039 of record CAZZIE010000041.1, on the reverse strand, counting down.
TGGAGTAGTCGTAGATCTCGTTGATCGTCTCGGTGACAATGGTCATGAGCAGATCGTCCTTGCGGGGGTAGTACTTGAAGATGCTCGCCTCGGAGACTTCGGCCCGAGCGGCGATCTGCCGGGTCGAGGTCCCGCTGTAGCCTCGTTCGGCAAGAAGCTCTACCGTTGCGTCGAGAATGCGGCGCCTGGTGACATCGGACTTTTTCATCTGTTTCCTCCGCTCCCTGTGCCCACCTTCCTGAGGATCGTCGGCAGGAACGACAGACTCAGGAACACCGCCGCCACCATGGCGACCCACATGAGCGCCGACATGTAGAGGTGGATCCGCAGGGGCGACAGCATGAGCGCACTGAGGCCGATAGCCAGGCCGAAGGCGTTCGCCACAATGGGCCGCCCGGTGTAGGCGAAGGCGCGCTCCGCGGCGGTGGCCGCGTCGCTGCCGTCCTCGGTGAAGCGTTTCCACACCGAGGTGAAGTGCACCGCGTAGTCGATCCCGATCCCGATTGTGATGCTGAACATGGTCGCCGTGAAGAGGCTCAGTGAGATTCCCGCCACCCCCATGAAACCGAAGATGACCAGGGTTGTTACGCCAATCGGCAGAAGCGAAATCAGCGCCGGCCGAAACGCCCGCAATGAAATCAACAAGAGAATGAGGATGATGCCAAAGGCCAGCAGTATGGTTCGACCCTGGTTGCCGAGCATGCTCCGGTTGAGCTCTCGCATGAGATACTGCGAACCGGTCACCTCTATGCGCAGATCCTCGTTGGCACGGTCGAACTCTCGCGCCCGATCGGCAATGGCGTCCAGCGTCTCGTTCTGGAGGTCCGTCGGAAAGACGATCATCCGGGCGGCACCGGCTTCCCGATTGATCAGGTGGCCAACGGGATTGCCCTGCCCGGAGATGACGTTCCAGATCAGATCCACTCCCTCGGCCCGCTCCGGGTAGGTCGGCGACGGCCGGCCGAACATGCCGGCGTTGATCAGCGCAAGGGCATCGTAGGCGCTCACGACTTTGCCGACCTCGGGCAAAGCGGCAAGCTCCTCCTCGAGCTCCAGCACCCTCCTACCCCGGTCCGGCGCCAGGAGATCCTCCTCCGCCTCGATCAGAAGGTAGACCGGAATACTTCCGCCGTTCACCTCCGTAATCCGCTCAAAGCTCCTGTGCACGTCCGTGCGGTCCCGGAAGATCGAGAGCTGACTGAACTGCGTCGAGAGCAGCTGCAGTCCGAGAATGCCGAAGGCCACGAGCAGAACCGCCGCACCGACGCTCCACCACCCCCAGAGCCGCGGCAGAAGGCGCAGCGGCCCACGGGCCCGGCCGTTCCCGGCGGCGGCCGCTGCGTCACCGGCCATGGCTTTGCGGTCGGCCGCACCGCCCAACCGGAGTCCGCCGACCAGTATCACCGGCAGGACGTACCAGGAGGCAACACCGGCCAGGAAGATGCCCAGGGACGCGAAGAGCGCCAGATCGCGAATGGCGGCGGTGTTCATGACCAGGAGCGCAAGAAAGCCCGCCATGGAGGTGACCGTCGTAATGATCATGGGCACCCCGACCATCCGCAGTGTCACCGCGAGACTCTCCTGCGTTGCCTTCCCCTCGGACTGGGAGTCCTGCACGTGAGAGACGAAATGGAGGCCGTCGGCACTTCCAATAACAATGGTGAAGATCGGCGCAAGAACCGTGATGATCGAGACGGGGTCTCCCAGCCATCCGACGATCCCGAGGGTCCATACCGCCGCCACACCCGCCGGCAGAATGGAGAAGATCGTTGCCTTCATGGAGCGCATCTGACTGCGAAACACCAGCAGCACCAGCAAGAGCGCCGTCGGCGGCAGGAAGTAGAGGATCCGCTGAATGTAGTCGACGATCTTCTGCTGCATGAAGAGGTCGCCGGTGACGCTGTAGGCGTAGCCCTCGGCATCCAGGAACCGTTCGAGCTCCCCAAGGGCGGCGTGGTCAAAGTCCTCCGTCGGGTAGATGGTGAACACCCCGTTCAGTCTGCCGTCGTGCTCAACGAGCGTAGAGAGTTTGCCCATGCCCTCGTAGTGCTCGCGCAGCCGTTCCAGGTCCTGTGTCGTCAGGCTGCCGGTGAGATCCACCTCCCACATACCCATGGAGATGGTCTGCGGCGCCGGCCCCTGCACCATCTCGACGCCGGGCAGCCCCTCCATGAAGGCCTGGGCGCGCCGCAACTCTCGCACGACGTCGGTCGAAAGCCCTTCGGCATCGCTCTCAATAAGGACGATGATCTGGTCCGACGTCCCGAAGAGCGCGTCCATTCGCTCGAGAACGCGCTGGTACTTCGAGTCGGCGACGCGGAAGATGTCCAGATCCGCGTTGATCTTCAGCTGTACGACGCCGGCCACCGCCACCAGGGAAATGACGACGAACACCGCCAGCAGCACCCGCCGGTTCCGTTCCACAAAGCGCACGTAGCCCTGCATGTCGGCTCTCCTTCCGCCACTCTCGCCTCGGCACCCCGGGCCCGTCGATCCATCCGGGCCAGGCCAGACCGCACCAAGGATTAGTGAGTAAGTATTTACTCACTAATGTAGCACACGTGTCGAAGGTGTCAAGGAAGATTGCGACGTGACACGCCGAACCGGCGCTTCGCTCCCTCCGCGACCTACCAGATCCCGGGGATGATCCGCCAGCGGACCTGTTCTTCGTACTCGTCCCAGAGGTCGCCGTACTTGGCGCGGCAGCGCCGGTCATCATCGATCTGTCTGGTACTGAGGAGCAGGACGTAGTAGAGGGGATAGAGCCACGCCAGGAGCGCCCCGGGATATCCGAGGGCCAGGGTCAGGCCCGAGGCCATGAGCACCTCGCCAAGGTAGTTGATGTGCCGTGAAAGGCCCCAGAAGCCGCTGCACAACACCATCTGGTCTCCATCCGATATGGTGCGGGGCTCAATGAGACCCAGGAACTCTCGATCCGGGTTCCGCTTGAAGATGAACTTCTGCATGTTGGCCCCGCGCGCCAGGATCCAGCCGGAAAAGAACACCACGGCGGCAATGATGAAGAGCGCAGGTACCGCGTCGGAGGGAGCTCTGCCCGCCACCGCCCAGAGCCCGACGGGATAGAAGAAGGGATAGAAGGCAAGGCAGCCGAATACGAGCTTGAAGCCGACACGCTCCGCAACCAGGTCGTAGGTGTAGAGGTGCACGTGCTCGAAGACCATGTAATCGATGAGGAACCAGAAGAACAGGGCGCAGTAGAGCGCGATCGGGGTCGAGAATCCGTAGGTGATCACGTTGTGAGCGGCAAAGGACAGGATGTTCAGTCCGAGCATGGTGGCGCCCACGAGGTAGAGGATCATCTTTGCATCGACCCGACCACCGAAAAACTGCGGCGAGAAGCGCCGTCCCAGGAAGAAGTCGGCAAGGGCGCTCTCCTGAACTCTGGGCGCACCGGCGACGAATGCCACACTGGAGAGGAGCCCCAGCGTCACCGCCCCGGCCAGGCCGGACCAGCGGTGCTGGTAGAACCACTCGTATGACATGATCTCGAGCCGCCCGAGAAGGGCCCAGGCGCCGATTGTCACAATCAAGACGAAGATGCCGTTGATCCGGTACACGTAGGGGCGCCCGGTAGCCTCGTTCCTGACGTAGCCCTCGACCTTCCGGGCCGGGATGATCAGGTGCAGCACCAGGAGAAAGAGGTACACCAACCAGGAAGAGAAGAAACCCGCAATGTGCTCAGCCATCTGTGTGCTCCTTGGTAGCTTCCGTCAGCTCCCGTGTAGAGGAAGCCATGATTGCAATCGCCGCCCGGGCAGACAGAAGGCGCCTCATGACGAAGCGGGCAAACCTGTTCATGAGGCCGGGCACCACCACCGCCCTCTTGCCCAGCCCGGCAAGGGCGGCACGCGCCACGGCATCCGGATCGAGGGTACCCGGAGCTTCGCGGCCACCACCTCCCGCAGCTCGTGCTGAGGCAAGGCCCGGTGTCCGCACCGCCCCGGCGACGCACACGGTGACATCGATACCCTGCGGGCGCAGCTCGTGCCACAGCCCCTGCCCCAGGATGGTGGTGAACGCCTTGGTGGCGGCGTAGGTCGCGACCCCGGGGGAGCCCTGATCGCCCGCCAGAGAGGACATGAGGATCACGCCGGCACGGCGGTCCGCGCCCTCGCCGCCCGCCTCGCGGCGACGACGCGCGAGGAGCGGGACCAGCCGGTGCACCAGCTCGACGGGGCCGAGGACATTGACCGTAACGGCGCCGCGGAGCTCCTGCACGGCCGTTCCGGAGAAACTGCCGCGGGGTGCAAACGCCGCGTTGTAGACCAGGAGACCGACATCCAGCTCGGCGCACACCTGCGCAATGGTACCGAGCGTCTCCTCCTGCGCCAGGTCGCCCACTACCACACGAGTTTCCGCGCCGGTGCGGCGCTGCAGGTCGTCGGCGAGAGCGCGAAGCATCTGTTCACGACGCGCCACCACGACAAGGTTGAACCCGCGCCGGGCAAGCTCGCCGGCAAAGGCAGCCCCGAGCCCCTCCGACGCCCCGGCCACAACGGCCCAGGGGCCATAGCGTGCTTCCAGGCGGTGACGCCTCTCGGTCGTGCTCATGGGCGCTACCATACCCGAAAGCTCTCGGGGCGTGAAGATCGATCAGTCCGGGTGTCGATGTCGTAACCCCGGCCGAAGGCGGTCGCCGTGAAGAGGCAGAGTCAGATTCCGATCAGGCGCGTACCAGAGCTGCCGCTACGGCGTGTAGTAGACTAAGACGCCGGCGCCATTCACCGGACTCAAGTATAGCCAGTCCCAGTTGGACCAGACATGGGCGTCCATCCCCCCCTCGTTCGCTTCCTGGACGTCGTTGTTGTCAAAATTGTAGTAACGTTCTGAGTAGAACAGTCCAAAGGTTACTGAGTTCGTAACGTTTCCGGATGCATCGTAGACGACCGGGTCATAGCTCACCGTCGGCCCGAGAGACTGGTTCACCTCGGTGCCGTCCACGAAGAGCTTCGCAAACGTTCCGGCGCCGGTTTCCACCAGGATGATGCTCCCGGGCGGGGTTCGGAAGCTGCTCCCGTCGTACAGAGTGCGCGTGCCGGTTGAAGTGTTTGCCGCGGCAATCTCGTTCGCATCAATCAAGTCAAAGTCCGGGGTGTAGGTGATCGAGTCCGACCGCCAGTAGGAAGTGATGTTCCCCTGGTTATCGCGATACTGCACCTCGAGCGTTTTCAAGCCCGTCGTCGAACGCATGCGGTGGGTGATTAAGGAGGAGTAGGTGCGCCACCCGTATGTGAACCCCGACTCACGCACACGCATCTGGGTGACGTTCTGCGCGCCACTGGTGACGATCCGAACGTCGATGTCGTCGGTTGTGAGATTGCTGCCCGATGTCAGATCCTGAAGGGTGATACTGCTTGCGCTGGGAAGCAGGTCGTACTCGATCGTCTCCGAATCGGTCGAGATGTTGCCCGCTCGGTCCTTCACCGCGAGCTCGACGGTCTTGTTCCCCTCGCCGCCGCTGCTGCTGAGCGTATGCGCGTACGACGTCGCTTCCGCCGCCCAACTGGACCAGGTCCCGCCGGCGTTCCGGAACCGTACCTGGTAGGCGTCGGAAGTCAGGTCCGGAAAGAGCGTTACGCTGAGGGACTGTGTATCTGGCGGTGTCGCGGCGTCGCTGTTGATCGTGAAGTCGCTTATCGGTGGCGCGGTGGTGTCTATCGTGATGGACAGGGCCGAGGAGGGCGAGGACACGTTCCCGAGGGCGTCCGTGGCAATGGCCGTCACGCTGTGCGATCCCTCGCTGAGGGGAGAGGCGACACTCGCGGTCCAGACTCCGCTCGAATCTGAGACTGTGTTCGCGAGAACGCCGTCAACGTCGCTCGAAAGCTCGATCTCCACTTCTGGTTCGGACTCCCCGGTGAAAACGAGCCCTGTTGTGATGTTGGTGATGTTGTCCGTCGTGATCTCGCTGTCCGAGGCGGCGGTGAGATCCAACTGAGTGGGTACGCCCGGGGGCTGTGTATCGACAGCTATCGAATGCTCGCCACTCACCGACCAGTTCCCTGCATCGTCTCGCTCCTGGACGTAGAGGGCATGGGTGCCGGTGGCGAGGTCGGACGCGGGAGTGAAGCTTTCAACCGTAGTCTCGGTTGAGCCGGTGGAGAGGTCGCTGTCGTTGAGCTTGTAGCGGAAGGTGCCGTTGCCGTCCCCGCTGCCGGAGGTCCACGTCCAGGTGGGCCGTGGGTTCGAGGTTGGGGTCGTCCCGGAGACTGCAGGAGGCCCCGGTGGCTGAGTGTCCACCGTAACGCTCCAGGACCCGGTTGCCGACCAGTTTCCGGCGTCGTCCTCCTCCTGGACGTAGAGGGTGTGGTCGCCGTCGGAAAGGGCCGGGTCTGCGGTGTAGGAAGTCGCGGTGACCTGCGTTGCATCGACGGAGAGGTCGCCGTCATTCAGCTTAAACCGATACGTCCCATTCCCGCCCCCGCCGGGGGTCCATGTCCAGGTCGGCGTGTTGTCGTTGGTCAGGGAGGGGCCGCTCACCGTCGGGGCGGCGGCGGCGTTCTCGTCGACGAAGTTTGCCTGCACGGTTGCATCCGCGGTTAGTGTGACGGAGGTTTGGGCGGCCGTCGCGTCGTCAATGACGGCGGTGCCGGTGACCACGGTCCAGCGGTCGAAGTCGTAGTCGGTACCGGACGTCGCGGTGATCGCGACCGGCGTGCCGTGTTGCACCGGCTCGGGTCCGGAGGTACCGAAAGCATCGATCTCAATGCTGCCGATGCCGACACTGTCCAGAGTGAGGCGGGGCCAGCGAAGGATGAACGTGCCCGCGGCGGTGGCGCTGACGTCCAGACCCGGTGCCTTCGCCACCGCCCGAATGGTCTTCTCCGTCTCGTCACCGGCAATCTGAATGGCGTCGCCGGTGTACTCATGGGCGGGGTTGCCGACCTCGGGCGCGGGCGCGGTGGTACCATCCGCAACGGTGTAGTAGACCGTGGCCCCGGGCGTGGCCGTGGCCAGCTCGACGGCCAGATCGTAGGGATAGGTATCGGGAAGCACTTCGGTACCGTCTGCGAGCCGGAAGGTGGGCTCCGCGGTGACCCCCAGGTTCATCTGATAGGTGGCGGATGCGACCGCACTGTCACGGTACCCCGCCTTGGTCGCCCGGGCGCTGATGGTGAAGGTCCCGTTAGTGTCCAGGACAATCGGCCCGGAGTAGGGCTGATCCGGGCCGCCGTCGATGTTGTAGGTGATGTCCGCGTCCGTGTGGCCCGGCACCGAGAGGGTGACCGACAGGGCCGTACCGGAAACTTCCGGATCACTGTCGGTTCCACCGGCGGGATCGAACTCCGGCGCGGGAAGCGCCTCATAGGCAATCTCGAAGACACCCCGGATCACCCCGGAGCGCTGCATGCCCTCGCGCAGCGCGTACGCGCGAATATCCGTCTCCGTCCCGTCACCGGCGACCGTGATCGGACCGCCGTAGGGCTCCCCGGAGACCAGCGGGTCGGTCCCGTCGGTGGTCACGTAGATCGTGGCGTCGGCGGTCGTTGTCGCCACCTCGACGAGAATGTCCTCATTGTGAGTCCCCGGCTCAATGCTGAAGCGCGGGGTCGCCACGCGCAGTTGTGTCCCCAGCGACCCCCCGAGCGGAGAGCCGCACGCCACAACGACCAGTGCAATGAGCACTGTCGTTCCTGCAAGCGCCCGGGTACGAGCGCTCGATCGAAACCACCACGATCCACCCATGCCTCACCCCTCCATCGACTCCGAGACCTCGGACGCACCTCGAAACCATCGATATAGATGAGTATAGCCATCAGAAAATGCGGTGACTGTGACGAGAATTCGTCATTTTTCACCGGTGTGTCGCCGAAACGGCCTCGATTATTACCTTTTCCTCATGGCGGAACATAGGAACGACACCGGCGGCGCCCCCGAAGGAAGCCCGGAGGGCGCCGAATGCCCACCGCAAGCCTCCGAAGGGGCGCCGCGCCCGGACGAACACCCCACCGCACCGGCCCAGCGCGATCCGCCGGCGGACCACCCCCGCACGACGATCATTGCCATCATGATCTCGGTCTTTCTCATGGGCACGGGGACGGCGCTTCAGGGCTCGGCGGTATCCTTGCGCGGCGGTCTGGAGGGCTTCTCCGACACGATCATCGGCGTGATCATGTCGGCGAACTACGTCGGGCTGATTCTGGGATCGCTCCTGGCGCCGACACTCATCCGCGGCGTCGGCTACGTCCGGACCTACGCGGCCTTCGCATCCATCGGGTCGGCCTCCGCCATTGTGCACGTGCTCCTGATCCATCCGGTGGCGTGGGTGCTCTTCCGGGGTGCCACCGGATTCTGCCTGGCGGTCATGCTGGTGGTTGTCGAGAGCTGGCTCAACGCCTCGAGCAGCACCTACAACCGCGGCCGCATCCTGAGCATCTACAGCGTCGTCTACCTGGGATCCATGGGTGCCGGGCAGCCCCTTCTGGCGGCGTTCTCTCCCGCCACCTTCGAGCTCTTCGCGGTGACCACGATCATCATCTCTTTCTGTCTGTTGCCGGTCTCGCTCATGCGGGTCAGCGGCAACCCGGAGATGCGACGGGAACCGCCGCAGCTCTTGCGGACCTTCCGGCGCTCCCCCCTGGCGGGCTCCGGGGTGGTCGTAAGCGGCATGGTCACCGGCGGAACCTGGAGTCTGGCGCCGCGTTTCGGCCAGCAACTGGGCATGGAGGAGAGCGCGATCGGGCTCCTCATGCTCACCGTCTCACTCGGCATCCTGACGCTGCAGTTGCCGCTGGGCTGGATATCCGACCGACGGGACCGGCGACGAGCCATCCTCTGGAGCGTTGCTCTCGCGACGGCGGCGGGAGGACTCATCGCCCTCACGCGATCTACCGGGCCCCTTCTCTACGTCCTGATCTTCCTCTTCGGCGGCTTCGGCATGCCCCTCTACTCGCTCTCGATCGCCCTGGCCAACGACCAACTCTCCCGGGAGGAGATGGTCCGCGCCGCCGGCGCGATCGTCCTGTACTACGGTGTGGGCAGCGCCGCCGGCCCCGTTGCGGCGGGCGCCTTCATGGGGTGGATCGGGCCTGCCGGCCTCTTCCTTTTCATGTCGATGATGATGGCCCTGCTCCTGGTCTTCACGGCGGTTCGCGTGGCCGTCATGCCTCTGCTGCCACGGCGACGGGAGACCCCGTATCGGCCATACCCCGCCACGACTGCGGCGGCGTTTCAGCTGCTGCGAAGGGTCGCCCGGCGCCGCGGTTCGAGCAGGTCATAAGAACTGGTGCCGAAATTGTTGATCGTCTTCCGGACGGGCGCGCACGGCGCCGCTACTCCTTCGGGAACCCGACCTCCAGGTTCGAGCCGAAGAAGCGGTAGCGGACGTCCGGGGTCATCTCGAACTGCATGCTCCGCCTGCCCACCAGGATCGCCATGCGCGGCTCGAAGGGGCTCACGAGATAGCCCTCGACCCAGACGCTCACGCCGTAGACCTCCTCCTGGTGGGTGACGCGCTTGTCGCCGCGACGGTCCGAGCGCAGGGTCAGCGTGTAGGATGCAAGGGTGTCGGGATAGGGAGTTTCGCCGTAGGGTGTTCCGTTGTACGGGTCCGGCTCGGAGACGGTGTGGACCACCGCGGCGTACCGCTCACCGTCCAGGGTAGACGGGAAGCGACGCACCTCCCGGACCGGCTGCTGGACAATGCCGAACTCCGCCAGCTTCCCGGTCACCGTCTCCTCATTGCGCGCCCAGGAAATCTCCGTCGGTTCGCGCCCATCCTCGGCGCCGCCGGGATCGGGACCGCCGCCTGAGCCCGCGTCGGCGCCGCGCCACTCCTCGGAGTCGTCCTCCAACTCCCATACCACGGTGTCCGTCACCGCGTCGAAGACAATGTATCGGAAGATCATCGTCCCCTTGAACTCCGCAACCTCCACCGTGACGTAGGCGAGCTTCCCGTCGGCGGACCATCCGAAGACGCGCACCTCCGGGGCGCGCTCCGCCCCGTACGCTGCACCCACGGACCCTGCCCCGAGCAATTGCACGGGAGCGGGCATGGAGTAGTCCTGGCCGACGCCGGGAAGCGCCGCCCCTGCCAACAGGAGAACCGCAATGATCACTGTCCGGAGTCGTCGCATGCGCACATCCTCCTCTCAGCGCCCCGGCGGTCGAACGACGGGATCGGGGAATTCTACCCCTCCCCCGGCGGTGGGACAATTCGTTTTTCGTGGGTGACGCAATACGCACCTCGCGTCCCGCCCCGGAAGATCGATAAAAAAACATTGTTTTACCTGTGCCGGCGTGCTCCAATTAGGTCTATGCGAAACAGAATGATTCTCACAATAGCCGCAGTCACAGGTGTGCTCCTTGCACTCTCGAGCTGCTCCATCTCCCTCTTCTGCATCCGCGGCGAGGGGGTCGCCGAGACCTTCACGGTTTCGGCGTCGGACTTCACGGCCCTTGCGGCCGCGAATCACGCAGACGTGGTGATTGATCAGGGATCCAGCTTTGCGATAGAAGTGCGGGCCCAGCCGAACATCTACGACAACATGGACATCTACGTCAGCAGTGGAACCCTGCACATTGAGAACGACCGGTGCGTCGTCCAGGGTCCTGCAACGGTCTACGTCACCATGCCGAACCTTGATGCTGCGACCACTTCCGGCACCGGGGACATTCAGGTCGAGGGCTTCAGCGATGTCGGAGACCTCGAGCTCAAGGTGACCGGCACCGGCGACATTGACCTGGCGGGAACCGCGATCACCGCAAAGGGCTCGGCAGCTCTGACTGCGGAGAAGGTCACGCTCGTCATCTCGGGGACCGGCGACATTGTCGCAGAGTTCGACGCAACGGAAGTGGACGCAACCCTCAGCGGAACCGGCAGCATGGCCCTTGCGGGAAACGCTAACTCCCAGGAGGTCGTGCTCTCCGGCACGGGAAGCTACCGCGCCTTCGACCTGGCATCTACCAATGCCGAGGTGAGGCTGAGCGGAACCGGCAGCGCCCAGGTCAACGTCACCGGGACCCTCTCGGGAACACTTTCCGGTACCGGTAATATCATCTATCGTGGGAGCCCGACCTCAGTGGACATTGACCCAACCGGCACGGGTGACGTGAAGCAGGAGACCTGAGGGAATGCCGCGGCGCGCCGCACCCTGACTGGGGCGCACCGACCGTAGCCTGAGCGGCGACGCGACGGTGAAGGAGAGGCCACATGAGCACGGAAGCGCCCCGTACAGGACAATCAAGCGGTACGGGGCAATCGACATGGCGAGCTCTGCTGATGGTGGGAGCGATCGCTCCCATCGTCACCATTGTGCTTTACATCGCTGAGTTGTCGCTCATCCGGTGGGAGCAGTACCCGGAGACGATCGAGGAGTGGTTCCGCCTCTTCAATGAGAGTGCACCGAAGGCCCTCTTCTACCTGAACTCCCTGGACATGATCGCCATCGGCGTGCTGGGTGTCATGTTCCTGGCGCTGCATGTCTCGCTCCGGGAAACGAGCCCCTCCCTGACCATTGTCGCAACGCCCTTCGCATTCCTGGGAATCGGTGTCTTCCTGGTTCCCCGGACGGCGCTCCTCTCCCTGGGTGGCCTGAGCCGCGCCTTCGAGGCCGCGGCGACAGCGGGTGATGTCGGCGCCGCGGGAGAGGGCGGTGCGGCCGCTGCAGGTGCGGCGCCCATGGCGGCGGAACAGGCGCAACTGCTGGCGGCGGGGCGCGCCGTCAGCGCGCTGGGTGTACCCACTCTTCACACCGCGGGATTCTTCATCGTGGCCCTGGCGGCCGTGCTGGTCTCTATTGCCATGCTCCGGTCGGCCGCGTTTCCGCGTGCCGTCGGCATCATCGGCACAGGGGCCTTCATTCTGACCCTGGTGGATGTCGGGGCCCTCATGATCGCGCCGGCGGTGGCGGATACGCTTCTCGTCGTCGCAGGAATCGCCTGGGTTGCCTGGTGGGTCGCTGTAAGCTGGAGCCTGTTCCGTCTTGCCGGCAGACGCGAGCAGCCGTCGACCTGAGACCGGCGCGTTGTCGCGGCCTCCGGCCCGGGGTCGCACCGCGGAGCCGACCGGGGCGCCGCGGCGTCGCGCGTGACGTCACTCCGGGGTCGCGGCGTCTTCGACCGCCTTCACGAAGGCCTTGCTGGAGATCGTGCCGCCCGAGACGGCATCCACCTGGAGGCTCTGAGCTTCGAGGATCCGATCGATGTAGGCCGCAAAGTCCTCGTTGTCGGAGAACGTCTCAGGCTCGAGAATTTCGATCCCAACTGCCGCGCCGCCGGACATCTCCAGATCCACCCGGAAGTACTGATTCGCGGCCCAGGCGCCCGGAGGTAGATCAATATCGTATTCACCCTTGTAAGTACCGTCGCCGAGCGCGGAGAAGTCCGGGTCCGTGACGGATATGGTTTCCAGATAGCGGTCCAGATTCTCCGCGGACATGCAACCCGCCAGGAGCAGGACAACGGCCGCGAGAGCGAGCAACGGAGCGACGGCCCGGGCGCCACGCTCTCTCATCTTTTTCATCTTCACACCTCCACCTCGATCCGGTACGCCTTCGATACCGGTGTTGCCGAGCTCTCCCCGTCGGGGTACTGACTCTTGACGACCAGGAACCACACCGTCGCGCCGATTGCCAGAACCAGGAGCAGCGCGATCGGCGCCAGGGACATGCCGTGGCGGCGCAGCCGGTCGCCTGCTGAGCCGCCCTGGTCCTTGACCAGGCTCGCCCGGAAGTAGCAGCTCAGACCCGCAATCGCGAAGCAGAAGAGCGTCGCCGCCGGCGCAAAGGTGCACAGCGACTTGTATCCCAGCACGTTCGGGTAGCTGGCATTCGGCCAGGGGATGAGCGTGAGCACGCCGCCCACGGTTGCGACAATGGTCAGCACCAGAAGGATCACGTATGGAGCGGATTTGTTCACGAGGTGCTCCTTTGTATTTGGATCGATGTATCCGTTCTACGCCCCGGGGGCGCGTCAACGCCAATGCAGTATACCTGCCTGTCCGAGAATCGGGCCATCCCCGAAATTTCCCGCAATTGGACGACGCCACGCGCTTGACCGGCGCCGATCCGCCGGGTACGCTCCGGGCGCATCACCGACATAGACGTGTATCTCTCGGGCAACACAGTAGAGGCAGCTTCCACATGATCACGACCATTCACCTTCGCCGCGTGAGCGCGGTCCTTCTTATTTCGCTTCTCGTACCCCTGCGTCTCCTGGCGGGGGGCACCGCCGAGGATGCCGACCAGGCCACCGCCGCCGACCCGGCGCGTACCGGACAGGAGCTCATTCAGGAGACGATCGAGCATCTGGCGGCGCCGGAGCTTGCCGGGCGGCTGACCGGATCTCCCGGGAACCGGCAGGCCGCGGAGTTCCTGGCCGGGAGGCTGCGCGAACTCGGCCTGGAGCCGGTTGCCGGCGCGGACTCCCTCCTCGAAGCCTACACCCAGCCGGTCCTTCGGCGGGAGGCTCCGGCACAGCTCGTCATCCGCGCCGGCGCCGACGAAGCCCGGGAGCTCGAGCCCGGCAGGGACTTCCAGATCCTGATCCGCCACGGCGCCACCATCGGCGGGAGTGTCGAGACGACGGTGGTCACCCCGCCGGAGGAGCTGAACGCCGGCTGGATTGCCGCCCACCGCGATCACGCTCTCCTCCTGGATGCCGAGACCTTTGCCCGGCTGTCGGAGAACCGGAAGCTCATGGGCAGCCTCTTCTCCCCGGAGAGCGGACCCGCCGCGGTTCTTCTGGGCATGCCGCAGGAGGCAAAGGACATGCCTCGGGGCGTCTTCCTGACGCACGAGAAGTATCCCGCCGGCGGACCCATGCTGGTGCAGATCACCGCGGAGGTTGCCGAAGAGCTTCGCGCCCTCGGTGAGCCCCGCCTGGAGATCGTATCGAGCTACCGGGTCGAATCGGCGGAAGTGGCAAACGTCGTGGCGCGGCTGCCCGGCTCGCGTGGCGGTGAGCCGGAAGGTGCGAAACCGCCTATCCTCCTCACGGCGCACTTCGACGGACAGGGCAGCGCCGGCGCCGGCGTCTACTACCCCGGCGCGGTGGACAACGCGAGCGGTGTGGCCACGGTGATCGCGGTGGCGCGGCTTCTTGCGGAGGATCCCCCTGCAGACAGCGGCCGGCGACGGCCGATCTGGATCGTCCTCTTCAACGGCGAGGAACAGGGTCTCTACGGCTCGGAAGCCTTCGCAGCGGCGCACGAATCCGACCTCGCCGGGGCGACGGTCGTGAACATCGACATGATAGGACATTCAGAGGAAGCGGCCTTCAGTGTCGTGAGCACCACTGCGGGGCGGCAGGTCGCCGCAGAGGTGGCGGATCGGCTGGAGGAGGCCGGGTTCACGGCGAATCACGGCGGGCAGGGACGGAGCGACCACCTCTCCTTCGGCGGCATTGCCCCGGCGGCTACCCTGGTGCAGGCGCCCTACCCCCACATGCACGCCCCGGGCGACGTGCCGGCCCGGGCCGACGCCGCGGTGCTTGAGCGCGTCGCGGAGGCACTGGCAACGTACGTTCGAGAGGAGACGAGATGACTGGCGAGACAATCATACAGTGCGCCGGGCTCGGAAAGCGCTACGGCCGCGCCGGGTCACCGGCGCTCGACAACCTGGATCTGGAAGTGCCGCGGAACACGGTCTTCGGCTTTCTCGGACCGAACGGAGCGGGCAAGACGACGACCATTCGCATTCTTGCCGGCCTCATGTCCCAGAGTGCGGGAGAGGCCTACGTCGACGGCCACCGCGTCGGGATTCACGGACGCCACCGCGAAGTCATCGGCGTGCTCCGGCAGCACCCCGCCTACTACGGCTGGATGACCGCGCGGGAGCTCCTGGAGTTCGTCGCCGCCCTCAACGGCATGAGCCGCGTCGAGGGGCGCCACCGCGCCGACGAGCTCCTGGAGACGGTCGGACTGGCCGACCACGCCGACAAGCGGATCGGCGAATACTCCGGCGGCATGGTGCAGCGCCTCGGCATTGCCCAGGCGCTGGTGAACCGTCCGAAGGTGCTGCTGCTCGATGAGCCGGTCTCCTCCCTCGACCCCATTGGCCGCCGCGACGTCCTGGAGATCATTGAACAGCTCGGCCGGGAAACGACGATCTTCATGTCGACGCACATCCTTGCGGACGTCGAGCGCGTCTGCGACACCGTCGGCGTCATCAATGAAGGACGCATGGTTGCGGTGGAGCGCGTCGAGGATCTGCGGGAGGCGCACGGTTCGCGCCGCCTTGAGCTCCACTTCGATGGGACCGCCGGCGCCCGCCACTTCGCGAAGCGCGCGACCGAAAGAGGGTGGCGCGCCACCACCGAGGAGGGCGGCCGCACGGTGTGGGTGTCCCCGGGCGCGGGTGCGGGGACGGGTGCGCGGGCCCCCGACGCCGGCGCCACCGACGACTTCCGCCGTGAGGTGCTGCGCCTCATTGTTGACGAAGACATCGACCTGGAGTCCTTGCAGACCCGGGCGAGCCTGGAGGAGGCCTTCGTGCGCCTTATCGGTGCGGATGCGTCGAAGGCGCTGGCGGGCCCGGAAGAGGCCAGCATGCGGGGTGCAGGCGGGCGAGCGGCCGGAGAGAGAGAGGAGCGAGCATGAGCACCTATCTGAGACTCTTGCGCAAAGAGATCACCGGGCTTATCAGGACGCGGCGCATGCTCATTGCGCTCATTGTCTTCGGAGCCTTCGGAGCGCTGGCGCCCATCATGGCGCGCCTGCTCCCGGAAATGGTCGCCGCCGTCGACCCGGCATCCGGCGAGGTTCAGCAGGTCACGGCGCGGGAAGCGGTGGTACAGTTCGTCAATCTGGTATCCCAGCTCGGGAGCCTGGCCCTGATCTTCCTGACCATGGGCATTGTCTGCTCGGAGAAGGCGGAGGGGACCATGGCCTTTCTGGTGGTGAAGCCGGTACCGCGCAGCTCAATCATCCTTGCCAAGCTCACCGGTGTCGTGGGAATGGCGCTGGTGGCAACGGTCGTAGCGGCGGCGGCGTGCGTTGTCGTCACACCGATCGTGCTCGGAGAGGCGCTTCCACTGAGCTTTGCCGGTTCGGCCGCGCTGGTGTTCCTCTTCGCCGTGTCCACGGTGGCCATTGTCGTGCCGGCAAGCACCATCTTCCGCTCCCAGGCCGCTGCGGGAACCGTCTCCACTTTGATCTGGATGGTCCTCACCGCCCTGGCCGACATTCCCCGACTGGGCCGGCTCCTGCCCGGCCGCATGACGAACCACGCAGTCGGTCTTGCCGTCGGGGCGCCCATGGACTGGCTCCCGCTGGTCGGCACTGCTGCCATTGTCCTGGCCGGCGCGGTCCTTGCGGTTGTGTACTTCCGGAGATGGGAGACGGCGTAGGTCGCAGGCAAAGACCCGGCAGACTTCAACCGGTGGGTACCCGAAGCTCAAACCGGAACTCCCCGGATGCAACCACCGCCCCCCAGGGCTGGTATACGGAAGGGAAGATAAACCTACGCTGGGGGGTACCATGAGCGACAACAAGGGAAACAGCATTGAAAAACAGCGTGATGTAGACCAGGCGTTCAAGGACCTGCGAGACCACCTCAGAGAGCTCGAGCGACGTCAGCTCATAGATACGGCGGAGACTCGGTGGAAGCGTGATCGCCGGGAAGAGCGGACCAACCTGCGCGACCCGAATGATCCGGCAAATCGAAATTAGTCCATACCACCGGCGCGGGGCGCACCGGCGGGCACCCGTGAGGGCGACTCCGGCAACCGCCCCGCAGCCGCATGCCTGCACATCCGCATGCCTGGGACGCCGCAGGCGCCCAGGAAGCGGACCGTGCCGCCGGAGAGGTGCACCCTAAAACCCGTACCGGGCGGCCAGCGTCACATACCCTGAAAGCACATCCTGATACGGCGAGTTGGACCAGTTGAGGTCCCCGCCGATCTCCGACTCCATGGTGAGGCGCGGAGTCACCGTGAACGCCGCGTTCACCGCCGGGGCGAAGGAGAGAACCCGCTCACGCCCGGATTGCATGGTGCCGTCCACCACGGGGCCGTGATCCGTGAAGAGCTGAAGCGAGCCCGGCACCAGGACCTCGAGAGCAACCCGACGGGACAACGAGAAGGCGACCTCACCGTTCCACGAGAAGTCCCAGAAACGGTCCGGGTAGTATGCGCTGTCGTCGACCTCATAGGTCGTATCTCCGAGGCTCCGGAATGCGCCGACTCCGAAGGTGGCGGTGAAGGGGTGTGGCGGGTACCACGGCACCGAGAGGTCCGCGCCGACTCCGCCCTGCCGGTTCCCGTCTGCAAGGGTCCGGTACACACCGCGCACCGAGAGATCCGGCGCAACGGTCCCGCCGATCGTCACGGATCCGCCGACCAGACCACTCACCTCGTAGGTCGTATCCGGGTTCTGGTAGGAGAGCCCACCGCCCGCCTCGCCGTAGACTGCATATTCGGCGCTGCCGGTTGACCCGAAGAGAGTAACTCCGCTGTCCAGGGCGGCGCCGTCGCCGCCGGTGGAGAGGTTCAGGGTGCCGTCGAGCTCCGCCCCGATCGTTCCGAGACCGCGGCGATAACTGCCGCTGGCGAGCGCGGTTGCCGTGAATGCCCCATCCTGCGACCGGGAGCGGTACTCCCCTCGCCCGGCGCCGTCCACGAACCAGCTCAGCGCATCGGTCGGGTAGCCGTAGAGGGAAAAGGCGCCGCTCACCCAGGGTACGGCGCCCGCCGCCGGCGTCACATCGTCCCGGACGGACGCATCCACGCCGACGGCGACCTGGTTCTGCGCCCCCGCGGAGGTCGCAATGAGCAGGAACGCGATCACGGCGAGAATGCGTCTCGGCGAGTAGAGCAGTCGAAGCCTCATCGGCGCCCCCTTGCATTGAGCTCACGATCGATCTGAATGATACCGCCCCCCGCGCGCAACACCCGCACGACAATTTCGGTGACCGCCTCCGGCGAAAGCCCGCGGAGTCGCCCTTTGACGTATGCGGAACCAACGGCTCCATACCCGCCGGGTTCCAGCTCGCTCTCCAGGAGCGCTGCCGCCAGCTCCACCTGCTGGGCCTCCGAAAGATCTGTACTGGAGGAGATCGATGCCAACGTCCCTACCGCCTCCAGGAAGGGTCGCAACGTCGTGCCGGACTCGCCCACCTGGACCATGACGTCCGCCGTGACGCCGGCCTGGAGATATACACTCAGCCGGCGGAAGGCGGAAACCCGCTCCTGTCGTCCGACCCCGTCACCGCCCAGACCGGCCTCATCCAGCACCGTACCGGCCGTCTCCAGACGGTCCAGCTCAGCTTCCACAGCCGGCAGCAGCCGCGCGGCGGGTACCCGTTTGGCCGCCGCCTCCTGCAGAAGCGTCACGAGGGGTTCCGTCGGAATGCTGTTGTCTTCCGCGCGCCGAAAGGCGCCGCGGAGATCCCCGCGAACACCTTCATATCGGCCGCTTCGCGGATTCGAGGAGAAGAACTCCTGGAGTTGCGCGATCGCGGCAGAGTCGGATGCATCAGTTGAGTCGGTCGATTGCGCATGCGGAATGACGGGCGAGAGGGCCATGAAGAGAGCGAGAACAACGAAACCGATGCGTGCTGGCCTTGTAGGTCCCACGGGCACCATCATGCGGGCAGGATAGGAAGCCGGTCAACTACGTACTGCCGGCAGCACGGGCCTGCGGCAGTCTGGGCCGGCGCCTGCGAAACCCGGCGGTTCCCATGGCGCACGGCTCAATCCGGTCGCCGGTCCGAGGGATCGGAGCCGTTCGGGTTGCCCGTCTCCGAAGGCGGGCTTTCGTCAGGGGGGCCGGTATCGTCCGGTGGTCCGGTCCCGTCCGGAGGCCCGGTATCCTCCGGACGATTGGATGCCCCCGGAGGCAGCCTCTCGGGGGCGTTCTCTCTCCCGCGGCCACCTCGGGCCCCTGGATCCGTGGGCGGCCGCGGCCCGCGCCGTTGCTCAATGGCTTCCAGAGCGCGGTTCGCGGCGCGTCCCGGCAAGTCGTCCCTGCCGAGCCGGCCCTGCCCGGGCCTCTCGCCTCTCGCCGCCTCGGCGGGAACGCCGTCAGGCGGGCCGGCCCCCTCGGCAGCTTCGCCTGGAGATTGCCCCTCCGCTTCCTCGGCCCGTCTGGCGATCTCCCGGCGCAGGGTGCTCCGCACTTCCGCTGCAACCTGGTTGGGGCGAGCACCTCGCCGCAACGCCGCCTCTACGCGTTCGGCCTGGTCTGCGGCAAGACCCGCGGCAAGCTCCGGAGAGACCTCGGCACCGTCGGGGCCTACCTGCTCTCTCACCATGGACGCAACCTCGGGAGGGATTCCCGCCTCATCTACGAGGCGTTCATACTCCTGGTGAAACGCTTCCTGCCACCGACCGTCGGCGTTCCGGTCGCTCTCCTGTGCAACGAGCGGTACGGCGATCGTCAGTGCCGCAACGACCCACATCGCTCCAAGAATCAGGCTCTGTTTGCTCATCTCTGCATCCTCACTACACCTGCCGCACCGCCGGCTGCAATTGTGCCGAATCTCACACGGCTTCTCACAGGTTGAGAACCGACTTCTCACCGCCGAAGGAATCCTCAATGTGATTCACGGCGCTCGGGTCGGGAATCCACTCGTCTCCATTGATCAGAAAGTTGTACGTGTATACCTCGCCGCGCTCCAGCGGCACTTCTATCTCCCAGACGCCGTCGTTGTCGGCGTCGCGAAGCTCGTGGGTACCTTCATTCCATTCGTTGAAATCCCCCACCAGGGAGACGCTGCCCGCCTCCGGGGCAACAAGCTCGAACCGAACGACGACGGTCCCGCCGTTCATGGCGGCCCCGCTCGCGGCCCGGTCCGTGGATGCATTGGCGGCGGCCTGGTCTGCCGCGGCGGCGTCGTCCGCGCCGGCAAGGCTTTCGACCGTTCGCCCGTCGGCGGCGACGGCGGGAGACTCTCCGGGTTCCCCGGACAGCGCAGTGACCGCAAACACCGCGGCACCGATCAGAAGGGCAACGCCGGCAGCTGCGGCGCCAACGGACACGAGGGCGCGCTCCCACCGCGACCAGCGGGCTCCCGCCTGGTCGCGGCTCGCGTGGTCGCTGCCGGCCTGGTCGCCGGCACCGACTGAGCCGGCGATTCGTTCCGCCTCATCCTGGTAGATGCGGTCCATCACCGCATCTACCCGTGCCGACGCGTCGGCGTCGGTCCCGACGTCGGCGGCGCCTTCGGCATCGCGCAGCTGTGCAGCAGGATCTGCGGGACGTGCCGGCGCTCCGGCAGCCTCCGGACGCAGGTCGCGTTCGACCATGCGAAGGAGGGCGCGGTCCTCCGGCGTCTCCGGATCAATGAGCTCCTCGAGCTCGGTGTATTCTTCAGGGTTTAACGTACCCACGCGCTCCCACTGCGCGAGCAGCTCAGCTTTTCGAACATCTCTGTCCATGATCACCCCTGTATACTCTCATCACGCCTGTCCGGTTGCATCCGGGTCGAGGAGCTCCCGCAGTCGTTTGCGGGCACGAAAGAGCCGTGACTTGACGTTCTCCCGCCCGAGCCCCAGAGCTTCCTGCACTTCCTCAACACTGGCCTCTTGTAAATAGTACAAAACGACCACATCCCGAAGCGAGTCGGGTAGACGGTCAACGGTGCGCCGAATGCGCTCCTGTTCGGCGTTCTCGACGGCTCGGTCGGCCGGGTCCGGCGCATCCCCCGGGGCGGGGAACTCGTGGACCGTCTCCCGGTCCTGGATGCGCCGGGTTCGGCGGTAGACCGTCTTGAGGTGGTTCAGCGCAACGGAGTAGAGCCACGGGAGAAAACGCCGGTCCTGCCGGAACTTCGACAGGGATCGGTACGCCTTCACAAAGATCTCCTGCACGGCGTCCTGCGCATCCTCTTCCCGGGAAAGATACTTCTGGGCGAGATGGCGGATCACCGGCTCGTATGCCGCGACGATCTCACGGTACGCCTCCGTGTCCCCCTGCAGAACCCGGGCGACCGCGGACACATCTCGGGCATTCTGAGTCTCCTGTGAGTTGCTTCGGTCGCTCGAGTCTCGCTGTTCGGAGTCCACGGTAGCCAAAGCTATATCACGTACCCGCCGTTTCTCAAACCATCGGGCTCGCGGCGCCGCGGCGGGGTGCGGCGG
>CAZZIE010000040.1:14577-32713 GCA_964654185.1 uncultured Spirochaetaceae bacterium | reverse complement strand
GTTCTCGCGGTGGCGCTGGTGCTCGTGCTGCGGGTTGTGGTGTCCGCCGGAGGTGCGGAGGCGGCACAGGGTCTGGCCGGGCGCGGCCTGGTCCTGGGGATCTACCTCAACCTCGTTCTACTGGTGCTGAATTTGTTGCCGCTGCCGCCCCTCGACGGCTCGCATCTCGTGCTGGTCCTGATCCCCGATACCAGGCCGCGGCTCGCACAGCTCTACACCCGCTACGGCGCCATTGTGCTCCTGGTCCTGATCCTGGGCGGCACCGTTTTCGGCCGCAACATCCTGCCAATCGGCAACGCCGCAACGTCACTCCTGGAGCTCCTCTTCCGCTTCGCGGGACTGTGACCACAGGACGCCTTGCTCAGCGGCGCAAGCTGATATAGGCTCTCCAGAAGAATTCCTCTCCTTGCAGATCTACTCGGAGGTATGCACCCCATGTCGGACAACGATTCGGCTCCACAGAGCCAGAACGACGGAGTTGAAGGCGCGATCATAGCCCTGCGCCGGGAAGTGCTCAACAGCATGTTCCTGTGGCTGACGGCGGGGCTTCTCGTCTCGGCGATCGTCGCTACGTACATCCACTCGACACCGACACTTCTCGAGACCATGGCGGAGAGCAATGCGATATTCGCCGGGCTCATTGTGGGTGAGCTGATGCTTGTGCTCTTTCTCTCTGCGCAGATCAAGCGGCTCACCGCGTTTCAGGGGCTGATCGCCTTCCTGGGCTACAGCGTCCTCACCGGGGCCGCCTTTTCAGTGATTCTGTCGGCACATACGCCGGTACACATTGGTCTGACCTTCTTCATTGTGGCCGGGATGTTCGCGGTCATGAGCGTGTACACTCGATCGTTGCGAACCACCCCGGGAAGCTGGCAGGGGATCGTCTTCATGGGCGGAGTCGGTGCGGCGCTGGCGATTGCGGTCAACCTCTCCCGTGGGAGCGGGGCCGCCGACTGGATCGTCTCCCTGGTCGGCGTTGCGCTCTTCGCTGTGCTGACCCTCTACGACATCCAGCAGGTCCTCGGACTCATGACCAGCGTCGATCGCAGCGAGGGGGCGAATCAGACTCTGAGGCGCTCCCCCGTCGGTGCGCTGCGACTCTACATTGATCTCATCAATGTCTTCTTCCTGCTGCTTCGGATCATCCAGGGCAAACGCTCCCTCGACATCCACAGCGATGCCCCGGTCCAGCCGCGGGGCCACCGCAACCCCTACCGCGAGGCGTACCGCATCCGCGAAGAGCGCCTGCAGCGCGAGGCTGGCGAACAGCAGGGCGATGGACCCTCCGGGCAGACCGACCCCGGCGAGGACCAGCCATCCGAGGGCCGGTCATCCGGAGACCGGTCATCCGAGGACCAGCCATCCGAAGAGCCGCCGCCGGAGGGGCGGTCGAAGGAGTAGGGGTCACTGCCGCGACGCGTTTACGATCGGGCCCGTTCACGTCATGGAAGAAGCGCGTCGATCTGGTCCTGATTGTTGTCCACGAAGTTTCGCGCCGCAACGGAGGCGTCGACACCGTCATTGATGTCCGACATGACCTGCTCCACCTCAAGCTGCGTGAAGTCGAACTGATCGAGGAAGTTGTACGCATCCGGATAGTCGGCGTCCAGGCCGGTGCGAACCATCGTGTAGATGGTTTGAGCTTCCGCGTAAACCCCTTGCGGATCATCGAGAACCTTCAGGTCCCACTTCCCGAACATCCAGTGCGGGTGCCAACCGGTGACTACAATGTTCTCATTAGCGTTGATGGCCGTTTCGAGAGCGTCCGTCATGGGAGTCTCGCCCTGATCGGTGTCATGGCGCACGAGAGTCCAGTCGTTCAGTCCGTAGGTGTTCTCGTCGATTGCCGTATCCGTCCTCTTGTAGATATTGGTTCCGTCTGCAACGCTGTGGATTTTTCCGTTGAAGTCGGCCTTCAGTCCATCCAACTCTGTTGCAGAGTTGATGTTCACGTAGGACGGGACCACGAGTCCCATTTCGGCGCCCTCATAGTTCGCGCCGAGTTGCACAACCTGATCGGTGAACTCACCGTCAGGGCCGTACATGTCCGCGTGCGTTTCCGGCAGCCACGCCGCGAAGTGTGCATCCGCCGAGCCTTCGGCAACGGCCTGCCACATCTGCTGGTTGGCCGATATCCCATCGCTATCCGTCTTCAGATCGAGGGTCACATCAAAGCCGTTGT
Organism: uncultured Spirochaetaceae bacterium; assembly: GCA_964654185.1. GTDB lineage: Bacteria > Spirochaetota > Spirochaetia > DSM-27196 > PWMO01 > CAYFQV01. Next base: position 30,531 of record CAZZIE010000040.1, on the reverse strand, counting down.
CTTCCAGAATGGTTGCCGCTACGTGTGTGATGGCTTGTGCATGCGCCCACTCTACGTAGGCAATGGTAACTTCCGTTGGTGCCGGTTCTTCGGTTGTGTCGTCGGTACCGCCCGGCAGGAGGGCGCTGCAGGAGGTCACCAGAAGAGCCGCACCGACAATCACCGGAATCACAAAAAGTCGGCTCCGTCGCATAAGAAACTCCTTTGTGTGCACCGGGAGTTTCGAATCCAGTGCATACTTGACCTATACAGTAATGATTGCGACGGGGCTCCGCAAGGCTTTGAGCAGACTCTCAGCCGAAGAGCTCGTAGCCTTTCAGCTTCAAGCCGTCTCGCATGGCCCGGAGCTTCTTGAGGAGGTTTTCGTTGGCGGGTATTCCGTGTGCCAGCCGGTGTTGCTCCGTGTCGTACTCCTTCTCGCCGGCGACGTAGATGCGATCGTGTCCCGGTGCGGGCTCGGAGTTCTGGAGGCGACGCAAAATGCTTCCGGTGATCGCCTTTGCCACGGCGGGATCGACGAAGTGACCGACGTCGATTGCAAGGAAGAAGTGACCGAGTCGATAGGGCTGCCGGTGACCCTCATCATCGAACCCCAGGAGGCCGGTCATGAAGGTGCCGTCCTGAAGGGCCGAGCTCAGGATCTCGACCATGGTGGCGTATCCGTATCCCTTGTGGCCGCCGAAGGTCTCTCCCGCACCGCCGAGGGGGAGCAGGGCGGCAGTGCGCTGCAGGAGGGCGTCCAGGAGGTGGTGTGTCTCGGTCTCCGGTTCGCCCCGGCGGTTGATGGCCCACCCTTCCGGGGCGCTCTTCCCGAGGCGGTTCATGTGCTCCAGCTTGCCCCGCTGGGTGATCGAGGTTGCGGCGTCAATGACGAAGGGGTAGGGCAGGTCGCTCGGCGCAGCGAAGGTAATGGGATTAGTCCCCAGAAGCGGCTCCACGCCGAAGGTCGGTGGAACCGACGGCCGGGCGTTCGTAACGGTGAGGCCCATCATGTCCTGCTTCGCGGCCATGATCGGGTAGTAGCCGGCAAAGCCGTAGTGGGTGGAGTTCCGCACCGCGACGGCACCGAGGCCATAGCGTCGCGCCTTTTCGATTGCCCTCTCCATGGCGCGGTACGCAATGACGTGGCCCATGCCGTGGTGGCCGTCCAGGGTCGCCGTGGCGTCGCGGTCGGCGAGCACCTCGATCTCCGTCTTTGCGTGCTGAATGCCCTCGTGCATCCGCTCGTAGTACATGATAAGGCGCCCGACACCGTGAGAATCAATGCCTCGGAGGTCCGAGCTTACGAGCACGTCCTGGCAGATCCTTGCATCTTCCGGCGGCACACCAAGCGTGGTGAAGACCTCCTCGACGAAGGTGCGGAGGGTGTCGACGGGAATGCGGATCGTTGCTTCTCGATCGGACTCGTGCTCCATGAGCATCTCCTTCGGCTTGTTCGGCGATCGGGCTGTGGCGATCGGGCTGTGGCGGCCGGCCCGTGGCGGCCGGGTCCCGGCGCGGATTGCGGGGCCACCGTCGGGCTCCGACCGGTATCCCGATGCTTCGGGAAACTGCCGCTCCTGTCAAGGCATTGCGCGCTGCGGGAACGGTTGACACCGGTCTCCCTCTGCGCCTTGAATGAACGCCATGCCGGAGTATCCGGATCTCGAGAACTACCGCGAAGCCTTCCTCGACCATTTCACAGGGACGGAGCTCACGGCGCTGGAGATTCTCCACCCCTTCGTGCTGCGGAGCGTGGAGCCCGAGCCGGCGGCCCTGGTGGGACGCTCCCTCCGGGACGTGCGCCGCCTGGCCAAACGGCTGGTCCTGGACTTCGGGGATGAGCACTTCGCAGTCATGCACCTCATGATCGCCGGCCGCCTGCGTCTTGAGAAGAAGCCCACCCGCTCCGCGCCGAAGCGCAGCGTCGGCAACCGCCTGTGCCGCTTCGTCTTCGCCGAGCGCGCCGTCCTCCTCCGGGAGGAGGGAAGCAAGCGCCGCGCCTCCCTGGCGATCGTCAGGGGAATGGAGTCCCTCGCCGGGTACGACCCTGGGGGCATCGACCTATTTGAGATCGATGTCGACGGCTTTCTCACTCAGCTTCGCCGTGAGAACCGCACCTTGAAACGCGCGCTCACGGACCAGCGGCTCTTCGCGGGGATCGGAAACGCCTACTCCGACGAGATTCTCCACGCGGCGCGCCTGTCGCCCTTCAAGACCACGGCGAACGTCGCCGAAGACGAGGCGGCGCGGCTCTTCACGACGGCGCGGCAGGTGCTGACCGGGTGGACCGATCGGCTCCGGGAGGAGCGGTGCGGAGGGTGGCCGGGTAAGGTAACCGCTTTTCACCCGGCCATGGCGGTCCACGGTAGATACGGGGAGCCGTGTCCGGTGTGCGGGACGGAGGTTCAGCGGATCCGCTACGCCGACAACGAGAGCAATTACTGTCCGCGCTGCCAGACCGACGGCGCCCTCCTCAAGGACCGCGCGCTGTCGCGGCTGCTTCGGGACGACTGGCCGTCGCGCATCGAGGAGCTGGAGGGACGTCAGGGGTGATACATCCGCGCATTCTTCACGACGACGATGAGATGGTGATCATTGAGAAGCCTGCGGGCTACCTCATTCATCCCAACAAGTTCGACCGGGGCTCGCCGACGTGCATCAACTACCTCGGCGGCCTGCTGGGTACGCGGATCTTCGTGGTGCATCGCCTGGATCGCGCCGTGTCGGGGGTCATGGTCTTTGCAAAGAGCAAGGACGCGGCGAAGTCGCTGGCGGAGCAGTTCCGGGATCGCGCGGTGGACAAGACCTACATTGCGTTGGTCCGCGGCTCCGTCGATCAGCCCCTGGTGATCGATGAGCCCCTGGAGACCGGTCCCGGCGGTTCCGGGATCGCCCCCGCCGGGGAGAAGGTGCCGGCGACCACGTCGGTGCGGCCGCTCGCATCGACCACCATTGATGTTGCCATTGGACCCTACGATGAGTCGTGGTACAGTCTCGTGGAAGTGCACCTCCATACGGGGCGCTTCCACCAGGCGCGAAAGCACCTGCGCCGGGCAACGCATCCGATCATCGGTGACCGGAAGCACGGGGACAACAAGCACAACCGCTACTTCCAGGAGCACTACGAGACGCGGACGCTCTTTCTGCGGGCGGCGGAACTGCGCTTCGAGAATCCCGGCCGGACGACCCGCGTCGCCGCCCGGGTCGGCATCCCCGACGAGTGGATGCCCATCCTGAACGACCTGGGCCTTGCAGTCCCGGAGCAGCTTCGGGAGGAGCCGGAGGTCGTCTTTGAAGGAGCGAATCGTGGCAACCGTTGAGTTTCCCGGGGACTTCACCTGGGGCGTAGCAACCGCATCCTATCAGATCGAAGGGGCCGCCCGGCAGGACGGCCGCGGCGAGTCCATCTGGGACCGCTTCTCCCACACGCCCGGCACCATCCTGGACGCCGGCACCGGGGATGTCGCCTGCGACCACTACCATCGGTGGCGGGAAGACATCGTCGCCATGCGGACCCTGAACCTGAACTCATACCGGTTTTCCGTGGCCTGGCCCCGCGTGCTTCCCGAGGGCGTTGGAGCTGTAAACGGCGCCGGTCTGGATTTCTACGAGCGACTGGTGGACGGGTTGCTCGGAGCAGGGATCACTCCCTTTGTCACGCTCTTTCACTGGGACCTTCCGCAGGTGCTGCAGGATCGCGGCGGCTTCGTGGTGCGGGACAGTGCCGAGTGGTTCGCCGAGTACACCGAGCGCGTGGTGAGTCGCCTGGGGGATCGGGTGAAGCACTGGATCACCTTGAACGAGCCCTTCGTCTTCTACGCGCTGGGCTACTTCCTCGGGGAGCACGCCCCGGGAGAACGCAACTTCCGACGCGCCGTGAGAGTGGCTCACAACCTCCTTCGTGCCCACGGCCGCGCCGTGCAGGTCGTCCGGGGGCTCGATCCGACGGCGACCGTCGGCATTACCAACGCCCTGTCGCCGGTCCATCCGGCGCGACCGGGCAGGGACGACCGGGCGCGGCGGCGTGCCGAGGGCTTCACCCAGCGGCTCTTCATGGACCCGATCTTCAAGGGGGAGTATCCCGCCGCCGTCGGGCGCCTCCTTCGCACGGTGAACCGCGACATCCGGCCGGATGACTTCACGCTCATTGCGCAACCCATCGACTTCGTCGGCGTCAACAACTACTCCCGCATGATTGTCGAGCGCACGCTCAATCCCGTGCCGGGCTTCCGGCCCGTGGACCCCACCTATCCCGAGGCGCGCTTCACCGACATGGGCTGGGAGGTCTACCCGAAGGGTCTCTACGAAGTGCTCACCTGGATCAGGGATGAATACCGGAACATCCCCGTCTACATAACCGAGAACGGCGCCGCCTTTCCGGATGAGCTCCGGGAGGTTGACGGCCGGGCAACCGTGGATGACCCGGAGCGCACCCGCTTTCTGCAGGAGTACCTCCAGGCGGTCGCCCGGGCCATGGCCGACGGCTGCGATGTTCGGGGCTACTTTGTCTGGACGCTCATGGACAACTTCGAGTGGGCTTACGGGTACTCCAAACGCTTCGGCCTCTACTACACCGACTACTCGACGCAGCGGCGCATCCTGAAATCGAGCGGCGCCTGGTACGCCGACCTCGCGCGCACCGGCTCCTTCACGCTTTGACGCGAGTCTTGACGTCGCGGGCGGGGCGCCGGTGCCACGACGTCCCGCCCAGGCCCGCGCCTTGAAACCGGGCGCCCGCGTCTGGACGCCGGCGCCCGGCCGACGGTGCCTCCACACCGCCCGGCCCCGTGTCTGGCCGCCCCGCGCCTTGAAGCCGGCGCCCGCGTCTGGACGCCGCGAGCCGGGCGTGCGGCCGCTCCGGGGGCGGTCCCGCACCTTGACGCCCCCCGCCCGGCGTGCGTAGCTTTCCCACCGATATACTTAGGGGGACTAACTTTTGAGCGAAGCGATCATTCAGGTCCAGGATCTGGTACGGAAGTACGGGAGCCTCACCGCGGTGAACCGGATCAACTTCGCGGTGAATCGCGGAGAGATCTTCGGCTTCCTCGGGCCGAACGGCGCGGGCAAGACGACCACCATCAACATGCTCTGTACGCTGCTCCTGCCGACTGAGGGAAGGGCGGTCGTGGCCGGTCATGACGTTGCCCGGGACCCCGGCAAGGTGAGGCACTCAATCGGCCTGGTCTTCCAGGATCCCAGCCTCGACGAGCGGCTGACCGCCATGGAGAACCTGCGCTTCCATGCGCTCCTCTACTCGGTGCCCCGGGAGGTCTTTCATGAGCGGGCGGAGCGGCTGCTTCAGATGGTGGACCTGGCGGATAAGAAGAAGCACAAAGTTCGCACCTTCTCCGGCGGGATGAAGCGGCGCCTCGAGATCGCCCGGGGCCTTCTGCACCATCCGGACATCCTCTTCCTGGACGAGCCGACCATCGGTCTGGACCCGCAGACCCGGAAGCACATCTGGGACTACCTGCGGCGCCTCCGTGACGACGAAGGCATCACCATGTTCATGACGACGCACTACATGGATGAGGCGGAGAACTGTGACCGCATCGCGATCATAGACCACGGCGAGATCGTGGCACTGGACTCACCGGACGGATTGCGCGCCCGGGTCGGTGGAGACGTCGTCACGGTCCGGACGAGCAACGATGAGGCGGTCCGGACCCACCTGGCGGAGCGCTACGGTCTGGAGGCGCGGGGTGCGCCGGGTGGAGGGCTCATCGTCGAGACCGAGCAGGGAGACCAGTTCATCCCGGAGCTCATTCGCAGCTACGCCAACGGCGAGGATGGTGTCCAGGTACGCGGCGTGAATCTTCGCCGCCCGACAATCGATGATGTCTTCATCAAGCTCACGGGGCACGATATTCGTGAGGAAGAGGTTGATCCCGGCAGAGAGGACATGCGCCAGCATCAGCGTATGACCCGGCGCGGCTGAGGGGGTAGGGGACATGGACAGGATCATGGAAAACCTTCGCGGGGCATTCACGGTGTGGTATCGCGATGTGCTTCGCTACCTGCGCGACCGGTCGCGCATCATCGGTTCCCTGGGCATGCCGCTGCTCTTTCTCTTCGTACTGGGAACCGGCCTCGCCCCGGCCATGGAGGGACTCGGCGGCGGGGGAATCGACTTCCGGAAGTTCCTCTTCCCCGGGATCATCTCCATGACGGTGCTCTTCACCTCCGTCTTCTCCGCCATGTCGATCGTCTGGGACCGGGAGTTCGGCTTTCTCAAGGAGGTCATGGTCTCACCGGTTTCGCGTGTGGCCATTGGCCTGGGCAAGGTGGCCGGCGGAAGCACCGTCGCCCTCATTCAGGGAGGCATCATCCTTCTGCTGTCGCCCCTCCTGGGCATCAGCCTGAGCTTCTTTCAGGTCATTTCGCTGATCGGTCTCATGCTGCTTCTCGCCGCTGTCATGACCTCCCTCGGGCTCCTCATTGCGGCGCGGCAGCGCTCCATGGAGGGCTTCCAGATGATCATGAACTTCCTGCTCCTGCCCATGTTCTTCCTCTCCGGGGCGCTCTTTCCCCTCCAGGATCTCCCGGTGTGGATGGAGGTCCTTACCCATGCGGATCCCGTCGCGTACGGTGTCGATCCGATCCGTCAGGTCGCCCTGCAGGGAACGGTACCCGCCTCCATGCTCGATCAGCTCATCCGCTTCCCCCTGGTCACCAACCTGCTGGCCATGGTGGGCTTCGCCGTCGTCTTCCTGGTTCCGGCGGTTGCCCTGTTCAGCAAGCGGGACTGAGCAAGCGGGACTGAGCAAGCGGGACTGAGTAAGCGGGACTGAGTAAGCGGGAATAGGAGTATGGCCGTCGCATTCGCGACGGCCGATGCCTAGGGCCCCCGGTTGCGCACGCCCCTCGCCGACGCGGAGATGCGCCGAGCAGGGACGTCGCGTATCCGGGAGACACTCTTGCCTATGGGCCCTGGCGCTTGGCATCCAGGCTGAGGCTTCCCGGGCCCTGCAGCACCAGGGCGATCAGGGCAAAGAGAATGGGTACCGCACTGAAGAAGAGAAAGTGCGGCGGCCCCGCTTCCGGGAAGGTGAAGGGAGTGAAGATCCGGGGAATCGTCACGACGACGGTACCGAGATGCATCAGGGTCACCACGATCCCGACCGGGACGGTGAACAGGCCCAGCAGCAACATGACGCCGCCGATGATCTGGAGAACCCCGATGATGTAAATGAGGACTGGGAGTGCCAGTCCGCCCCAGAAGCCGGGGTATACCGCCCCGGTCATGGGCCCACTGGACACGAACTTCAGGATCCCGAAGATAATGAAGAACAGTCCGAAACCGATCCGCAGCGAAAGGAGCGCGTAGTCCGTTCGATTCATGTCGTCCTCCTTGGGACAATGGGTTTGCTCCGGTGTGCCGCGGCAGCGAGGCAACGCCTCCCTGCACAACTGCGCCGGAGTCTTTCTATATCTTATATTACGCTATACAGAATAGTCAAAGGTTACCGCGGCTGTTGTACAAAGTCGCGACGGCTGATACAAGTGCCAATCACGCATGACGCTTCTTGAGACTCTGAAGACCGACCGGGAAAAGCGCTTCCTCCTTATTGCCGCCTCCGTGGCCTTTCTGGCCATTGGTGCCGCTCAGGCCATGTACGGACCCTTCTATGGCGTGTTCCGCGACGAGTTCGGCCTCTCCGCTTCGACGGTTGCGCTGACGACCATGTTCCACTTCGCCGGTGGTACCGGTGCGCTCCTGATAAGCGGGGTCCTTGTTCGACGTATCGGTTCCATTCCGGTAGCCGCCGCGTGCTCGGCGCTGCTGACCCTCGGGTTTATTGCGGTGTCCCTGGCGCCGAGCTTCGGCTTCATCCTGGCAGGCGCCTTTCTCGTTGGTACCGGCTTCGGCGGGTTGCAGGTGCTGAACTTCCTCATTGCCCGCATCTTCGTGGCGCACCGCGCGGCGGCCCTGAACCTTCTCAACGCGACCTTCAGCGTCGGCGCAATCCTGGCGCCAATGACAGCAGCGCCCTTCGTGACGGCGGACTCGTACCGTCCCCTGTTCGCCATGGTCTCGGTGCTCGGGGTGGTGGTATTCATCCTGTTGCTCCTCCAACCCAGAGCAATCGGCACGGACACCGCAGCGCCGAGCAAGCTCCCCCGGACCTGGCCGGTGGCCTTTGCCATCCTCGGGTTCCTGCTCCTCTACTTCTTCTACGTTGGCTCGGAGACCTCCTTTACCAATTGGATACCGACGCACCTGACAACTGCCTACGGGGAGGGACTTTCCGCCCGGATGGCCGGTCTCTTCTGGGCGGCCCTGACGCTGGGTCGCCTGGTCGCCATTCCGGTCAGCGAGCGGATCAGATCGCCGATCCTGGTCATCCTGGCACTCTCAGGCGGACTGCTCGCCACGGTGGTTGCACGGAGTGCAGGTGCGGCCCCGGCGGCGTATCTCGTCGCAGGTTTTTTCCTGGGGCCGATCTTTCCGGCGGGACTCGCCTGGATCGCGGAACGCTTTCCCCACAACTCCTCCTCCATATCAGCCTTCGTTCTGGCGGGGGGCGGCTTCGGGGCGATCATCTTTCCGCCGACCATCGGCTCCCTGGTGGACGCCTTCTCTCCGAAGGTAATCCCGATCTCCATTGCGGTGGTCCTGGTTGCGGCGGTGGTGACCGCCGTGACGGTCCGGCTCACCGCGCGGAGGTACGTGCCGTCATGACCTCGGCGGGCTCCTCGCACGCAGGGTGGTTTGACGACTACGCGGCGCGCCTGGAGGCGCGACTCGCCGAGCCACTTCCGGGTCTTTCGGTGCAGCGGCAAATGGCGCCGGAGGGCCGGATCCCGGAGAACTACGACCCGATTCCCGACAATGCGCGCCAGGGTGCCGTGCTGGTACTTCTCTACCGGCACGAAGGGCGCATGGTCATTCCCTTCATTCGGCGCCCTGAGGACGACACGCCCCACGCGGGTCAGATTGCATTTCCCGGTGGCGGCTTCGACGAGGGAGATGAGTTCCCCGTGGGAACGGCGCTACGGGAGGCCTGGGAAGAGGTCGGTGTGGCAGAGGCGGAGGTTCGGGTTCTCGGCGTCCTGACGCCGCTCTACATCTGGGTGAGCAACTACTCGGTGCATCCGGTGGTTGGAGTCACCTCGGTGCCTCCGGCATTCAGCATCAATCCCCGGGAAGTGGAATCTCTGGAGATCGTCGGCGTCGACCAGCTAGCGGCCAGCCGGACGCAGGAGACCTTCCTGGCCCGGGGCTACCGCATTGTCGCGCCGTGCTTCGCCGCGGACGGTGTGTCTATCTGGGGAGCAACCGCCATGATGCTCAATGAGCTGGTGGTCATTCACGAGGAGCTTCGCAGAAGCGGACACCATCCGGAAGCACCATTGTCCTGACCAGATGGAAGGGTGCGGTCAGTGCCTGCGTGACCATGGCGTCCGGATCGGGCTTCCGCCGGGCGACGCGGATCACCGCGCTATCGGTCGTCTCATCCCAGCAGATAGCGCTAATCTCCACGCCGTACCCGCCGGTGGGCCGCCGTCCCAGGAAGGCCGCCACGACGATCTGCTCTCCGAAGTCGATTTCCGGCGGCGTCGGCGGCTCGAGCTGGTTGCGGTGAAGCGCCTGCCACACCGCGCGGAAACGCTCCCCATCTCGAATGACCTCGTAGCGCTCCTCGGTCACGCCGCCGGTGCCTCCCCGGGCAATGGTCTCCATCTCGAAGGGGTCCTCGCAGGGTGGGGCTGCACACACGACCAACTCCCCTTCCATCGCGTCCCCGCTCGGCGCGTCGTTATCCGTTGACTCTTCACCGTCGGGCGCGGGTTCAGGTTGTCCCAGCGCATGGAGATGAGGCGATGCGGGTATAAGGGCAAGGACGAGCACCGCGGCCGTCAGCATCGATCCAGTATACATTCTTCGCTGCATTGACGTATTCCAGTATAGAGATATTGCTAGCAAACGGTTCCTCAAATATCAGGGCAATTTTCTTTTTTGGAGGCACTCATGCGACGTACATCCATTGTACTGCTTGTGCTCGCCCTCGTAAGCGCATTTCTGATTTCCCGCGGGGGCGGGTGCCCCCATGCCCCGGCCACGCGCGGCCCCCGGGGCGGCGCACTTCCGCGCGGCGGCTCTTTGTGGCATGCTCCCGCCATGAAGTGCATTGGAGCTCACGTCAGCGCGGCGGGGGGCGTGTTCAACGTGCCGGGGAACGCATTTGCCATTGGCGCGAACGCGGCGGCGCTGTTCACCCGGAACCAACGGCAGTGGCACGCCAAGCCGTACGATCCCGACACCCCTCAACGCTTCCAGGCCGCCCTGGCGGCGGCGCACATCGACCCCGGCATGGTCATGCCGCATTCGAGTTACCTCATCAACGTGGGCTCTCCCGATGAGGAGACCCGCCGAAAGAGTATTGAGGCCCTGGCGGATGAGCTGCAGCGCGTGGAGCTTCTCGGGTTGTCCATGCTCAACTTCCACCCGGGAAGTACCCTGGGCCGGATCTCACCGGAGGAGTGCATGGACCTCATTGCCGCCGGCATGGAGGATGTCTTCCGGCGGACGCAGTCGGCTCGCCTCGTTCTCGAGGTGACCGCCGGGCAGGGAGCCACCATCGGGGCCGACTTCACCGAGATCGCGTCGATCATTGACCGCCTCGACAGCCGCGATCGCCGGCGGGTCGGTGTGTGCATTGACACCTGTCACGCCTTCGCCGCCGGCTACGATGTATCCACCAGGATGGGGTGGGCCCTCACCATGGAAGCCTTCGACCGCATCGTCGGGGCGGAGCGGCTTTCCGGGCTCCACCTGAACGACTCCAAGTTTCCTTTGGGGAGCCGAAAGGATCGTCACGACAGCATCGGCATGGGCTACATCGGATGGCGCGGGTTCGCCGCGATCCTGCAGGATCCCCGCACCGACGACGTGCCGCTCATTCTGGAGACGCCGCGGCCGGAGATCTGGGGGCACGAAGTGGCCCGGCTTCGTGCTCTTGCAGCCGGGACCGGGCGTCCTCCCGTTTCAGTTGTTCCTCAACCTCGTGCAACAGTGCGACGATCTCTTCCGAGATTCCGGCGAGCTCGTCCATTTGCCGCTCAGCCTCGGCACGGTTCCCCGCGTCCGCCGCGGTGTTAGCCGCGACGCACCGCGTTGCCTGCCAGCTCGACGAAGGCGTCTCGCGTCAACGGCCTCGACAGGCCGAAGCCCTGGAAGAGATGGCAGCCCCGTTCGGCGAGAAACGCCTGCTGCGCGGCGCTCTCGATCCCTTCGGCGATCACGCTGAAACCCATGCCCCGGGCAATGGTCAGGACACCCTCAACTACCGAGACGTCGCGTTCGTTGTGCGGGAGTCCGTGCACAAAAGACTTATCTATCTTGACGATGTCCACGGGCAGTTCCTTCAGGTACGCAAGAGCCGAGTAACCGCGGCCGAAGTCATCAATGGCGAAGGTCAGGCCCTGCTGACCCGCATCCCGGAGTCGGGCAATCGCTGTTGCGGTGTCCTCGAAGAGGCTGTTCTCCGTGATTTCCAGGCAGAAGGAGGAGGGATCGATGCCGCGGTACGCAAAGAGATCGAGGACCTCCTCGATGAAGCTCGGGTGGAGCAGCTGTTTCGTGGAGAGATTCACGGACATGCGCACGGAGGTTCCGGCGTCGTCGAGCTCCTTGAAGACGTTTACCGCCTCCTCGATTACCCAGCGTCCGATCTCGCCGATCAGACCGGAGCCCTCGGCCAGCGGAATGAAGGTCGACGGTGGAATGGTGCCCCACTCGGGGTCGGTCCATCTCAGGAGTGCTTCGGCGCTTGCCAGGCGCCCTTCGGCGTCGTAGATCGGCTGGAATCGCAGAGAGAGCTGGTCGTCGGCGACGGCGCGACGGAGCCCGCTGATAATGCGGACGTTTCGAATGGATGTCTGCTGCATGGCGGCGTCGAAGAACTTGTAGGTGTTCCTCTGCTTCTTCGCCTCGTAGAGGGCGCGATCCGCCGCCTGGACAAGGGTCTCGACGTCTTCTCCGTCGTCCGGGTAGACGGCAATTCCCACGCAGGTCCCCACGTAGAAGGTGAGCTCCGCCACCGTGATTACCTGGGCCAGGGAATCGATGAGCTTCTGGGCCACCAGGCCGGCGTCCGCAGGATCCTTGAGGGAGGGCAGGTAGACGAGAAACTCATCGCCTCCGAGTCGATAGATGTCGTCGCTCTGTCTCAGATTGTCCTTGAAGCGCCGCGCCACTTCCTGCAGAACGACGTCTCCGACGTGGTGGCCGTAGCTGTCGTTGATCTCCTTGAATCGGTCCAGGTCGACGTACAGGACGGCAACGCCGCGGGTCTCACCGGTGCGGTTGTGGAGCCCAAGCCCTCTGGAAGCCTCCTCGTAGAAGGACTTACGGTTGCGAACGCCCGTGAGGGAGTCGAAGTAGGCCATGTAGGAGAGCTCTTGCTCATTCTCGCGCAACTGCTGGTGTGCCGCCTCGACTTCCTGGGCAATGTCGACGTACCTCGTCATGGTCGAGAGCATGGCGAAGAAGAGGAACAGTGAGATACCAACCACGGACCGCGGATAGGTGAATGCTGCAAACGGGCCGATCGGGCGTCCCGCCAGACTTGAGATCACGTCGCCGGCGCCGAAGAGGAGGCCGAGGAGAAGGCCGGCAAGGATTATGATGAGGTAGCGCTTTCTCCCCGAACCGAAGAGGTATCGCACGACACGCACAGCCACGTAGACGAGTATTGCTGCGAAGATCACGTCCCGGACGGTAAAGAGCCACCCGGAGGCACCGCGACCGTAGGAGCTTTCGTAGATCCGGGCGGCGAAATTCTGCGTCGTTACCGACCGAAACCAGTCGGGCGCGACGAAGGCAACGATCGTTGAAACCGCGCAGAAGCCCAGCCCGGCAAGTACCACCCCTTTGTTGATCTGTTTTCCCAGATTCCGGAACAACAGAAGCGAATCCAGAAAGACCGGAAGCGCCACGATCAGCCAGGTTGCCGCGACCTGCTGCACCCGATGAATCTGGACGGCGGTGCCGAAGTCGTGGAGGGAGCCCCCAATGTACACCACCAGCAGCTCTCCCAGGGAGAAGAGGAAGCCGATACCGGTAATCGCCGTCACGGAACGATAGAGGCGTTCCCGCGTTCGGAGGCCGAGGTACGAGAAGAAGAGAAAGCCCGGGAGAATCGCACCGGCCGCTACCGCCGGAATGATGATCTCCAGTAATCCCAGTGGAACTGTGAAGGTGGAAGCTGCCGCGCCGTCGATGCCGATCCTCCGAGGGACGCGTCCAGGATGACGCGCCCCTTGAGCTGATGAAGTCCCTGAGCCGACGGGTCCTCAGAAGTGCAAGCCGAATCCCAGGAAGAACGGCATCCAGGATTCGCCGTCAACGTTCGTGCCCGTCAGGTTGTATCCGGTATACCCCACCAGGGTAGCAATATCAAAGGCGTTGATGCTGATGCCGGCACCGGCGGATGCCAGAAAGCCGGAATAGCTGGTGCTCGTCGATGGAGCCCCGGCGGGGTTCCGATAATACCCGGCGTCTACGTAGGCGACAATCCCCGGTGTCACATTGAAGGGCAGCAGGTTGTGGAAAAACGTGCGCGCTTCCAGGTTTGCCACGACCTTCGTGTTGGCGTCGTATCTGCCGGAGTCGATGCCGCGGACCGCCCCGCCGAGCCCGGTGCGCGGCGAGAGTCCGCCGATGGACTGCCGCGTATCCGCCGGTATTGTCGTGTGATCGGAGGAAAGAGAGACGAGCTGATCTGCTGCGGCGAACACGGCAAGGCCGACGGAGGGGGCTGCGGCGCTGCCGTCGACGGCGTCGAGGAGCGCCCGGTAGTAACGCCCCGTCACGTTCATCCGCAGGAACCTGCTGTCCCCGACAATGCTGTTTCCGAGAAACCCGGGAGCAGCTTCCACCGACGCCTCCGCCTCGAGCCCGTCGGTTTGTTTCGTTGTCCCGTTGTCGACCGTGGCGTCGTAGATCAACCCGAGAAAGAGCCGGTTGAGCAGGAGTGCTTCCGCATCCGGTAGATTGGAACGCGCCATGAGATCGTCGGCATCTTCCTTGAGGAGATGCTGCTCGTACCTGGCACGATACCACGCCTCCAGGCGCAGAAGATCACGCCCCGCTTCCGCTCGCGGCACGAGACCCTGTGTGAAGCCGAGACTCCAGAGCGCACCCCATTCGTTGAAGGAGGTGATGTCCGCCGCATCCCCCGTCGACCCGTCGTAGATCTCGAAGTCAGGCGTCCGGTAGTAGCCGTCACTGCCCCACCAGCCGCCGGCGTGCAGCCAGACGATGGTGTTCGTTTCCTGCATGAGCTGCACGTAGTTCTGCAGTCCCAGGTCCACCTCGGCTCCCCAGAGGAGCGGTCCTGGCTGTACGAGGAGGTCTTTCTCCTCAACCAGGTCGTTCTCCTGGGCCTCAAGGGCCGTCGGCGCGAGCGCCCCCGGCACCAGCAGCATCGCCGCTGCCGCCCCGACCATGACACGCCCCGCGGCGCTCCCCCTTCGTTTCCTCATGCTCTCCCTCCGCCTCGTTCTGGATCACCTCTGTGATGCGAGCGCCCCCTTCACGGAAGCGCGGCTCATCCTATGCGAAGGCGACGACCACTGTAAAGCTTCAGCGTGGGCTCGCCCGGGGCTGTCAGGGGTGTCCGGAGCGTTCGGCGGCGCCCGGGCTCTCAGCGGCGACTTCGCTCAGCGGCGGGCGGGGCACTCAGCGGTGCCCGCGCTCACCGGCTTCGGTTGATGAGCGCGAAGATCACCAGTGCTGCGCCGATGACCGCGCCGCCGGTCATGATGATCATGGGCGGCACGAAGGCGGCGAGGGAGAGACAAGCGATCAGGCCGAGCACAGATATCCAGCGCGGGAAGACCCGGCCTTCCGCCGGCACGAAGAGCGCCGCAAGGTTGGTAACGGCGTAGTACACCAGAACCGTGAATGCGCTGAAGCTCCAGGTGAGACGCACGTCCCCGATTGAAACCAATGCCAGGATGATCACGCCCACGGCAAACACAGCTCTGCGCGGGCTGGCGCTCCCGGGATGGACCCGTGCGAAGGCCCGAGGGAGGTCCCCACGCCGCGCCATGGCAAGGACGACTCGGGAGAGGCCGAGCAGAAGGTTGAGCAGAACCCCCATCATGGCCGCAACTGCGCCGACGGCAAGGGCCACCGCCAGAACGGGCATTCCCATGCGCGCTGCGGCGACTTCCAGGGGAGCCGGACCGCCGGTTGCAGCCGCCGCGAGGTCACCGGCTCCCAGCACCGAGACCGCTACCGCTGCCACCGCCGTGTAGAGCAGCATGGTGGCTACCAGGGTTACCACGATCGCGCGGGGAATGGTCCGCCCGGGGTTGCTCACCTCCTCACCTAGGGTTGCAATGCGCCCGTACCCGGTATAGGCAACGAACATGAGCGCCGCAGCGTTCAGAAAGGAGGGCACCGGCGCGTTCGGATTGCTGAAGAAGGGCTCGAAGGAGTCCCGCTGCAGACCACCCTGGCTGATAACGCCTGCAGCAACGAAGCCCACCAGGGCCAGAAGGGAGACCGAGACGACGATTGCGTTGGTGCGTTTCGACCCGCGGATCCCGCCGGCCACGATCACCGTGAGGAAGACCACGATGGCCAGGGCGACCGGAACGACCGCGTTCGCACCCGGCGTCGTCGCAGCGGTGCCCGCCGCCGCACCATTGGCGAAGAGGTTGAGAATGTATCCGGCCGCGCCGAGGGCGGCGGTCGCAGCGGAGGCACTCTTCGCAACGAGAAAGAGCGTTCCCGCGACGAATCCTGCAGCGGGGAGGAGAAAGCGGTACCCGTACTCGTAGGTGCCGCCGCTGACCGGATGGTTCGCCGCGAGCTGGGCGCTGCTCATGCCGTTACACGCAGCAACCAGCGCCGCGAGTACGATAGCCGGAACCACCGACGGTCCGGTTACCCCGGCGGCAATGCCAATGCTGACAAAGACGCCGGTGCCGACAATGGACCCGAGTCCCAGGAGCACC
>CAZZIE010000040.1:10282-14567 GCA_964654185.1 uncultured Spirochaetaceae bacterium | reverse complement strand
CCGGCCGAGGATCGCGTCGCCCCGGGTTGCGGGATGGGCATGGATGGCGTCGCGGACATCGGCGTCATCGAGAACGTCCGCCGAGGCCCAGATCACGGCGGAGGGTGTCGCTCATCGACGGTTCCCCTGGGCGCCGGCGGGAGTGCCGGCGCGCGTGCCCGTGGGAGTGCCGGCGGGGATCTCCAGGCGTACGCCGACGTGGAGGGCCACGTCCACCGCGGCGTAGGTGAAGAACTCCTCTACGAAGGTGCCGTACATGCTCAGCCACGGTGTCGGGTGGAAGGAGGCGCCGAAGCCTGCAATCGACATGTGGCCGCCGAGACGCGGATGATCGACGTCCAGTGGGCTGCTCTGCCCCAGGATCTGCACCTGAATCGCCAGAACCTCCCAGGGCGCCCAGATCCAGGTCACGCCGTAGCGCAGCGCGTGCCGGGCAAGGGGAGTGTTTCGGGACACCCGCGGCGTTCCGTATCGGATCCAACCCAGATTCCCGTAGACCTCCCAGGGCACGTTTTCGAGCTGCGCAATTGCGGTGACCTCGGTATCGACGGAGCCGGACCCGATCACCAGCGAGGTGTGAGATGTCGGGAGGGAGAGCGCCGCCTCCGTTCCCAGCGCGACGGCGGCGTCGGGGCCCTGGAAGGTCACGGCCCGGACCCTGGCGTCCATGGTGACCCGCGCCAGCGCAGCCGCCGGCCCCTCATGATCAACCCAGACGGTGTCGCCGTTCTGGATGTACAGGGTGCTCTGGTACTTGGGACGATGCTCCCTGCCGGCGTTGGGGAGCCCGAAGAGCTCATGATGCGCTTCAATGAGTGGGTCGCTGATTCCACCGGCCAGAGCCACGTGATTCAACCCGATCCGTGTCGTTACCGCCGGCAGCGGACGGAGGGTGAGGGTGGTCGCAAAGAGGTAGGTCTCGGTGTCGACAATGGCAACGAAGTTCTCGTCCACATAGCCGAGATCAAGCATGAACGTGTTCGCCGCGGCGTAGGAGTGTTCGATCCACAGCGGCTGCGCCTCCTTCGGAGGGAGCCATGCCGCCTCCGCGGTGTGAAAAGGCAGCAGCAGCGGGTGGATGTGGCGCAGGGGTATCGGCCCGCGAAGGGAATCCGCAGCGGCAAGCAGTGCGGCACCGAGGGTGAACATCAACAGCAGAATAGACGCACGCTTCACGACGGTTCCTTCTTCCCGGATGGTACTGAATGGCGCCGGCGTTGGCAATTGACGGCGGCAACGCACAGCCCGCAATCATGCTTGTGGGCACGCCCCGGCGTGGTACAATGCCACCATGTTCGAGCACAGGCACGATTCCCAGGTCCACCGCGCCTTTGCGGACGCACAGGAGCGCTACGCCGCCTTCGGAGTGGATGCGGACGCCGCCGTGCAGCGCCTGCGAAGCATTGAAGTCTCCATGAATTGCTGGCAGGGAGACGACGTGGTCGGATTCGAGGGAACCGAGAGCGCCTCCGCCTCCGGAATCATTCCGACCGGCAATTGCCCCGGCCGTGCTCGTACGGCGAACGAGCTTCGCGCGGACGCCGAGCGCGCCTTCAGCCTCATTCCGGGCAGGCATCGTTTCAACCTTCAGGCCAGGTATCTGGAGACTGATTCCGACAACGTGGACCGTGACGCAATCGAGGTGAAGCACTTCCAGCGCTGGATCGACTGGGGGCGCGCCAGAGACATTCCGCTGGACTTCAATCCGAGCTTCTTTGCGCACCGGATGGCTGACTCGGGGTTCACCCTGGCGAGCAAGGACAGCGGCATTCGGAACTTCTGGATCGAACACGGTAAGCGGGCTCGCACGGTCGCGGCGGAGATCGGATTTGCCCAGGGATCGGTATGCGTCGACAACTTCTGGATTCCTGATGGCTCCAAGGATGAGCCGGTTGACCGCCTGGGCCATCGTGAGCTTCTCATAGAGTCACTGGACACGGTCTTCCGGGAGTCCCTGGATCCGCGGCAGACCGTTGACTCCGTCGAGAGTAAGCTTTTCGGGCCGGGCTCGGAGGCGTACGTTGTGGGATCTCACGAGTTCTATCTGTCGTATGCCCTCACTCGCGGCATGATGCTGACCATGGATTCAGGCCACTATCACCCCTCCGAGAGCCTGGCGGACAAGATTTCGGCGATTCTTCCCTTCACCGGTCGCCTCATGCTGCATCTCTCCCGGCCCATTCACTGGGACAGCGACCACGTAGTAATTGCCGACGACATGACCCGGGCGGTGGCCCGCGAGATCGTCCGGGCGAATGCCTTCGATCGGGTACACCTGGCTGTCGACTTCTTCGATCCGAGTATCAACCGGATTACCGCATGGATCGTCGGGATGCGCGCGGTTCTCAAAGCGCTGCTCGAGGCGTTGCTGGAGCCGCGGGATCTGCTTCTGGATCGTGAGCTCGAAGGCCGGCTCGGAGACCGACTGGCCATTACCGAAGCCATGCGAACGCTGCCGTTCGGCGCGGTGTGGGACATGTTCTGTCTGGAGAACGAGGTGCCTCCGGGGGCGGACTGGCTCAAGCACGTGCACGAGTACGAGCGTCAGGTCCTTGCCGCCCGGGAGTAGACGTCGCGCGCGTGAAACACGGTCTCACGCGTGAGACCGGGGCGAGCGTATGAAACCCGACCGGCCGTGACAACGGAATGACCATGATGTGTGCACATTCTCATACGCTACGGCGCCCCGGTGCGGGATACCCCGCCGCTAAATCCTTGCTCCAACGAAGGTTCTCGTACCCATTGCCGCTTGGCACGGAATCTGCTATATCGATATTAAAATAACGAAAACTTTGACTGAGGAATGAACGGAGGAATAACGTGAACGTTAGGAACACACACACAGGATTCAAGGCATTGCGCGTCGTTGCGGCGGCGCTCGTACTGATAGTCATCGTGAGCACCGCCTCCTTCGCGCAGCGCGATCGGGATGACGACGGATTTTTCCCGCTCGTTGTTTCGTTCGTACCGGGTATCGGATTCCCCTTCGGCGGAACCTACTCGACCAACTTCGGCTTTGGTGTGCTTCTCAACGAGGTGCACAATCTCTACGGGGTGCAGGCTGCATCCATCATCGGGATTGCCTCGGGTAATGTCCTCGGCGTCCAGGCAAACGGCATTGGGACGATCACGAAGGGCCGGACCACCGGCTTCCAGACCGCCGGGGTCTTCAACGTGGGGGAGGATCGCGTCGTCGGTGGCCAGTTCGGCGGCGTGTTCAACGTTGCTCAGGGTAGTGTCGTGGGCACGCAGACCGCCGGGGTCTTCAACGTCGCCGAAGGGGACGTCTTCTTTCTGCAACTCGGTGGCGTCTTCAACGTGGCGGAGGGTGTCGTACGAGGTGCACAGATCGGCGGCGTCTTCAACGTCGCGGAAGAGGTGACCGGCGCACAGGTGGCGGGCATTGTGAACACCGCGGAGACGGTCCGCGGGGTTCAGATCGGACTGATCAACATCTCCGAGGAGATGTACGGAATCCCAATCGGGCTGATCAACATTGTTGAGGAGGGCATCTCGACGCCGTCCGTCTGGTTCGACGAAGCGGGCCGCAACTGGGTGAGTCTGCAGCGCGGGTCGAATCTCTTCTACGGCCTGGTCTACGCCGGTGGCACCCCGGAGGCGGTCTTCGCAGACACACCGGTCTTCATTGGGGGAGCCGGCGGCGGCATCCGTCTCGGCGGCAAGCCGGAGCGGCGGCTCTTCCTCGATCTGGATGCATCCGTCAAGGCGGAGATCGACAGCGCGATCTTCAACGAGGACGTCTCGACGTGGAACCTCGTCGGCGTACCGTCGGCTCGTGCAACCCTGGGGCTCCGCATCTTCGACCGGTTGTCGATCATCGGCGGTGTCTACGGAGACGTGCGGTTCACCGGAGAGGGCAGTCAGCAGATCCTCTTCAGCACCGACACCATTTCCGCGTCGGTCGAGCTTGCCGGAGCGGAGATCTACCCGACCTTCTTCCTGGGGCTCGCCCGGAAGTAGATCGCCCTCAGGGCCGGCACGGCACCACCCCTTTAGGGGAACGGCACCTGCCGGCTCCGGGCATTGATCGCCACACCCGGACCGGCCGGGGAGGGCAATTTCGCGCCGTGGCACCGCGGCGCCGAAAAGCCAAAGCTGCCTTCCGCGGCGGGCTTCCGGATGGATGGCCGAAACAGCAGGTTGGGTGTAGGCTGAGGAGACGATCCGGAAGGAGGTGCACCGTGACTGCAATGCAACGCAGGTTCGTCAAGCTTCTGAACGTCGAGATGGAGAGCCTGAAGGACGAGCTGGAGCTCATCATCGA
>CAZZIE010000040.1:0-10182 GCA_964654185.1 uncultured Spirochaetaceae bacterium | reverse complement strand
CTGGACAAGATCGCCGCGTACCTGTCGGTAGACGACGATGCGTCGGTAGTGTAGTCTGCGCCTCAATGAGACTACAGGTTGCCTTCGACTTTCTCGATCTGTCCGAGTCCATACGAATTGCCGAAGAAATCGCCGAACTGGTAGATGTCCTGGAAGTCGGGACCGTCCTGCTGTGGCGGGAGGGTATTGAGAGTATTCGTGAGATGCGCCGTCACTTCCCGGATGCGCGGCTCCTTGCGGACAGCAAGATAGCGGATGCCGGTGGTACGGCGGCGCGTCTGCTGTTGGATGCCGGGGCCGACGTCATCACGGTACTCGGCTCGGCCACCGAAGATACCGTCCGGGCCGTCGTCGAGGAGACTCACAAGCGAAACCGGACCGTCGTCGGAGACACCATCGGCTGGGTGGACGCCCTGGAAACGGCGCGTTTCCTGAAGCATCTCGGCGTCGACGAGATCTGTATCAACGCCTCGGCGGACCGAGCGCCCACACCGGAAAGCTACGACGGTCTTGCGGCGGTGCGGGAAGCCCTCCCGGACGTGGATGTGTCCGTCGCCGGGAGCATTACCACGGATGTCATTCCCACCATTGTGAAGCACGCGCCGAACACGCTGATCGTCGGTCGCGCCGTGACCCAGTCCGTTTCACCTCGAAAGGCAATCGAAGAGCTGCGCGCGGCAATCGAAGCGGTCGACGCGGAGTAAGAATGGATTCTCGCCTTCCTGCAGGCGTCACGAGATACTACGCCTCCCTGGCCGAGGGGGAGGACCCCACCGTCGATCCTATTGCGGCGCAGTTCATTCCCCGGCCGGAGGAAGAGCTGTGGCTGCCCTACGAAACCGCGGATCCCCTCGCGGACGACCGGTACCGCGTCACCAGGCGTCTGATCCACCACTATCCCGATCGCGTCCTGCTGCTGGTGAACGATCGCTGCGCCACCTACTGTCGCCACTGTTTTCGTCGTCATTTCACCGGCCACGACACCGGGCGAATCAGCGAGGAGGAGCTGGCCGCCGCACTCTCGTACCTGCGAGACACCCCGGACGTGCAGGAGATCCTCCTGTCCGGCGGAGATCCCCTCATGCTGCCGGATGCGCACCTGGCGCGGATCCTCTCAGAGCTCCGGGCCGTGCGGGAGGACTACATAATTCGAATTGCCACCCGCGTCCCGGTGGTGCAGCCCCGCCGCATCACCGACGCGTTTGTGGATGGGCTCGTTGGGGGCGGCCCGACCTGGATTGTGA
Source organism: uncultured Spirochaetaceae bacterium (assembly GCA_964654185.1). Lineage (GTDB taxonomy): Bacteria > Spirochaetota > Spirochaetia > DSM-27196 > PWMO01 > CAYFQV01. Next base: position 8,938 of record CAZZIE010000040.1, on the reverse strand, counting down.
CGCAGGTCAATCATCCCCGGGAGATGACTACGCTCTTCGACCGGGCGATCGGGCGGTTCGTGGATCGCGGACTGCCGGTCCTGAATCAGGCGGTGCTGCTTCGCGGGGTCAATGACAGCGCGGACACGCTGGAGGAGCTGTTTCGCGGTCTCCTGAAGCGACGGGTCAAGCCGTACTATCTCTTCCAGGGGGACCTTGCCGCAGGGACGGCGCACTTCCGCACATCCATTGACGAAGGGCTCTCGCTTATACGGGAGCTGCGCTCCCGCCTCAGCGGCATGGCGATCCCGACCTACGCCGTGGATCTACCCGACGGCGGCGGCAAGATCGAGCTGCACGAGGGAAGCGTTCTGCGGCGAGAAGAGAACTGGTACGTGTTGGGCGGTCTCGACGGCCGGGAGTACCGGTATCCCCGGGAGGACTCCCCGGGGCGGCCTGCCGACTGTGCCCAGACTGCCGCCGACGCGGGAACTGCGGCCGCCGACGCGGGAGCCGCCGCGGAGGATTCGGCTACGCCTGCCGGTGCGAGAGGAGGCGCTCGGTCACTGAACGCACCGCAGGGCTCTCGAGAGCGGCGTTGATCCGATCGCGCAGTTCGCTGTCGGTGTCGTGAAGAACCGTCACCACATCGATCCGCGCCAGCGGGCTTGTTACCTCGACGATCTCCCCGCCGAAGTACCGCCGCGATAGATAGCGCCCGACCTGACGCTCCGTCGCCAGGCCGTCCACCTCCCGCCAGACCACCTTGGCCATGCCGTGAATGTCGTTGCCCAGCGGCACCACCTCAGCCCCGATCTCCTCCAGAGATTTCGCCACGTAGGAACCGCGCTGTGCGGCAACGCGTTTGCCCTGGAACACTTCCGGGTCGACGAGACCGCCGGCCGTCGGCATCGACCCAGTGTCTTCAGATTCGATAGCGGATGTGTTGCTCCGGGTGAATACGACCGGCTCGAAGCGGGCGTACGGATTCGTGGCAATGACGGGCTTGTCGTCGAAGGTGGTATTGGGCCACCCGACGTTGGTGATGACGTTTATGGTGCCGTCGAAGAATGAGGCGAGCACGTCCTCGAACTCGCTCGCTTCATAGGCGAGCTCTATGCCAAGTTCCTTGGCCACCGCGTCTAAGATGTCGATCGAAATGCCCCGGGATCGTCCCTCACCGACGCTGACCCAGGGAGGGTAGGCGACGTCGTGACCGACCAGGAGGGCCGCCTCGCCGCGGGCAATGAGGCCGCCGCTTACCAGGCGCTCGGTGTGCTCCCGGAGGATGCGGCACTGTTCGCCGTCGAGGCGGCGCAACTCCTCGATGGTCGAGGACTGGAACTGGAGAGACGTGTCGATGTGGCGTGCGGCGTCCGTGGTTACTGCGGCGGAGGTCTGGAGCCGATCCATGCTTTCGTGGATCCGATTGGTCCCCTCCGACTGGCGCTGGGCGCTCTGAGCGATCTCCCTGACGTTCTCATCCAGCTGATCGATGATTCGCGCCTGTTCCTGGAGGTGCGTGCGCGCCGACGCGAGGTCGCTGTCGACTCCTTCACGAACCTCGTCGTAGCTGGAGAGGTTGCCCAGCGCCTGGGACACCGTGGTCTGTACCTCCGTGAGGAGGTTGTTGGTCTCCTCGGTAAGACCGGCACTCTTGTCCGATAGCTTCTTGATCTCTTCCGCCACGACCTTGAAACCGACACCGTGCTTGCCCGCTCGGGCGGCCTCAATTGAGGCGTTCAACGAGAGCAGATGGGTGAGATCGGAGACATCGTCGATTTCAGCGAGGGTCTTGGAGATCTTTCCCATGGTGTCCTGGAAGGTTGCAAAGGCATCCCGGATTCCCTGGAATTGTCGGCGCAGCTGTTCGAGCGTCTCGGCGAAGCGGTCCACGGTGTTCCGGGTTTCCGTAAAGGAGTTGCGCGCATCCTGGAGGGGAGCGAGGGAGCGCTCGGTGCGCTCGGAGACATCCGTCGACTCCCGGGTTACCTCGTCGAGATCCTCGTAGATGCGGTCGATCGACTCCTTATTGGCTCGGTTCGCCGCCAGCAACTCCTCCGCGAAGGAGGCGTTCAGCGCGGCGATCGAGAAGAGATCCCACAGCTGACTGGACAGCCGCTGCTGGTTGTCCCGAAAAGATGTGTACAGGTCGTGCACAAGATCTCGTGCCGAGTCTCCTGCTCCCGTCGTATCCATGCTTCGCTCCGTATGTCGGGTTTTGTTACTTGGCTGGTATTGATTCGCAGCATACACCGTTGCAGGCGCTTCGTAAACATTGACGACGTGGTGCCAAATGGTGCACCTATTGCAGGTAATGGAACGTGACGACCTGCACTTCACCAGTGCGCCTGAAGCGGAACGCATTGTCGCACGACAACGGGACTTCTTTCGTGAGGGCGGGACCCTGGGGATCGCCTTCCGAAAGGAGCAGCTCAGGCGTCTTAAGGCGGCCGTAGCTTCCCGGGAGACCGCCATCCTGGATGCACTGTACGCGGATCTGCGAAAGAGCGCCTTTGAGGCGTACTCCACCGAAGTCGGCCTGGTGTACCGGGAGATCTCGCACGCCCTGCGCCGTGTGGGCCGGTGGGCGCGACCGCAACGCGTGCCGACGGACCTCTTCAACCTTCCCGGCCGCAGCCGCGTACACCGTGAGCCCTACGGGGTATCGCTGATCATTGCCCCGTGGAACTATCCGTTTCAGCTCCTCTTCGTGCCGCTGATCGGTGCCATTGCCGCCGGTAACACGGTGATTCTGAAGCCCTCGGAGTACGCACCGCGGACGGCGGCGGTGGTGGATCGGATGATTCGTGACACCTTCCCGGAACAGTACGTCGCCGCCGTACAGGGGGATGCGGAGACGGCGCGGTTGCTGACTCAGTTGCCCGTTGACCACATCTTCTACACCGGCTCCCGGAGAATCGGATCAAAGGTCATGGCGGCTGCGGCGGAGCAACTCACGCCGGTTACCCTGGAGCTTGGCGGCAAGAGCCCGACGATCGTGGATGGGACGGCCAATCTGGACCTGGCGGCGCGGCGCATTGTCTTCGGCAAGTCGATCAACGCCGGGCAGACCTGCGTCGCACCGGACTACCTTCTTGTGGATGAGTCGGTCCACGACACCCTGGTGGAGAAGATGGCGGGGGCGATTCGCGAGTTTTTCGGCGACAGCCCGCGGAGTCACCCGCGATACTCGCGCATTGTCAACGCGCGCCACTTCGATCGGCTGGTCGGGATGATCGATGAGAGTAAGACCTACGTCGGGGGCGATACGGACCGGGAAGACCTCTACATTGCACCCACCATCATGACGAATGTGACGCCGGACCATCCGGTCATGCAGGACGAGATCTTCGGGCCCATTCTGCCGGTGATCTCGATTCCGTCGTTGGACGCCGCCGTCGAGATCATCCGGCGGAACCCGAAGCCCCTGGCGCTCTACCTCTTCACACGCTCCCGGGAAGTGGAGCGCAGAGTGGTGAGATCGGTTGCCTTTGGCGGCGGCGCCGTGAACGCCACGATCATGCACGTCGCCTCGCTCCACCTGCCTTTTGGCGGGGTCGGATCCAGCGGGATGGGGCGCTACCACGGGAAGGCAAGCTTCGACTGCTTCACCAACGAGAAAGGAGTGCTCCGACAGCCGAGCTTCTTCGACCACGGCCTTGCATACCCGAACAGCCGCGCCGGCCTCGGTGTGCTGAAGAGAGTGCTGAAATGACCGGAACAGCACGATCCGGGATCGGTACTCGCAACGTCTCGGGCGGATCAGCCCGGGCGGCGCGATGCGGCGCGCAACTGCATGGCGCCGGCCGTGGCGCCGGTGCGTGGCGAGCCCTTGCCTCGGCGGCTCTCGCGCTGGCGCTGCTGGCGGCGTGCGCCAGCGCCCCGGAAGAGAATCTCGACCGAGCCACCGTCGAAGAGCTGGCCCTCTTGAGGACATACGCCCCCTACGAGAACGGAGAGCTCGTTGTCGAGGACGGCATTGTGCTGCACTTCCGCACCTGGTTGCCCCCCGGTGGCGGAACCGGCCCGCCCGCCATGCTCATCCACGGACTCGGTGCATCGACCTTCTCCTTTCGGGAGATCTCCTCATGGATGGCCGACCTGGGGTATGTCGTCATTGCCGTGGATGTCCCCCCGTTCGGATACAGCGATCGGCGAGACCGCGCAATCGAGGCGATCAGACACGAGCTGTTCTGGAAGCTTGCCGATCGCCTGGAAACGGATCCGGGCCTGGTGGGCGCGCGGATCACCGGCCCCTGGACCCTCGTCGGGCACTCTCTGGGAGGACGGGTGGCTGCGGGAATGGCGCGGAGTCGCCCGGAGGACGTATCCGATCTCGTGCTGCTGGCCGGAGCGGTGCAGTTCGAGCAGAACCGCGCCTCCATTCCCTTTGTGACGACGGATCCGGTGTCGCGGCTCCTGGAAGCGAGCCTTCGCGAGCTGGGGTCGCCGGACAGCCTTGCGAGTGTTCTTGCGAATGCCTACGGACAGATGCCTTCGGACGAGGCGATTCAGGGCTACTACGAGCCCTTCACGGTACCCGGGACGGTCCCGGCGGTGGTGCGGTTCTCCTCGCAGGCGTTGCAGGAGATCGGCCCCCTGAGCGAAATCCAGGCGCGTACGCTTCTTATCTGGGGAAATGAGGACACCTGGGTACCGATTTCGGTGGGATACCGGGCGGCTGCGCGCATTCCGGACTCGCTCATGATCGTCGTCCCCGGGGCTGCGCACATTCCCGTGGAGACCCATCCACATCAGGTCCGCCGTGCCATGAGCCTGTTCTTCGAGGAAGAGGGGTAGCGAACGGTCGGACGCGCCCGCGCGCTGGTGGGGGCCGCCGCGGCGGCGCCGCCCCGGGGCCGCGACCGCGCCGCCCCGGGCCGCGACCGCGCCGCGACCACACCCGGCCACACCCCGGCGCCGGCTAGGTGATGCTGGCAAAGCCCGGCTCGTTACCAGGCTTCCACTTGATGTTGCATCCCATTGAGGGCTTCTGCTGCGCGGGAGCCGACTTCCCCGCGACCACCGCCTTCACCGCCGCCGTGAGGTCCGCCCCGGTGATCTCTTCGTCGTTTCCGGGGCGCGCTGCGTCGAACTGGCCGCGGTAGAAAAGCTTGTGGTCCTTGTCGAACAGGAAGAAGTCCGGGGTGCACGCCGCCTGATACGCCCGGGCCACACTCTGATCCTCGTCGAAGAGGTACGGGAAGGTGAAGCCGCGCTCCGAGGCAAAGCTTCGCATGTGATCCGGGTCGTCCTCGGGGAAGCCTTCAACGTCGTTCGAGCTGATCGCCACGACGCCGACTCCCTTCTTCTGGTACTCCGCCGCCCGCTCCACGAAGACATCGATGATGTGCTTCACGAAGGGACAGTGGTTGCACATGAACACAACCAGGAGCGGCTGTCCGTCGAAGTCGCTGCGAGATACCGTCTTGCCGTCGACGCCGGATAGCGTGAAGTCCGGAGCTACGGTACCGAGTGCGAGCATTGTAGAGGGTGTGGCTGCCACTTCATTCCTCCTCTTTTGATCGATGTCTACGGTCCTTCGTCTCAATCCACACAATACCGGTGTTCATCCGGAAGTGGCAACTCGGCGTATTCGGGCACCTCGGAGCCGTCGGAGGATTCTGCGCCGTGCGGCAGCGTCAGTGAAATGCGCAGTCGACTCTCGTCGCGGTCGAAGTGAGTCGTCGCGCCGATCTGCGCGGCCAGGCTCTCGGCAATGACACTCCCTGCTCCCGAGAGCTCCTCCGTGAGCGCCGTGAGGCATCTGCGCGGTCCCTCGGCTATGAAGGCAACCGCAGGTGTCGGCGTTCTTCGGTATCGGAGTCGTCCCCGTGCGGCGGTGCCCGAGCAGTGGGCGTTGAACGCCGTGAGCCACTCGAAGCAGATGAGGGCCACCGGGACGGTGTGTCTCGCATCCAGGTCGAGCTCCCCGTCGCCGATGACCGAGACGGGTGGTGCGCCGGCAATATCTTCTCCCGCTGAGACGGCTTCATCCACGACTGCGAAAAGGAGGTCGTCGGCGGCTACGCGGGTTCTGCCGCGGGAAGCTGTCAGGGAGTCGTGAGCGGCAACCATGCACCGCAGACGTCCACGAAGGTCGTTGACGATCTCGCGATCGGACCGGCCGCCGTTCACGTGTACCTGCAGCTCCACAAGGCTCGACAAGGTCTGGAGATTGTTGAGCACGCGGTGGTGGAGCTCGTGGACCAGGTGCTCCTGCCGGACGTGCTCCTCCTGCAGTTCCTTGTGAGCGCTCCGAACTTCCCGATGGCGCGAGGCAACGAGGTTCAGGAGATTGTGCTCCCGGGCGAGGGAGGACTCAATGCGTCGCACCAGGTAGCCCGTTGCCAGCGCAATGCCCAGGGCGACGGCGGCGTAATTGGCCCCGTACACCGCCCACTGCCACGGACCGATGGACCACTCGAGCACGGGGCCGGACGCAAAGAATCCGAATGCTGCCACGATTGCCAGGGAGGAAGTCATTGCGATCACAAAGCCCCGGGAGCGCAGGAGCAGTTGCGCCAGGGCCACACCGGCAAGCAGCCAGAGCAGGGTCGGCGGAGCCGGGCCCAGTTCGATCAGCAGTACCACCGAGACTGCGTCCAGTGTACCGATCAGGCCCCAGGCGCGAAGTGCGAAGGGGAGCCTCCGCCCCGCCGCAAGTGCCGCGGCAATAAGCCAACCGAGGAGGTCCGCGCCCAGGATCAGCCACCTCTCGGTGGCAAAGGAGATAATGAGGCTGGGAACCAGGGCGACCACGCCGGCTGCAACGACCACCAGGAGCGTCTTGTCCAGGAGCTCGCGGCGCCAATCGAGATCGACGTGGCGAGGAAGCGTGTCTTCCATGACCAGATAGTGTAACATGAATTGTTCATTTATATAATACCTCCACTAAGAGTTTTTTCTTGGTTCTCTGGGGCTTCTCGGGCACGTCTTGTGTTGACCAAGTCGACGCCCGACGGTAGGGTTTTCTCACATATCTCGCCCCGGGATTCCGCCGGGGGCCCGGGTAATGTGACAGCACCTGACACAAGGAGCACCGAATGCTGGACGCCGCACTGCGCAAGGACCTTGTGGAGTTGATCGGTTCGAACTTCAATGCAGATCAGATAAACATCCTCGGACGCTACGTCATCCCGAACTTCGACCTGCACACCCTCCGCGGCACCGACCGCCACATCACCGTGCCGGTGCGTGAAGCCGCCCGTACCCTCGTAGAGGCGGCGGAGGTGAAGAAGCAGGTCGAGGGGCTCTTGGAGGTCCTGATAGAGACCGACGGCGAGCGCCTCGACGGCCGTCGCGTCACGGTGGACGGCATTGAGGAGTTTCTCGCCAAGATGACGCGTTCCGGCATCCTCTACGACTTCGACCGCCGCAAGGTTCGCCGCGGCGACAAGGATGCCGCTGTGGCGCCCAACTGGGGCTCCCTCCGGGATGGACGGAGCTATCCGGTCACGATTGCGAGCATTGACATTGTCGGGAACTCAGAGCTCGTGAAGCGTAACGGTACCAAGCTCATGGAGAAGGCGTACTATCGTTTCTGGGCCTTCCTCAACCGCCATCTCGGCACCTACAACGGCCGGACCTGGAGCTGGGCCGGTGACGGCGGGATTCTCGCTTTTGCCCTGAAGAGCAACGAGGTACGGGCAACCATGTGGGCTCTGGAGGTGCAGGCAACGCTGCCCATCTTCAACGCCGGTCAGGAGAACCCGATTCCTCAGGACATCAGTGCGCGGATCGGTCTGGATCGGGGCAAAACTCGCTTCCGTCAGGAGACGGGCAGGATCGTCTCCGACACCATCAACTTCGCGGCGCACCTGGAGAAGGAAGGTACGGCTGCCGGCCACGTTTCGATTTCGGACGAGATCTTCGAGGAGCTGCCTCCGAAACTTGCCCGGTTCTTCGTGCACAACGGAATCTTCGAGGACCGCGACACCTGGACCAGCGTCACCCGGATGGACCAGTCAATCATTGAAGACAAGGCGGGATAGCCGCGAAATCTAACATATCCATATCATCCGACGTTCTGCGTTGACGTTTCCTCTGAGAAGAGCGCAGCTTTCAAACATGATGAGAATGCACAGGAAAAGGCGACTGATCGCCAGACCGGCAGCAGTTCTTCTTGCGGCAGCGATCGCCCTGGGTGGGGCTGTTGCAGCGTACGGCTTCGAGGAGCTGCGGTCTAACGACTGGCAGGAGGCGCATCGCATTGCGTCGGACCTGACCTCCGGCATTGAGGTCAACGGAGAACCCTTTGTGGTCGACCGGAGCCGCTACGACCCGGAGGCGCGGATCATCCACGAGCAGGGCGCCGATATCGACTATCCGGTGGAGCTCACCGAACGGCAGTGGCAGCGTCGGCTGGATGACCTGCAGTTCAACGTGCTGCGCGAGGATGGGACCGAGCGCGCCTTCCGGAATCCGCTCTTCGACGAGAAGAGAGAGGGCATCTACTATTCCCGGGCGAGCGGGCAGCCTCTCTTTCGCTCGGAGGACAAGTACGAGTCCGGTACCGGCTGGCCGAGCTTCACCAAACCCATTGCCCCCGACGCGGTGGCGTACATGTGGGACCGGAGTCTCTTCTCACGGCGTATTGAAGTCATTGATACGGTAACGGGCTCCCACATCGGCCACGTTTTTCCCGACGGACCGGCTCCCACCGGCCAGCGGTACTGCATGAATTCTGCCGCGCTTATCTTCGTACCGGAAGGGGAGGACCCGCCGCCGCTTCTGGTCCCTGAGGGTACGTCCCGGTAGCTTTTCGCGTCCGCGGCGCCGCAAGCCGCATGAACTGGTGCCAGAATTGTTGATTGGGTTGAAGCGTTGAAGCAATAAGGACACTCCGGGAGTGAGCACATGTGGAGGTATCCACCATGCAATCACTCCCAGCTCCGCAATCACTCCCGCTTCTACCGGAGTTCTGCCCCAACCCGCAGTGCCGGTACCACGACCG
>CAZZIE010000039.1:0-32775 GCA_964654185.1 uncultured Spirochaetaceae bacterium | reverse complement strand
CGAATGATCGATACGATCTTCTGCTGCGACTCCTCCACATCCTTCATCCGGATGGGACCCATGTACTCCATGTCCTCCTTGAGGAGCGTCGCCGCCCTCTTGGACATGTTCCGGAAGATCTTGTCCTGCACCTCGGTGTCCACCGACTTGAGCGCCTTGGCGAGCTCGGTGGTATCGACCTCCCGCAGCACCTTCTGGATGGCGCGATCGTCGAGCATGACGATGTCCTCGAAGACGAACATTCTCTTCTTTATTTCTTCGGCAAGTTCCGGGTCTTCCTCTTCAAGAGACTCAATAATCGACTTCTCCGTCGACCGGTCGACCAGGTTGAGAATCTCGACAATGCTCTCTACGCCGCCGGCAGCGGTGTAGTCCTCGCTCGAAAGGGTGGAGAGCTTCTTCTCCAGGACACGCTCGACCTCGCGCAGAACCTCCGGCGAGGTACGGTCCATGGTGGAGATCCGCTTCGCCACGTCCGACTGCACCTCGTGGGGGAGACTCCCCAGAATGATGGACGCCTTCTGCGGCTCCAGGTACGCCAGGATGAGGGCAATGGTCTGAGGATGCTCCTGCTGGATGAAGTTCAGCAAATGGGTCGGGTCGGTTCGCCGGATGAAGTCGAAGGGGCGCACCTGCAGGCTCGACGTGAGGCGATTGATAATGTCCACCGCCTTCTGCGACCCGAGTGACTTCTCCAGAAGCTCCCGGGCGTAGTCGATCCCGCCGGTGGTGATGAAGTCCTGCGCCATCATGAGCTCCTGGAACTCCTGCAGGACGTTGTCGCGGTCCTCCGACTCTATGTTCTCAAGACGGGCAATCTCGAACGTGAGCGACTCTATTTCATCTTCACGCAGGTGCTTGAAGATCTCCGAAGAGATCTCGGAACCAAGCGTCACAAGGAAAATGGCAGCCTTCTGGCGACCGGAAAGCTCCTTCCGGTGCCCCGAGCCCTTGCGACTCTGGGTCTGCGTTCCGCCGCCGGATTGCGATGCCTTTGCCATACGGCTACTCCTCCATGAGCCATGTGCGGATCAACTGCGCCACGTCTTCAGGATGCTCACGCGCCATGTTCATAGCGCTCTCCTGAAGCTCCATACGCGCCCGCTCTTCCACGGACATCTCCACCTCTTCGCCCTCTTCTTCGGCGCTTCGAAGGGCAGCTTCCCGCATGGCCTGATGCTGTCGCGCCAACTCCTCCTCCCGGAGGCGTCGACGGCGTTCAATTTCACGGGAAATCAGACGGAATACGATGAACGAGACCAGAAGCACGGCAATACCGATGAGCGCGTACAGCACGATCATCTGGATCTGCTGCCTTCGGCGGAAGACCGAGTCCTCCTCCTCGTGCTCGTCGCTGCGATCGAACTGGATATGCCGAACCGTTACCGAGTCGTTGCGACTCTGGTCGTATCCGACGGCGTCGCGGACCAGCTCTTCCGCTTTCGCCAGCTCGTCCTCCGAAACGGGAATGTACTCCCGCGCAATGCTTCCGTCCGGATTCAGTACAACCTCTCCATTTTCATCATACTGCCAACGCCAAACACCGTCCAGCGCGACACTTGCGGTCACCCGCTCAACCTCGGGGCTCTTCTCCTCGTAGATGGTCCGCGTGTTGATCTCGTTGTTCACCCGCTCTTCGGTGTTGGAGTAGCGTCCAACCAGGCCTTCGAGGTCCTGATACGCAGGGGGTGTCTGCCCCTCCTGTCCCGGGGGACCCTCCGGATTGAAGCCGGTACCCTCGTAGTTCTCGTTGACGGTCTCAACGGACCGGGGAATGGAGGTGATGACCTCCCGTTCGCTGAAAGGCGTATTCGGGTTGTCCGGAACAATCTCGATCGGGAAGTGCTCCTGCGTCTCTTCGGTACGCTTACCCATGTCGAGCTCGACATTTATGTTGATGACTTCGACGCGGTCCTGTCCGTAGATCTGTCCCAGGGCCTTATAGATGGCCTGAATGTATTGCTGTTCCTGGTCGCGCTTCAACTGCAACTCGCGCCGGGTAAGCTCCAGGCGATCGAACTCCACCATTCCTTCGAAGTCATTCAGCACAACACCGTTGTGATCCGTAATGGTGATGTTCTCTTCGGCGAGGCCTTCAATGGCAAACTGAATGAGCTTCTGAATACCCTCCACCTTGGCGCGATTCTCCCGCAGATCCGCGCCGGGCTTCGGCGTGACGATGACCGAAGCGGTGACGGGATTCTGATCCTCGACGAAGAGCTCCGTCTCGGGGAGGGCAATCGTCACGTTGGCCGCATCAATGTCTTCGAGAGCCTCGATGTGCTGCTCCAGCTGTCGCTGCAGGGAGCGTTGCAGATTGACGTTTCGCTCGAAGTCGGTCTGGGTCCAGCGCTCCATGTCGAAGAGCTCCCACGGGTCGGTCTCATCCGGAATGAGATCCTCCCGCGCCAGGAGCGAGCGCATCCTTCGTGCCGCCGCCTCATCTTCAACCATGATTCGGTTGTCCGTGGTAACGGTGAAGTCGATGTCTTCCTGATCCAGACGTGCGGCGATCCGATCCAGCTGCTGTGGATCCGTCACGGGCTGCGTGAGAAGCGGCTCCATACTCGGGGCGCTGCTCAACGAGACGAGCAGGATTATCGCAATGACGCTGACGCCGATGACGGCAAAGAAAATGATCTTCTGGACCGGCTTCCACTGGTTCCAGAGATTGCGAATCTGTTCGACGACTCGCTTAAGCCACTCGTTCATGTCCCCTCCCAGGTTTTCAGGCCGGCTCGGGCTGCAGCACCGTCACCGACCGCTTCGTCATCCTGCGTCTATCACCGCAAGTTCGTTATCTCCCGATACGCCTGCAGAACGCGGTCAACCACGCTCTTGGTAATGCTCAATGACAGATTCGCCTTCGCGGCGGCCAGGGTCACGTCGTGGGGATCCACGCTGTCGGGATTGATGATGGATTGCACCGACAGGTTCTCATGCTCCTGCTGATACCCGTTGACCTCGTTGAGGGAGTCGAAGAGCAGTCGGCTGAAGTCCTGGCCTGCGGCCGATGTTTCCGAAGCGGCTCCCGTCGCGGCCGCCCCCTCCGCGGCTGCGGCGGCGCCGCGCTCGGACCGGCCTGCCTGTCCCGCCCGGGGAGCGAGAGACCCCATCTCATTGCGTCCGGCAAGGTGACGGGGATCGGTTCTGGCCAGCTGAAAGACGTGGCCGCTTACCTCGTTCGAACTGAAAAGGGCCATTCATTACCTCCCGATTTGAAGGGCCTGGTTGAACATTCTCTTCGCCCCGTCGATCACCGAGATGTTTGCCTCGTAGGATCGTGACGCGGAGATCAAGTCTACCATTTCTTCCACGACGTTGACGTTCGGCATCTCGACGTAACCCGCCCGGGGTCCGGACTTGATTGCGTCGGGGTGCGTCGGATCATACTTCAGCTGCAGCTCCGAGTCATAGTCCTTTTCCACCGAGACGACGCGCACACCCTCTCCCACGCCGTTGTCCAGAGACTCCGGCACGAAAGGGCCTTTCCAGTAGGGATCCTCGACCCGCGGCCGGAAGATCACCCGGCTGCGGCGAAACGGTCCGCCCTCGGTGGTGCGCGTCGTGGTTGCGTTCGCAATGTTGTCCGCAACGACGTCCTGTCGGAGGCGTTGGGCGGTCAAACCCGTTGCTGCGGTGTTAATCGTCGAAAACAGACCCATTGCCTACTCCTATCTCAGTACCAGGTTGACCCGGCTGAGCTGACTGCCGATCGAGTTGGTGAGCAGGGTGTACATGAGCTCGTTGTTCAAGAGATTCATGGATTCCTGCTCAATGTCCACGTTGTTCCCGTTGTTCTTCGCCGTCGTCTGAGAATCCAGAAAGCGCGTCGGCCGAACGTCCCGATAGCTCGTCGGCTGCCGGAAGGGAATGTGCTTCTCGTTGGTCAGCGCAGCTTCAAAGCGCGACTCCCCGGGACCTTCCAGGGCGTCCCGAAGCTGCGTCTCGAAGTTTACGACGCTGCGCTTGAAATTCGGCGTGTCGGCGTTGGCAATGTTGTTGGCGATCACATCCTGCCGCAACAGGTTCACGTCCATGGTGCGGTGGAGGATATCCATTGTCCGACCGAATCCGTTATCGAAAAACATCCTTCTTCCTTCCCTCTGTTCATCCTGTCGACCCGCCGTCGCAAGCGGGTCCTTTCTCTCTTCTATACTTCGGCGAAATCGCCACGCCTGATTAGCGTCGATTGCGCCCGACCACGCCGGCGGCGCTACAGGATGTATCTGCTCAGATCCTGGTCCTCCACAATATTCGCCAGTCGCTCGTCCACGTACTCCGACGTAATGGGGATCTTCTGTCCCTTCAATTCCGACGCCGTGAAGGAAACCTCCTCCAGGAGGTGCTCCATGATGGTGTGGAGCCGGCGTGCACCAATGTTCTCCGTCTTGGAGTTGACGTCCGCCGCAATATCGCAGATCCGGCGAATGGCGTCGTCCGTGAACTCGAGGTCCACCTCTTCGGTCTTCAGGAGCGCGCTGTACTGCTTGATGAGAGCGTTCTGCGGCTGCGTGAGAATGCGGAAGAACTCCTCGCTTCCCAGCGCCTCGAGCTCGACCCGCAGGGGAAAGCGCCCCTGCAGCTCCGGAATCAGGTCGCTCGGCTTGCTGGTGTGGAAGGCGCCTGCGGCAATGAAGAGGATGTGGGAGGTGTCCACGAGCCCGTGCTTCGTGTTGATCTTGCTTCCCTCCACAATCGGCAGAATGTCCCGCTGCACCCCTTCGCGGCTGACGTCGACGCCGCCGCGATTCTCCTTCGCGGCGATCTTGTCTATCTCATCAATGAAGATGATGCCCATCTGCTCCACCCGCTGCCGCGCCAGATCGGAGACGCGATCCGAGTCGACGAGCTTGTCCATCTCCTCCTGGAGCAGGGTCTCCCGCGCCTCGTTGACGGTTGTGCGCTTCTTCTTCTTTTTGCCGCCGAAGATGTTGCCCAGGTTGCCCAGGTTCAGGTCCATCTCCTCGAAGTTGCTGCCGGAGAAGATCTCGATTGCCGGGAAGCCGCTCTGGCTTACCTGAACCTCGACCTCCTTGTCTTCGAGATCGCCCTTGCGCAGCTTCTCCCGCAGCTTCTCCCGGGTGGTCGTCTGAGTCTCCGCGGGCGCTTTGGATGCCTCCTCCGTGATCGCCGGCGTAGTGCTTCCCGGGGCACCCCCGGTCTGAGGTTGCTTCTGGCCGCCCCCTTTGTCACGGCTCCCCGGAAGCAGCAGGTCGAGAATGGCCTCCTCGGTGCGCTGCTCCGCCTCTTCGCGGACCTCCTCCTGGAGCTCGCTCTTCACCATGGAGACGGCGAAGGATGTGAGATCCCGGACCATCGACTCGACGTCGCGGCCGACGTAGCCGACTTCGGTGAACTTGGTCGCCTCCACCTTGATGAATGGGGCGCCGGTAAGCTTGGAGATGCGGCGGGCGATCTCCGTCTTCCCGACGCCGGTGGGACCGATCATAATGATGTTCTTCGGCGCAACCTCATCCCGAAGGTCTTCGGAGAGGCGTTGTCTCCGGAGGCGGTTGCGCAGGGCAATCGCCACGGCCTTCTTGGCACGCTCCTGTCCGATTACGTAATTATCCAGCTCCCCGACGATCTCCTGGGGTGTGAGCTCATCAAGCTTGCGTCTCATCACAGCTCCTCCACGACAATGCTTCGGTTGGTGTAGATGCAGATGTCCGCGGCGATCCCGAGGGCTCGCTCCGCAATCTCCCTGGCGGAGAGATCCGAAGCATCCAGGTAGGCGCGTGCCGCCGCCTGGGCGTAATTGCCCCCGGAACCGATCGCAATGACCCCGGTGTCCGGCTCGACAACATCGCCGGTTCCCGAAATGAGGAGAATCCGGTCGGCATCTGCAACCAGAAGCAGCGCTTCCAGTCGGCGAAGCATGCGGTCGGTTCGCCACTCCTTGGCGAGCTCGACGGCGGAACGGGTGAGATCCCCGCTGTACTCCTTGATCTTGTTCTCGAACCGCTCGAACAGCGTGAAGGCATCCGCCGTCGCGCCGGCGAATCCCACAATGATGCGCCCGTCGTAAATGGTGCGTACCTTGCGGGCGTTCGCCTTCATAACCGCCTCACCCATGGTCACCTGTCCGTCCGCGGCCATGGCGGTGTTGCCGTCCTTCCGCACTGCGACAACCGTCGTGCTTCTCGTCTTCTCACTCATCGTTACTACGATCCTTTGCATCTGAACTCGGTGCGGAAACAGACGAGTCGTCCAGCTCCCGGGTTGCCACACCCTTCTGCGAGCCGTCGCGGCGGGGGCCATTGGCATCGCCGAAGGCAGTGCCCTCTTGAGACGCATCCGATCCGGATGCATGCGTCTTGTGCCGGGCGCCGCCCCTGCCGTGCGGGTGCGCCTGGCGATAGACGTCTCTCAGTCGACCGAGCTGCATGTGGGTGTACACTTGCGTTGTCGACAGCTGGGAGTGCCCGAGCAACTCCTGGACGACGCGGATGTCCGCACCTCGGTCAAGTATATGTGTCGCAAAGCTGTGTCGGAAAGTGTGTGGAGTCACGTGCTTCACAACGCCGAACTCCCGGAGGCGCTTTTCGAGGATGGTTGCAACGCCCCGCGCCGTCAGGCGGCCGCCGGAACGGTTGAGAAAGAGGGCGGCACCGCCGACATCGCCGCGCCGCTTCGACTGTGCAGCGCGGACCGGCAGGTAGTTCTGCAGTGCGGTAAGAGCCGAGCGCCCGAGGAATGCCTGCCGGTCCTTTCGACCCTTCCCGTGGAGCAGCACACTGCGCCGCTTGATATCGATATCCGTTACGTCCACCCCGACGAGCTCGGAGATCCGGCATCCGGTGGCGTAGAGGAACTCCACGATCAGACGATCCCTCAGTGCGGCAAAGTCGCTCCCTTCAATGGCGAGGATCTTGTCCATCTCCTCCTCGAAGAGAAACTCCGGCAGACGTTTGCCGGACTTTGCGCTTCGCACCAGCTCCGAGGGGTCGTCGTGACGGTACCCGTGACGCTTCAGGTACTTGAAGAGGCCCCGCAGCGCCGAGAGGTGGCGGTTCAGGCTCGTCGCGGCGAAGCCGCGACGGCCCAGATCCGCAATGTAGCTCCGGAGGCTGCGGAAGGAGACTTCCAGGAGGCTTTCCTCACGCTCCCCGAGCCAGCCGACGAAGTCGCCGAGATCGCGGCGGTAGGCGCGGATGGTCTCCACCGAGAGGTTGCGCACGCTCAGAACGTAGCCGATGTACTCCTCCACGTAGTCCAGATCCAGGTTCTCAGCCACTGTGTTCACTCTCCGTTTCCTCCCTGCCGGCGCCACGCGCACCGGGGGACGCTCCGGCGGCCTCGGTGGATCGCCCCTCGCGCATCTCCGCAATGAGCTCCAGCCCGAGCTGTCGCCCCGCCGCGGCGGCCTGTACCACCGGGACGGCGCGCCGTCCCGCCCGGCTTCGGGGCACCGAGGGTGCGGCAACGCCGATGGCATCCAGAATCTCGTCGGCGCTCGTAACGACCGGAGCTCCCTCTTCGGCGAGGTGGGCCGTACCCGCCCCGGCGGTACCGCGCATGCCGTCGGCGTGCACCAGGAGATCGCGCCCCTGCTCCAGGGCGAAGTCCGCGGTGTAGAGCGCACCTGATCGCGCCGGCGCCTGCACCACGACGACGGCACCGCAAAGCCCGCTGATGATCCGGTTGCGCTCCGGGAAGTGATACCGCGTCGGCGGCACTCCCGGCGGATACTCGCTCACAATCGCCCCGCCCTGGTCGAGGATCTGCCGCGCCAGGGACTTGTTCTGCACCGGATAGATGTAGTCGATGCCACTTCCGAGAACCGCAAGGTGGGCACCGCCGCCGGTTACCGCGCCTCTGTGCGCCATGGTATCAACGCCCCTGGCGAGTCCCGAGACCACGCAGATTCCCGCCTCGGCAAGCTCACGCCCGAGCCGACCGGCCGCGGAGGCGCCGTCGACGGAAGGGGACCGAGTACCGACAACACCGACCCGCGGGCGGTCGTCATTGAGTGGGCCCACCGCAAAGAGAAGGTAGGGCGGGTCGTAGATCTCCCGCAGAAGAGGCGGATACGTGGGATCATCGTGAAAGACAGTGGCAACCGTCCGTCGGTCCAGTACCCGCAGGTCCTCTTCGGCGTGGGCCAGAAGGGCATCCGGATCGAACCGCCGCGTGTGGAGCGATCGCCCAATGATCACCGAGACGTCATCCAGGGAGAGCGCCTGAAAGAGACCCACGTCCGGTATGGCCCCCTCGAGAGCGCACTTCTCCGGAAAGCTCGTGAACTCCATCCGGTGAATCGCAAGGCGCAGCAGTGTGTTCATTGCGTCCGTCCCTGCTCGCCGCGCCCTTCGAGAAGGGCGTCGCGGTTGCGGAGGGCCGCTTCCCGGGTATCCCGGTCCGCAGCAACCTCGGCCGCCTGGTCGTAGAGCTCGGCGGCGCGCTCAGCCTCGCCGGTCATCGCGTAGCTCCGGGCCAGGACCATCTGGGCGCGGGCATTCTTGGGCTCATCCTCAATGGTCTGCTCGAGATACTCCCGCGCCTTGATCGGCTCGTTGATCTCGAAGACGTAGAGCACACCAAGGGCGTAGTTGGCGTCGTTCCGGGTCGGGTCGAGCTCAATGCTGCGCAGGTAGTACTGCTCGGCGTCTTCATACAGCTCGTTCTGTTCCGTCTCATCAACGGTGGACTTGGCCATTCTCCCGGCGGACACTCCGGCGTAGTAGAAAAGAATGGGATTCTCCGGCTGGAGATCGATTGCCTTCTCCAGATGATCGAGGGCAAGACCGTACATCTGCCGGTCCATGTACGCCACGGCCAGCATCTTGTGATACACCCCGAGTTGCCCGGCCGCTTCAATCTTCTCCTCAACGACGTCGCGATACCGACGAATTCCCGCCTTGAGCTCCTCTATCCGCTCATCCGAGGGGCCTTCGTCGGTGTATCCGCTCCCCTCTTCAATGCGCTCGAGCTCCGACAGGAAGTCCTGATCGCCGCGATCGCAGCCGCCGAGGAGCAGCGCCGCCCCCGCGGCCGCCGTCACCACCATGAGCAGCCTCGCCACGGCCCGCGGGCGCCGGAGGATTTCCGGTCTGGTCGATCCCGTCCGTCGTCTCATCCTGCTACCCTCACCCCTTCGGGTGATACTCCTCGTGGTACTTCCGGAGATCATCCCGGTCTATGTGGGTGTAGATCTGGGTGGTGCTGATGTCACTGTGTCCGAGTAGCTCCTGGACCGCCCTGAGATCCGCCCCTCCTTCGAGAAGGTGCGTCGCATAGGAGTGGCGCAGAGTGTGCACCTTCGCCTCAATGCCGGCGTGGGCACAGAGCTCGCGGAAGCGCTTCCACATGCCCTTTCGCGACAGCCGCGAACCGAGGTGGCTGAGAAAGACCGCGGAATCGGTCTTTCCCGGCTTGGCCAGCTTCGGCCGCGACTCCGTCAGATACTGATGCAGCCAGGTCACCGCCGCATCACCCGCCGGGACCAGGCGGTCCTTGCCGCCCTTACCGACCACGCGGATCAACCCCTCCCGCAGGTAGAGACGCTCCATGGTGAGGTCGACAGCTTCGGAGATGCGCAGACCGCAGGAGTAGATCAGCTCGAAGAGCGCCCGGTCTCGG
The DNA here is from genome assembly GCA_964654185.1 of uncultured Spirochaetaceae bacterium. Lineage (GTDB taxonomy): Bacteria > Spirochaetota > Spirochaetia > DSM-27196 > PWMO01 > CAYFQV01. The sequence continues at coordinate 23,190 of CAZZIE010000039.1, read as the reverse complement.
ACACCTACCGGCGTCGAGGTGTCGATGGTGTCCAGGAGCCGGTCGACCTCATCAATTGAAAGCACACCGGGGACGCGCTGTGCCATCCGGGGCATCTCAATGTCCGACGCGGGGTTCTCATCGCGATGGCCTTCCAGCACCAGATAGTGGAAGAAGGCGCGAAGCGACGAGAGAATCTTCGCAATGGTGCGCTGGTCTATGCCGGTGTCGGCGGTCTGCCGGTGCACCAGGTAGCGGATCACATCCCCGGAGGCGTACTCTGCAACCTCCTCGTCGTTCTCCGCCGCGTAGGTACAGAGGGCGCCCGCCTCGCGGACGTAGGTCTCCACCGTGCGCTCCGCAAGGTGCAGTTCCGCGGTGAGGTAATCACGGAATGAGGAGACCAGGGTGACGGAGCTCACGGCTACTCCCCGGACCCCGCACGTCGGCCCGAGCGCATGCGCAGCACCGCCGGAATGCCGAGTTCCTCTTCCTCGCCCTCCTGACTGGAGGAGCCGTTGGCGTCGCGCCGACCGCGCCCGGTGGTCATCTCGATCCACTCGTCCAGAGAGAAGACCTCTTCCTTCTTCTCCTCCTGCTGCTCTTCAGCGGGCCGTTCCAGATCGGGCTGGTTGAAGCCGGTGGCGATCACCGAAACGGTTACCTCGTCCTCCATGAGCTCGTCCACGGCGCTGCCGGCAATGATGAGGGCGTCCTCATCCGCGTTGGCCGTGATGATGTTCAGCACCTCTTCGTACTCACTCAGGCTGAAGTCACTGCCGCCGGAGACGTTAACCAGCAGACCCCGGGCACCGTCGATGCGGGTGTCCTCGAGGAGCGGATTGTTGATTGCGTTCGTCGCCGCGTCCACCGCTCTGTTCTCGCCGTTTCCGACCCCGATTCCCATGAGAGCGTCGCCGTGGCCCTTCATGATCGTCTTCACGTCGGCGAAGTCGATGTTGATCATCCCATCCTTGGTGATGAGATCGGAGATCCCCTGCACGCCCTGCCGAAGGACGTCGTCCGCCATGAGGAAGGCTTCGGTAATGGGGGTCTTGCGCTCGACCACCTTGAGAAGGTGCTGATTCGGAATGCTGATGAGTGTGTCGACGTTCTGTCGGAGTCGGGAGATCCCGTCGTCGGCGAGCTTCGACTTTCGGCGCCCTTCGAAAGTGAAGGGTTTGGTGACCACGCCGACGGTGAGAATGTCCATCTCCCGGGCGATCTCGGCGATCACCGGGGCACCGCCGGTGCCGGTCCCACCGCCCATGCCGGCGGTTATGAAGACCATGTCGGCGCCGCGGATGACGTTCTGGATCTCCTCTTTGTCCTCCAGCGCCGCCTTCTCACCGATTGCCGGGTCACCGCCGGCGCCGAGGCCGCCGGTCAGCTTGGAGCCCAGGGGCAGCCGGGTCTCCGCGTTGGAGCGTTGGAGCGCCTGCAGGTCGGTGTTGACCGCAATGAACTCCACGTTCTTCAAGCCGCAGGCGATCATCCGGTTGACGGCGTTGCTGCCGCCGCCGCCGACCCCGATCACCTTAATCACCGTCGGGCTACCGTAGTAGTCGCCCAGTGATCCATTGTCCTCGACGATGTCGATATTCATGTCCCCTCCCAATAGATCGTATAGCCTGCGCCCCTGCAGAGGCGCGAATCAGTTACTCACTCAAAGAAATTCTTCAACCACTTTTTCAATCCCTGTACCATACCGGGCGAACCCTCACGAACGCGCGTTTCACGCCCCTCGCTCTGGAGCTGATTCGCCCCGTAGAGAATCAAGCCGATCGCCGTTGCGTACTCGGCGCTCTGGTACTCGTGGGAGACGCCGCCCAGATTGACCGGCCGGCCCACCCGGGCCGCCGATCGGAAGATCTCCTGGGCCAGCTCGACCACCCCCGGCAGCAGCGCGCCCCCTCCCGTGAGAACGACGCCGCCGTTGAGGCGCTCGAGATAGCCCTTCTTCTCGACCTTCTCCCGTACCATCCGAAAAATCTCGGTCATGCGCGGCTCAATGATCGCCGCCACATCGCGGCGCTTTACCGACAGCGGCGGCCGCCCGCCAACCCCCGGGATAATCACCGGCTCATCCTCTTCGACCATGCCTGCATAGGCGCAGCCCGCTTCGAGCTTGATCCGCTCCGCCGACTCGGTCGGAGTCTTGAGCATGATTGAGAGATCCGCCGTGACCTGACTTCCGCCGATCGGCAGCACACTCGTGAAGTACGGCGCACCATCAATGTGGACCAGCATGTCCGTGGTCCCGCCGCCCAGGTCAATCAGCAGCACCCCGAGCTCCTGCTCGTCCCGGGTCAGCACCGCTTCCGACGCAGCCAGGGACTCCAGCACAATGGAGTCGACTTTGAAGCCGGCGCGGTTGATGCACTTCACAAGATTCTGTGCCGATGTTACCGACCCGGTGATGATGTGGACCTCTGATTCCAGGCGGACGCCGATCATGTCGAGGGGATTCTTGATCCCCGCCTGATCGTCCACCACGAACTCCTGAGGGATCACGTGGAGAACCTCGCGGTCCATGGGAATGACCACCGCCCGGGCGGCATCAATGACGCGGTCCACATCCTGGGCGGTGATCTCGCGGCCCCGACCGGTGACGGCCACGACGCCGCGGGAGTTGAATCCCTCAATGTGCGCCCCGGCAACACCGGCGACCACGCTCTTCACCTCGCGCCCTGCCATCTGCTCGGCAGCCTCAATGGCGGCATCCACCGATTTGAGGGTCGCTTCAATGTTGATGACGACCCCGCGGCGCAACCCGGAGCTCTCGCTGCGGCCGATCCCGATGACCTGGATCTCGTCCCGCTCGTTGAACTCCGCAATGGCTGCAGTGACTTTGTTGGTACCGATGTCCAGACCGACGAGCATGTTCTCTCCGGGCACGCTATTCCTCCTCCGCGCGGAAGACAATCTGTCCGCCCCGGAAGTCGAGCTCGCGTATGTTCTGGAGACGCCCCTCCCGTTCGAACATGTCGAGGACCATTATAATATACCGGAAGAGGGACGCGTCCAGCTTGTCTTCAATACGCACAGGAACTCCGTACCCCACAGGATACACCAGAAGCTCGACCGCGTCTCCCGCCGCGCCTGACACGCGGATTTCCGAGATCTGCTCGAAGAGTGTCGGTGCCGCCAGCCGAAGGTCGTAGAGCTGCCTCAGCACGTCCACAAGCCCCTCCGGCAGGCGCGTTCCCAGAGAGAAGTCCTGAAAGCGAATACCGGAGATCACCGGCAGGTTCCAGGTCTGGATATCGCGGTAGAGCTGGAAGGCTACGCCGTCCTCATCGATTGCCACGGGAAGTTCCCGCTCCCCAATGGAGGCAAAGCTGATTACCAGAGGGCGCCGTCCCGTCACGGTAAGCTGCACCGTATCCGGAAACACCTTTCGCGCCGCCGCGCTCTTCACCGCCGGATGATCCTCCAGGCGCGCCGCCACGGCGACGGGATCCAGGCCGAAGTAGCTTGCTCCCTCGGCGAGGCCGGCGAGCTCCAGGAGCTCGGCATCCGCGACCCGGGCGGTGCTGTCGATCATCACTTCCGAAACTACCACATGCTTCGTCACCACCGTGTGGTAGAGGAGCTCTCCGACCAGCACCAGCGAAACCACGAGAAGGATCCACCGGATGATCTTCCGGGCGCCGCGCCGACGCTCCCGGGATGCGTCTGCGGGAGGATTCCCCCGGAGGGCGTAGTCAGCCATTCCCGACCTCCTCCTGGAGGGCAACCTGACGCGAACAGTTCACCAGAAGTCCGGCCATGACCAGGGTAATCAGGAGCGACGAACCTCCCGCGGAGAAGAACGGCAAGGGAATACCCGTGGCCGGCACCATGCCCGCCACGACGGCAAGATTCAGGAAAGCCTGAAGCAGAATGCTCGAAGTCAGTCCGAAGGCCACGTAGGAGACAAAACGGTCCTGCGCCCGGTACGCAATCTGGTAACCCCGTACCGCGAACAGCACAAAGAGCGCCATGACGCCGACCACGCCCATGAATCCGAGCTCCTCGCCGACAATGGCAAAGACGAAGTCCGACTGCGCCTCCGGAAGGCCGCCGAGCTTCTTCGTGCTTCGCCCCACTCCGACTCCCCAGACCGAGCCGTACTGCAGGGCCTCGCGCGCCGCCAGGATCTGATACCCGGCGCCGACGGGGTCTCGCTCCGGATCCAGGAAGGCCAGGACCCGGCGCACCCGGTGCTCCCGCGTCAGGAGCAGCAGCACTGCAAGGGGAATCGTCATGAACCCAAGGCCCACGAAGTACTGCATGGGAACATTGGCAATGAAGAACATCACCAGCGCCACAAATACAACGAAGAAGGCCGTGGAGAAGTCGTTCTGCAGATAGATCAGGGTACCGAAGATGGCGACAATGATGACCGGCGGCAGCAGACTGTTCACCGGATCCTCAATGCTCTCCGCCTTCCTGGCAAGGATGAACGCCAGGTAGAGCACCAGGGTGAGCTTGACCAGCTCGGAGGGCTGAAAGGACTGCCCGAAAACCGTGATCCACCTGCCGGCACCGTAATACTCCTGGCCGATCCCGGGGACGAAGGGAAGAATCGCAACCCCGACGGTGAGAATCACGATCGCGGGCATCCACTTCCGAATGAGGTTGAGAGAGACGTGCGCAGCCACGACGCCCCCGGCAAAGCCGACGCCGAGAGGAATCAGCTGTCGCCGCAGGAAGTGGAGCGGATCGCCGTAGTACTGACTCGCCTTCACATAGGAGGATGTGAACAGCATGGAGACGCCCACTCCCAGCAGGAGCAGGATCGCCCCAATGAGGAGGGGGTCGGGTCCGCGGCGTTCAGCCTGTACGCGCTCGGCGGCGAATCCGTGTGTCATCTGATCTTCAACGTCGACAGACTGAGCAGCGCAAAGAGTCCTCCGAGAATCCACAACCGGAGAACGACCTTCGATTCCGCCCACCCCTTGAGCTCGAAGTGGTGGTGCAGCGGCGCCATGAGAAAGACGCGCTTCTTCCGCAGCTTGTAGGAAGCTACCTGAATGATGACCGAGAAGACCTCCAGAACGAATACTCCCCCCACGATGATCAGGAGGATCTCCTTCTTGATCATCATGGAGATGACACCAATGGCGCCGCCCAGGGCGAGACTCCCGGTATCCCCCATCATGATCTCCGCCGGGTGGCCGTTGAACCAGAGAAAGCCGACGCAGGCGCCCACCAGGGCCAGGCTGAAGACCGCCAGCTCGCCGCCGTCTGCCAGGAAGGGGATCTGCAGATACTCGGCAAAGTCGACACGCCCGGTCACGTAGGAGAGCACCGTGAAGGTGAGCGCCACCATCATTACGAGCCCCGTTGCCAGACCATCCAGCCCGTCGGTGAGATTGACAGCGTTGGAGTATGCCACCAGGAGAATCACCGCGAACGGTACGTAGAACACCTTGAGGTCCAGAATGGGCGTCTTGATGAAGGGCACGTAGAGCAGCGTTGTCGTGTCGGTCTGGTTGAAGTAGAGAATGAGGGCGATCGCCAGGGAGACGCCGATCTGTCCGGCGAACTTCACCCAGCCGCGCATCCCCTTCGAGTTACGGTGGTAGATCTTCAAATAGTCATCAACGAAGCCGATCGACCCGAACGCAACGACCGAGGCGATTACCAGCCAGGTGTAGAGACTGCGGATGTCCATCCAGAGGAACGCAGAGACGACCACCGCCAGAATAATGAGAATCCCGCCCATGGTCGGGGTACCGGATTTGGAGCGGTGCGTCTCCGGACCATCCTCGCGGATCTCCTCCCCCGCCTCCTTGCGCTTGAGGAAGCGAATGAGCCCGGGCCCGAGGATGAAGGAGATGAGAAGAGCCGTAATGGCTGCGTAGGCGCCGCGAAAGGTGATGTACTGAAAGACGTTGAACGGCGTGAAGAATCGTACCAGGGGATAGAGAAACTCCGGAAACATTACTCCTCCTGCTCCGCCGCATCCGAGATGGCGGGAATGAGCCGCTCCAGCGCCGCCGTCCGGCTCCCCTTCAGGAGCACGGCGTCCCCGGCCTCGATCATTCCCGCTACCAGCTCCCGCGCCTCATCTACCGTTGCCACCACTCGAACGGACTCGACCCCGCCGCGCTGATACGCCGAGCCGACGGCGACAACCAGATCGAAGCCCCGACGTCCGGCATCTTCCAGAACGCGGCGGTGTGCCGCCTCGGCGAAACTCCCGAGCTCGCCCATCTCGCCGATCACGACGATCTTCCGACCGGATACCTCCGTCGATTCAAAGGTGTCGAAGGCCGCCTCCATTGAGTTCGGATTGGCGTTGTAGGCGTCGTTGATCACCGCGACGCGCCCGTCAATGCGCTCGGTTCGCCCGGCCACCGGCGTTGCAGCCTCCAGGCCGCAGGCGACCGCGTCATCATCGACCCCTATCTCCAGACTCACACTCACGGCGGCCAGCGCGTTCAGCAGATTGTGACGCCCCGGCAGTCGCAGGGAGATGGTGCGCCCCCGCCACAGGAGCTGCCGGCCCTCGGCGGTTGCCCGGGTGCCCTCGTAGCCCGGTGTCATGGTCTCGCCGTACCGCACGACACGGCTGGAGACGCCTTCGGTAAGGAAGTCACAGTACGGGTCGTCCTCCGGCACGACCGCCGTGTCCTCAGGACGGAGCCGGCTGAAGATCTCCCGCTTCTCCGCGGCAATCGCGTCCCGGGAGCCCAGATGACCGATATGGGCGTCGCCGATGTTCGTGATGAGCGCCACCTCGGGCAGCGCCGTCTCGGCGAGAACAGCCATCTCGCCGGGATTGTTCATGGCGAGCTCGAGGACGGCAACGTGGTGGCGCGGCGTGACCTCCAGTACCGAGAGGGGCAGGCCGATCTCGGAGTTGTAGTTCCCCCTGGATCGAAACACCCGCTCCTCGCCGTACCGGGCGCTCAGAATGCCCGCAATGAGCTCCTTTGTGGTCGTCTTGCCGTTGCTGCCGGTAATCCCGACCCACCGAACCTGCGGCAACTCCCGACGCCGCGCCGCGGCGAGGCGCTGCAACGCCGCCAGGGGATCATCAACCAGGATGACCGGTCGGTCGTGACCCTCGGAGGATGCGCGCCCCCGGGAGCGCGCCGCGAGGCTTGCCGCCGCACCGTGCGCAAAGGCGTCGTCAATGAAGCGGTGTCCGTCCGTCCGGGTGCCCGGCAGCGGCACGAAGAGTGTTCCGGCTGTGCATGTGCGGGAATCAATGTCGACACGGGTGACGGCGCGGGCGCCGGCACCGATGAGCTCTCCGCCCACCCGCTCGGCGACGTCGGATACCGTCCCCAGCGTGTCAACGTTAGTCGCCTGTCTCACTCCGTCCCACCTCGACTTTCACGAAGCGGTCGGGAAACTCACGGCTCAAACCCAGGTGCTCCTCGGCGATCCGGGCAATTCGCTCCGGGGACCGAAGAACGGCGATCCCGGCAATGAGACGTTTGTTTCGCTCGAACGCTTCACGTTGCTCCGATTCGAGTGCGTTGACCTCTGCACTGAGCTCCGCGTACCTGTACGATTGCCACACATTGAAGAAGAGCGCAATCGGTACCGCAAGAACGCATATGAAGACGAGCAACCGTTTCACATCTCTGCCTTTCACGCCAGGACCTTTTCGGCAACACGGAGCCGTGCGCTGCGTGCCGCCGGGTTGCGCCGAACTTCCTCCTCCGAGGGGAAGATCGGTTTCTTGGTAAGGAGCGAAAGCGCCCCTTCGTCAATCATCGGCGCGTCTTCGGCTTCAGTGGAGCCATACCGGCGAGAACGCATGAAGCGCTTGGCAATCCGATCCTCCAGGGAGTGGAAGGCGATCACGCCCAGCCGTCCCTTCGGTCTGAGCAGGCGCACCGCCGCCGGCAACGCGCGATGGATCCGGTCGAGCTCCTGGTTTGCCTCAATGCGAAGCGCCTGAAAGGTGCGTGTGGCCGGATGGAGGCGGCCGTAGCGGTACGAGGGCGGAACGGCGCGCCGAATGACGTCTGCGAGGTGGTCCGCCGTCTCAATGGGGCGGCGTCGTCGCTCCATGACGACGGCCTTCGCAATGCGACGGGCGTACCGTTCCTCGCCGTGCTGAAATATCAGGTCCGCCAGATCGGTTTCACTGTACCGATTGACAATGTCCGCTGCGGAGACCCCAGCGTCGGGTTGCAATCGCATATCCAACACCTCGCGTTTCGAAAATGAGAAGCCCCGGTGGGACCCCTCGTAGTGAAACATCGATATACCCAGATCGAAGAGCACCGCCGACGGCGGCGTCTCGTCTGCGTAGTCCTCCAGCACGTCGTCGAACCAGCCGTGGATGAAGCGGACGCGCTCACCAAAAGGCTCCAACCGCGCTTGCGCGCGGCGGAGCATCTCAATGTCGGCGTCAATCGCGACGACGCGAAGGTGTGGATTGGCTCTCAGGAAGTGAAGCGAATGGCCTCCTTCCCCTGCGGTGGCGTCGATAAGCACCGGCTCGTCGTGGTCCGTGGCCAGAAGACCAAGGACCTCCTCGACCAGCACCGGCTCATGCACAAAGTCCATACGCCGCCTTACAGGGAAATGAGTCCTCCCAGTTCTTCCGCCGCCTCCTGGAACTCATCCTCACTCTCTTTCAGGTACGCCTCGTAGGCGCCGACATCCCAGATCTCCAGGTATCGATTCAGCCCCAGAATGATGCACTCCCGCTCCAGGCCGACCGATTCCTGCAGAGCCTGTGGAATGTTGATCCGTCCCGATCGGTCGATCTCGACCTCCTGGGCCGGCGCGATAATCCATCGCTGCAGCAAGCGAGCTCGCTTCGTGAAGGGCGAGGCCGCAGCCATGAGCCCTTCGGATACCGTTTTCCACTGCTCAGGTGGGAATACCCAGAGGCAGGTGTCAATGCCGCGGGTGATGACCAGGAGATTTCCGGCAATCTCGTTCCGAATCCTCGCCGGGATGAGCAGGCGTCCTTTTTCATCCAGGGAGTTCCGAAACTGCCCCGTAATCATCCTAATCTTCCACCGTTTTGGCTAAATCTGCCACTTTTTCCCACACATGCCCATTCTAACCCTCCCCATAGCGCTGTCAACGAAGGTAGACAGAATAGGCGCGCCAATTTCCTCACCCATTTTGATTACTGCTACAAATCTGTATAGGAAAACGGCCGTCCCGACCGGGGAACACGCCTGTGTCGGGCCGGAGCAGAGAAGAGAAGAATCTGAGAGAAGACTCTGGGTCGATGCTTACGGTGCCGGCACCGCGGCAGCGCCTTACCGCACCGAGAGCGACTTGTCCCGGAGCGGTCGGGGTACCCTGCGGTTCGAGAAGATGCGGTAGTTCAGGTCCGGAAAGAGGTTGTGCCGTCGTTCGAGACGGGTCAGCCACTCGGTGTCCACACTGCCGCGACACAACCCGTCGTAGATCGAGGTGAAGTTGTAGATGTGCTCCTTCACCCGGCGGTCGGCGTAGGAGACAGTCGTTCCCGCGCGCATGATGAAGGGCCAGTCCGAGGCCTGGCTGAGGAGGACCTCCCGGGCGGCCTGTGCAAGGGCGCGCTCCTTGAGCCCGCTTTCGTCGGGGTAGCGCTTCACCAGTTCGACCATACGCTCAATGGCGCGGTGAACGTGAGGGTAGATCCAATCGTTCTTCCCATCGATCCAGACTTCCGAGTAGCCCTGGTTCCCCCAGCTGGAGAAGACGGGCTGAACGGTCTGTGCCGGGGGGTGGCTGCGGAGGTACTCCGACGGTGTGGCCATGGCAATGCGGCTCTCCTTTGCGGAGAGCCGGCGAATGACCGCCTCGAGCCACTGCGGTCCCTCGAACCACCAGTGTCCGAAGAGCTCCGCATCGTAGGGCGACGTAATGACCGGTGCTTTGTCCATGAGCGGGGTAAGCCGGGAGAGGAGGTGTTCCTGCCGGGCAATGAAGTCGTCCGCATGGCGCTCCACGATCTCCGTGGCGCGATCGGGGCTGTAGAGCTCCTTCTGGTCGGAGTCACCCGTAATGGAGTGGTACTTGAATCCCGTGGGAATGCGGATGTTCCCCTCGTGGATGAACTCCCCAATGTAATCGAGGGGCAGATCGTAGCCAATGTCGCGATAGAAGTCGCGGTAGCTCGCATGACCGGGGTAGCCTTCCTGGCCGGACCACACGGCATTGGCGGTGTAAAGATCGCGGCCGAAGACACTCACCCCGTTGGGACACCGGGTCGGCTGGTACACCCCCGCCTCAGGACGATCCTGAGAGAAGAGGAGCCCATGCGTGGCGGTGAAGAAGTAGTCGACGCCGTGCTCCTTGAGGAAGTCCTCCAGGCCGGGGAAGTAGCCGCACTCCGGGAGCCAGAAGCCCCGGGCGGGCTTTCCGAAGATGCGCTGATGCTCCTTGACGGCCAGTTGTACCTGAGCGTTGACCGTTTCCGGGTGTGCCTCGTAGACCGGCAGAAAGGCGTGAGTTGCAGCGCTGGTGAGCAGCTCGATCCTGCCCTTCTTGGAGTAGTAGTCGAACCCGCGCAGGATCCTACGCTCATACTTCTCAATGAAGTCGTCGTAGTTCTGCTGGAAGAGCTCCCGGTACATCCGAGCAATCGCATGTGCAGAGGGGTCATCCTTCGTTCGATCGAGCTCACGGTCCCCCAGCTCGAGGAGCATCTCGATGTGTCGAACGTAGCGCTCCTGGAGCAACTCGTCTTCGAGCATGGCAGCAAGGGTGGGTGAAATCGACACGGCGAGCCGGAATGGAATGTGCTCCGCCTCCAGGCGGTCGAACATCCGCAAGAGCGGCAGGTACGTTTCCGATATGGCTTCGAAGAGCCAGTTCTCTTCCAGGAACGACTCATGCTCGGGGTGTCGTACAAAGGGCAGGTGCATGTGGAGCACGAGTGCTACGTAGCCGTCGGCCATGGCTTCCTCTCACGGACGTTGGAGTCAGTGGCGGTCGTCTTCTACCAGCGTCAGAATCCGTTGCGGTACCCTGTGGCGGTACGTCGCAACGTCCAGCTCCCTCAGACCGGAGTATGCAAGAATGCGGTCGGATGCGGACAGGGAGCCGTGACTCTCCACATCCGGAACCGTACCGAGCGGTACGCTGACCGTGTTCGACACGGCCAGGAGTGTGTCCGTGGTTGCGTCCACGGCACGAAGCTCAATGCGGTACTGAGTTGCCTGCGTCGGCAGGTTCAGATACCACCTGCTATCCTCAAGGGTCACCGGAATATCGTATGTATTCGACGAGGCTCTGTCGCAGTTCGCCCCGCCCTCGCACACTCTCAGGAGCAGGTACTCGAAGGAGGAGGAGCGGGCAAGACTCTTCCGCAGATCCGTCGCAAGGTCCCAGTAGGCGAAGGCCCACCCGGGGTCCCGGAGCATGAGCACTATGTGCGTATCGTTGTAGGATTCCGGAAGCTCGTAGTCGTCGGGGAGGACATCCTCTACCTCGATCATCTCCTCTTCGAGGAGGAGGAACTTGGTTCCCGCGATCTTGACCGGGTTGTTGTTCTGAGTCTCCCGTTCATGGCGGCTCTCTTCAATCGCCTCCATGATCGCGTCAACCAGCGCCTGACGATCCATTTCGCGCGTGACTTCAATATCGTTCTTGACGGCAACGCGCTCGAGAGCTTCCCGGGAAAGCTGTTCCAACCGATTTCGGATCATATGTGCGACGTGCCTTACAGCGACGTGGGTGTATCGTAGGTAAAGCGATTTCCCGTGTCAAGCGACCCGTAACCTCAACAGGTTACGCACGGCATCAGTCGGATCCCGGCTTCTGAGCGAGAACCAGCATGACGTCGCCCAGGTTGAACCGCTTGGCAGCGCGGTCCGCCGGATTCTTCAGCCAGGGCGGCGCAGTACCGGCGGCAAGACCACCCCAGCTCACCTTGCGCACGTGGTGAAACTGCGCCTTGTGGAGGAGCCGGCGAAGCGTGCCGTGGGAAAAGAGGTGGAGGTGGTCGGCAATGGCCGACCGCCAGCGGCGCCGAAAGAGCGCCGCCTGAAAGCCGCCGACGTCGGGCGTAGCGATCACGGCCAGCCCACCCGGCACCAGTAGCTCGTGCACCCGGGCAAGAAAGACGCGCGGATCCGGCACGTGCTCGATCACATGAGAGAAGTGGATAACGTCAAAGCTCCCGGGGGCGTAATCGGAGTCCTCGAGCTGCCCGACGAAGATCGGCAAGCCTCGCTCAGTGCGGGCAAAGGCAGCGGCGGGCTCGCAGATCTCTACGCCGGCCACTTCCCAGCCGCGGTCGCGCAGATGTGCCAGAAGGCGCCCCGTTGCACAGCCGACATCCAGAAATCGCAGGGGCCGGGCCCCTGATCGCCGAGACCACGATTCGGTCAACGAGAAGAAATCGATGTCCTCCAGACCTTTGAGCATGAGCTGAAAGAACTGCTCCTCGTTCTCTCGTTCATACTCGAAGTACTCCTGTGCGTAGCGCCCCTGAAGGTCGTCAAAGAGCGGCTGCGGGTTCTGGTAGACGTGACCGCACTTGCGGCACTTCACGAAGCGGTACGACACGAAGCGGCTCGAAGTGATCAGCCAGTGGGGACGGTACCGCGTATCCCCGCAGACCGGACACGCGATCCAGCTGAGACGCTCCTGCCTGCCCGGCTCCATGGAGAAGGTTCGGACCGCAGTATCCGTATTCCGTTGCGTGTCGGCATTGTCGCTGTGCTGCTTCTGTTGCTCACCCATCTTCTTCGGTAACGTCAGGTCTGGAGTGTGTGCTCACGCCCGAACGGCGCGGTCCGGCGCCCCGGCGGCCCGGCGGTCCGGCGGTCCAGCGGTCCGGCGGCCCGGCGGCCCGGCGGTCCGGTGGCCCCGTGGCCCGGTCAGCTGCTGCCGGACGTTCCCTCCTCCGCGGCAGGGCCGGCCTGGGGCAGAAGCCGGTACTCCGCGCTCGCGCGATTGCCGGAGAAGTCCTCCACGCGAACAATGAGAGACGTCGGCTCCGTACCGATGCTCACCTCGCCCGGACGCATGCGCGTTTGCCCCAGGTAGAGGGTATCCACGGGCTGGCCGCTTGCCAGGCGGAAGCGGTTATCCCCGTACTGCATGGTGTCGAAGGATATCGTGCGGGGCTGCTGCTCTCCCAGGGTGACCGTCACGGTCTTCGGCGGCACCCGGCGCGTGCCGGATGTGCTCTCGACGGTATCGTACGCCTCCACCAGCACCTGGAAGGTCGTCCCGGCCTCTATGGAGGTCTGCCGATTCACCGGGATGACGTCGTCGCCCCGCTGGAGAAAGACTCCCTGGATGACCGGGGGCTGCGAGTCGTCAAGGGAGGGGAGAATCAGAAATGGATTCACCAGCTGACCGAGCTCCTCGTCTATGAGATGAAACCCGAGCTGATCCCCGTAGGCAAATCCGGAGACGCCGACCGTTCCCAGGGTGGCCCCCTGACTCGCCGTGGAGTCGTCCATGGACGACACCGCGCCCATGTTCGCATACACCGAGCGCAGCCCGTCCTCGTGCTCCAGTACCACGAAGTTCCCGTATCCGTGCGGGGAACCCTTTCCTGCGGCACCCTCGACCCGCGTGAAGATGACCTCCCCCGGATGAGCGGCCTGCACGGCGGGTTCCTGAGCGGAGAGCCACACCGCAGTAGTCACGTTTCCGTTTCGCAGTTGACCAAAGCCCGCATCGATTCGGAATGATGCAAGGGGCCACTCCCACGCCGCTACACCCGCGGGAGCCGCCGTCAGCATCGCCAGCAGCGCGGCAACCGCAATGGAGACGACCGCCGCGCCCGAGCCGCGCAGACGGACCGCGGGAGCACGCGACCGGTCGGCGTCTCGCTGCATCAGCCTGGAAGAGGCATGCATTCGGCTACCCTTTGATTCCGTACTACCCTTCACTTGCCCGCTACCCTTCAGCCACGGCGACGCCCAGGAGGGTGTCGCCGATCCCCAGGATCACCGTGGAGCCGATCACCTGTACCGAGGCGTTGCCCGGGCCAATGGGACGCCTCATGACGATCTCCCCGGTCGGTCGCAGGAGGTAGAGAGTCGCATTGCTGCGACTGGAGCTCCCGCCGCGACTCAGGAGCACAACAAGCCCCACATGGTCGAGGTGGACGGCTGCGAAGAGCGTCCCGTCAATGGGGATCTCCGCGTCGGTGTCCTCGCGGACGTCGACCAGCAGCGCGGCGTTCCGCTGCTCCAGGACGAGCAGGTCGCGGTTGATGAACTCCAGATATGCCGGCCGTCGGTAGGCGGCTCCCAGCTCACGCTGCCTCAGCGGCGTCAGACCGTCCGAGCTCGTCTCCAAAACGGTCAGCCGCTGCGGATCGAGCCCGGAGACCGCCCCCATGAGGGATCCGTCGCCGTTTACGGCGACGCCGTAGGTCACCTCGATTCGGCTGCCCCGCGGCTCGAACCGGAGCACCCGCCCGCCCTCTTCAATCACCAGCCCCACCGAGCCGTCGAGAAAGCCCACTCCGACGGCACCGCGGGCAACGCTGACATCCGTGACGAGGGAGGGGAACTGTCGTCGCCAGAGAGGGCCGCCGTCTGCAGCCCACTCGGAGAGGGTCCGTCCATCGGAACTGAATATGAGGGTACGTCCGGCATTCAGCACGGGATACCCCGGCTCCGGGATGCTCTGAAGGAGCGCGCCGGTCCGGTCCTGTACCACGGTGGTCTCCGAGACACGTGAGTAGTTTGAGAAGCGCCCGTCGTCCAGGGCTGCTCCGAAGAGCGCCCGGCCCCGGTAGAGGAGCTCCCCCGACTCCGTGACGAAGCCGAAATACTCGCCGAGCCGGAAGGGCACCGTTTCCATGTCTTCGGTGGCCGCGGCGGCCTGGCCGTCGGCATCGTCCCCTGTTCCTGAAGCCTCGGACCGCAGGGATGCCGTCCAGCCGCGCGTGATGAGCAACTCCGACTCCATCTCGCGAGGGAAGAGAATGAGATAGACAATGACGATGAGGATGCTCACGACGATGCCGCCGCCCCGCACTCCCCTGCGGCGCTCTCGGTTTCGCATTGGCTACTTCTGCCGCGCCTGCCGCTCGTCGGTCTCCATCTTCGATTTCCAGACGTCCATCTTGCGCTTGATCACCTCGGAGTTGTCCGCTTCACCCAGAACCACATGGACGCGCCGGAGGGCGCCGAGGAAGTCGATTGCGAGCTTGAAATCGTCGATCCTGGTCGTGGAGAGCTCGTACTTCTCCCGGTAACGGTCCGCCGCGCGCTGGAGCCACTGCTTCACCAGTTTGAGATGTGCGACCCGCGCCTCGTACCCTTCGACCCGCGGGTCGAGGCCGGCCAGGACGTTCTTCATGTCGATGATGTTCTTACACACCACGGCGAAGCGTCCTTCAAGCTCGACGAAGGACCACCGCCACTTGGTGTTGTCACCGAAGTCGTCCTCTACGCTGCGGATGGTGAAGCCGAGCTTCCGCATGAGGTCGTAGCGCTTGGTATCCTCCAGGTCTTCGATCTTCTCGAGGTACTCGGTGTACTCGGAGAAGGGCGCGTCTATGTAGCTGGTGACGACCTCTTCCAGATAGATGATCGCCTGGTAGCAGCTCTTTCGCGCATCGTTCAGAAAGGCCTCATTCTTCACGCCGAGAAGTCCGACTGATATGCGATTCAGAAGCAGATAGTAGGATGCGAGGTTGAGGCGTTCGTCTGCAAGGGTCAGGCGCTTGTACTGCTCACCGGGCTCTTCCCCGCGGATGGTCTGGTGTATGCTCTTCTCCCGCTCCAGGATGGCCTCCGCGGCCTGCTTGTACTCCTGGACTTTGTCGAAGTAGCGCTGTTTCGCCTCGCTGCTGATCTTCGCCATACGCCTTCCTGGGGCCGCCCCACCTGGGCGGGCCGCCCTGCGTGCCTCCGCGCCGGCCGCGGGGTTGCCGCGCGGCGCCGGGGTCACCCGTCCACGCTGCGCTCACCGCGCCGTCCGGCGGTCATCCGTCCACGCTGCGGTCATCCCGCCGCGCCTCGGTTACCCCGCCGCCCCGCCGTAGCGGTTGAGCAACTCCTCCGCATGCTGCCGGGAGGCCTGGGCCTCCTTGTCGCCGGCAAGCATCCGCGCAATCTCCTCGACGCGCATCTCCTGCAGGACCGGCACAACCTTCGTGGTGGTACGCTCTTCCGCGAAGGACTTCTCCACCTTCATGTGATTATCCGCGCGGACGGCAATGGATGCAAGGTGTGTTATACAGAGGACCTGCTTGGTCCCGGCAAGGTCCTGCAGATGCTCACCCACCGCAACAGCCACTTCTCCCCCGATCCCGGCGTCCACCTCGTCGAAGATGAGGCAATTCACGTGGTCCAGCTCCGCCAGGACCGTCTTCACGGCGAGCATGACCCGGGAGATCTCACCGCCTGAGGCAATATCCACCAGCGGTTTGATCGGCTCCCCCGGATTCGGGGTGAGGCGAAAGGCCACCTCGTCCATGCCGTAAGGGCCGCAGCTCGGACGGCCCTCCGCCGTCGTCCTGGGATCGACAACCACGTGGAACTGCGTCTTGGGCATGCCGAGCCTGCGGACGATCTCCTGGATGCGGGATCCCAGCGTCTCCGCGGCCTCCCGGCGCTTCCGGGAAACCCCCTGAGCGCGGCGCCGGAGCTCCGCCTCCAGCTCGGTGATCTTCTCCTGGAGCGCCTGCTTGTCCTCTTCCCAGTGCTCGTACCGCTCGATCCGCCGCCGCGCATCCTCGGCGTACGCCAGCACCTCACCGATGGTGGAACCGTACTTCTTCTCGAGGCGGTGGATCTGCGCAAGCCGGTCTTCGCACTCCTCGAGGCGCGCCGGGCTGAACTGCACCCGGCTCTGGTAGTCGCGAATCGTTTCGGCAATGTCCTCGATCTCGTAGTACGCCTCGTCGAGGCGCTTCGCCGCCTCCGCGAGGTCCGGGTCAATGTCCGCGGCGGTCTGCAAGGCGTGCCGCCCCTGCCGCAGCTGCGCCAGGGCACCGCCACGGCTCTCGGCGGTCTGTCCGTACGCACTGTCCAGGTTGCCGAAGAGTTTCTCGTGCTCGTTGAGAATGCGGCGCTCCTGCTCGAGCTCCTCTTCCTCACCGTCACGAAGGTTCGCCGCCTCGATCTCGTCGACGGCGAACTGCAGCATGTCGAGCTCCTGCAGTCGCTGCCGCTCCGAGGCGGTCTGCTCCTCGAACTCCTTGCGCCGTCGGCCGAGCTCCTGAAAGACCCCGCGGAGCTCCCCCACCTCCTCTTCAATGCCGGCAAAGCGGTCGAGAAGGACGCGGTGGTGCGTCTCCTCCACCAGGGTCTGGTGCTCGTGCTGTCCGTGAATATCGAAGAGGGTACCGGCAAGCTCGGCGAGCTCCGCCCGGGTCACCGGTACGGACTCGATGTAGATAGTCCCCCGGCCCTGGCGCTTGACGGTGCGCCGCACCAGCACCGCGTCGCCTTCCGGCTCGATCCCGTGGTCGACGAGCCATCCCTGCGCCTCGGGATTGCCGGCGACGCGAAAGACGCCGGTTACCACGGATTCATCGCTGCCGGTCCGGATCGCCTGGGTATCGGCGCGGGCGCCGTGAAGGAGACTGAGGGCACCGACCATGATCGATTTGCCGGCACCGGTTTCTCCGGTCAGTACGTTGAGCCCCGGGGCAAAGTCAACCTGCACGTGATCAATGATCGCGTAGTTGCGCACCGTCAGCTGCTCAAGCACTCTCACCTCCGGACCAGTTCAGCTTGGACCGCAGCACCTCGTAGAAGGTGCGCTTGTTGGAGCGGACAATGCGCGCCCGCTCCTCGTGTCGACGAATCACCACCCGGTCCTCCGGATGGAGGGGGTACTCCGACTGCCCGTCCACCGTCATGATCACGCTGGTTCGCTGGTTCTTCTCGACCTCTATCTCAATGACTTCGTCCGGCGGCAGCACCAGCGGGCGATGGGACAGCGTAAAGGGGCAGATCGGGTTGAGAATAAGCGCCTCCATCTCCGGGTGGAGCACCGGTCCTCCCGCGGCCACGGAGTACGCCGTAGAGCCGGTGGGGGTCGCGGCAATGATCCCGTCGGCGCGGTAGCGGCCGAGCCGCGTGTCCGAGAGGCGAACCGCCAGCTTCACGATCTTGGAGATCCCCGCCGCGGAGATGACCGCATCGTTGAGGCCGACGAACTCGGCAATCTCGTCACCGTTGCGCTCCACCGTTACTCTCAGCAGAAGTCGCTCTCCCGCTTCAATGGAGCCGCTCCGGAAGCGCTCGAACGCGCCCACCCATTCGTCTCCGGTAACCTCCGTAATGAATCCGAAGTTGCCGCAGTTCACCGGCAGAATGGGCACGGCGTGGGAGGAGAGCATCCGGGAGCTGAACAGCACCGTCCCGTCCCCGCCGACGGAGATGGCGAGATCGTAGTGATCCATGTGCGGCTGCGGCGGTTTGCCCTGCAGCGACAGCGTCGAGGTCCCAATCCCCTGCGAGCCGAGGTACTCCGCCATGTCTCGGGCAAGACTCACGGCCGCTTTCTTCGTGGCGTTGACAATGAGAAGAACGCTCTTGATTTCGATCATAGGGTCCCGGAACGCCTCCAAACTATAATTGCCGCCACCGTCGGTGTAAAGCTTGGCACTCCCCCGACTCGGCGCCCCGGGATCACGGCAGCGTGGCAATCACCCGGCCCACCGTTTCGATCTGATCACTCGTCAGCATTGGGTAGAGCGGGAATGTGACACAGCGACGTACCAGGCGTTCCGCGGTAGGTAATGCATTGAGGTCGATGCTGACGGCCCCCGCCCCAATGGGGTCAGATTCATCGTGCCCGCGGTCGGAGGAGCCGGTTCCCGAGACGGACTCCGTCGCCGATCCGTCGGCTCGCCCCCCTTCCGGCCGGGCTCCTTCAGTCTGGTCCCCCTCCGTCCGGGCCCCCTCCTTCAGGAGTGCGTCCAGGACCGACCCCTCGAAGGCGTAGGTCACCTCGACGTGCTTCTTCTTCGCGTACTCCACCGCCTCTTTCGGGCTGGACTCCACGACGACGGGAAAGGCGAAGGGAACGCCGTTGCCGACGCCTCGGGAGGGCAACGACTTGTGGCGGCTCCGGGCGACGCTGCGAGTGTAGTGCTCGACAATGCGACTGCGACGGTCCAGAAAGGCCTGGAGACTGCGCAGCTGCGTCAGGCCCAGGGCGCTGTTCACGTCGGTCATGCGGGAGGCTGCGGGAAGCCGCGCCGCCTGCGCGGAGAGCGCCTGCTTCTCCTTCCGACCCCGCCCGAGCAGGGCAATTCCGCCGCCGGCGGTGATCAGGTGCTCCGGTTCGAGAAAGAGGACGGTGTAGTCGCCGAAGGTGCCCAGGAGCTTCTCCCCGATTGTGGCCCCCAGACCGGCGGAGACGTCCTCGATCACGGTCCCGGCGATCTCACCGGCCTGCTCGACATCCGGAACGCGGCCGAGGGGTACGTCAACGACTAGGACGTCCGGGTGGATCTTTGCAAGCTGATCCAGGCGGATTGTGCCGTCCTCCCACACGTCGACCAGTCTCGGAGCAACCCCGCGGGCAACCAGCACATCCCGATAGACCTGCGGCAGGAGCGGTGACAACACGACAGTCGCGTCACCATCGACCCCAAGGGCTCCAAAGAGAAGCTCAATGCCGCGACGTGGCTCGCGAAGCGTTACCGCACCGGCGCGGCCGAAGTAACTCGATAGTTTCTCGAGGAACTCCTGCGCCGCCGAGGCGGTACCGAGGTTGTCCTCGACCAGGCAACTGAGCACGGCGTCCATGTCCTGACGCTTGATGGAGGGCTTGGAAACGGGAATGACCATGGTGTGTTACGTCGATTCAGCGGGCGATCTGCCCGAGTTGCTGGAGCTCCCGAACGTCGAAAAGCCGGCGGATGTCCAGAATAACAAGATAGCTGTCGTCGCGGTGGACGACACCCTGAATGTACTCGGCCCCGATACCCGAGATCACCTGCGGCGGCGGCTGGATTTCGTGGGTATCCACGGTGACCACCCGGGACACCTTGTCGATCATGACGGCCAGGTTCATCCCGTCAATGTTGATAATGACGAAGCCGCTCAGGAGGGCGTCCTCTTCGGACAGCTCGACCTGCTTCAAACGAAACCGCCGGTGAAGATTGATGACGGGGATGATCTCACCGCGAAGGTTGAAGATTCCTTCGACGTAGTCCGGCGCATAGGGAACCTGCCGGACCTCCTCCACCTTCACGATTCCCTCTACCTTCATAATGTCGATGCCATAGGTTTCGCCACCGAGCTCGAAGGTTACGAGCTGCAGTTGCGACGACGATTGGCTCATTCAGTCCTCCGTGGCGTCAGGATATTCGACACGCTCCGCTTCTGCAACAGACTCCCCGCCCGCCGGCTCCGCCTCGGCGGGGCGGCCGGCCCGCCCAGGAACCGGGATGTCCCGCCCCGGAACCAGGACGTCACGCCCTCCCGCGGTGTGCCCCACTTCATTCTGTCGGCGCAGCTCATGTTGCTGACGCCGTTCCAGGATGACCGACGTCAGCAGAACGAAGAGAATCATGAGAAAAGCGGACTTCTGAACGCCCTGCTTCTCCGGTTGTCCCGCCGCGAACAGAATGGCATAGGCGAGGACCGACCAGTGCAGGGCGCCGTGCATGACCACCGTAACGGTATGGGGGAGCATCTCCGCCATGTCAATCAGGAAGAAGATCGCCCAGCCGTAGAGCGCCGCCACGGCCATGCCGGAACCGAGGCTGTGGGCAAAGTGAACGACGTCGTAGGGCACCGCGGCGATCCAGTAGCCCAGCCCTCCGATCAGAAGGAGAGTTCGGAGGAACCGCCGCAATCCCTCCTCCGTTGCGCGCGCCTCGGCGAAGTAGAGCCCGATCATGGTACCGCCGGCAAGGAACATGGTCACGGCGAAGGCAACCAATCCCGGGGTATTCTCGTACCCCGCCATTGTACGAATGCCTCCGAGGGCGCTGAACGGATCGAGCCAGAAGCTGAAGGGCTCCCGGTACAACCTGACCGACACGACCGTACCCAGGAAGTTCGCGGCAATGAGGATACTCCACAGAGTCAGAGCGCGGCGATCTTGACGAATCACGGTGTTCCCCGTGCGCCGACCGTTGACCATCCGGACTCCTGCGGGCATCATGCGGGGCCTGGCTCGCCCCCAAAGCGGCGCACCGGACAACTATGGCCAATGCCCACCGTCCTGTCAACGAACGAAGCCTGTACGACGCGCTCACCCGCTACCGCGCGATAGCCCCCGGATCCTGGGATGACTTCATGGAGAGTGTCCGGTCGCCCCAGCCCGTCACGGTGTGGAGGAACGCGCCCCGCATAGGGCACGAAGCCTTCACAGCCTGGATGGAGGAGTACGAGGGAGTGACCGCCCGCAGCGTTGCCTGGGACTCGCGGCTCTATCGCCTGGGTCCTGAGGATCACCCGCGGGGGGTCCACGACCGGCGCGGAGGTTTTCACGACCGGCAGCAGGAGCCGGACGACGAGCGCCGGGACGCCGGCGAGCAGCGTCGTGGTCCCGGGGCGGAGGCGGCGCGTGTGAAACCCGGTAACCTTCTCGCCTTCGGGGCGGGGCTCTACCACGTTCAGGAGGAAACCGCCGCCATGCCCGCGGTGATCCTGACCCGGGCGGGCACCCCCGCCCCCGGGGCCCCCGCTCCGGAGGCAGGGGCTGACGTGGACGATGCGACCATCGACGCCATGGGAAGGGGCGGCAGCGACGCCGTGGGGAGAGCCCGCACCGACGTGACGGCCGGGGGCGGCGCCGGTGCGGCCGGTGGTGCAGCCGGCGGCAGCGTGCGCATCCTGGACCTCTGCGCCGCCCCGGGGAACAAGAGCGCCCAACTCGCGCAGGTGGTCGGCCCTGCCGGCACCATTGTCGCCAATGATGTCAGCGAACGCCGCCTCCGGTCCGGCGTGCCGACGTGGGAGCGCCTCGGTCTCACGAACATTGCCGGCACAGTATACGATGGCCGTAACTTTCCCCGGCTGCCCCATGCCTTCGATGCCGTGCTGGTGGACGCCCCCTGCACCGGAGAGGGCACCTGCCGGCGCAATCCCGGCGCGCTCCGGGACACCTCCCAGGCGTTCCGGCACAGGCTCCAGGAGATCCAGGCGGCCCTCCTCCGCCGTGCCGTGGAGCTCTGCAGGCCCGGCGGACGTATCATCTACTGTACCTGCACCTTCGCGCCGGAAGAAAACGAGGAGCAGATCGACGCGCTTCTGCGGAATGAGATCGGCGAGACAGTCGTTCCGGAGCTGATCCACCTGGAAGGCATTACGGGGTCACCGGGAATCGAACAGTGGGAGGGGCGAAGTCTCGACCCGGGCGTACGGCGGGCTCTCCGGATCTGGCCACACCAGAACGATACCGGGGGCTTCTTCATTGCGTCATTGCGAAAGGCGGAATCACCATGAGCGCCCACCACGGAGACGAGGTCGGCCACCCGACGCTTCCCGGACATCTCGAGCCGATCGATCCGGCACCCTATTTGGACGCCCTGGCCACGCGCTTCGGCATCGACCCTCATATCTTATCCGAACGGTTCCGCTTCTTTCGCAGCGGCGGTCGCAACCTCGCAGCGGTAGCCGCCACCCTGGACGTCCCGGAGGCAATTCAGATTCGCTTCACCGGCATTCGGCTGCTGCGCACGGCCATGGCCACACCAAAGCCGACGAGTGAGGCGGTCCCGCTTCTGGGCGTACTCGCAACCCGTCACACCGTCCATCTCCGCGCGGATGAAGTCGACGCCGTGCGCCGACACGAGGACTTCCTCGTCGAAACCGGCCGCATTCGCGACTACCAGGCCCCGGGCTTCGTCATTGCCGTCTTCCGAGACATCCCGGTCGCCCTGGTCTCGGCCCTGCCATACACCGCGTCGCCCCAGGGCGACGACACGCCTTCGTCGGGCCGGCCGTCGTCGGACCGGGCGTCCTCGGACCGGGTACTCCTGCGAAGCTGGTACCCCAAACGCCGCCTCGGCCATCTCGCAGAGTAGAGCCGACGCCCCTTCGTGTCTTCGGCCGGATACCGGAATCTTGGGCGGATATAAAAGAAGTCTGGCGACGAGCTTCGAGCCTTCGGCTCTCAGCCATCGCAGGTTCCTCGCCGCTCTGGTGAGCGTCTGCGGCTTGCACGTTCCTCGGCGCCGTCGGCGCCTGCGGTACGCGCCTGGGTACCTGCTGGCCGAGGTCGTCGCCAGCGGGCGTGGCACTGTAGGAAGTGTGCGGCACGGTATGTGTGTTGGGCCAATCGCTGTGGACAGCGAAAAAAAGAAAAAGTCTGGCGACGACCTACTCTCCCACCCGAAGGCAGTACCATGGGCGCAGG
>CAZZIE010000038.1:0-34173 GCA_964654185.1 uncultured Spirochaetaceae bacterium | reverse complement strand
TGTGGCGCAAGGGGCAGGAGGGGACGACGGTGCGGATACCGTATTATGCGATACGCGATCTGGGCCAGGCAAATCAACAGGGTTGTGGGTAGGTTCTTTGGATCTCGCCTATGAGGTAAAAGGACCCCGTCGCAACCACCGCGTCCGCCCCAACCTCGGCGGCGGTATCGAGCGCGCGGCTCAGTGCCGGCTCGGCCTCGGGCTCGACGACTGCGGGGATCCCTATCCCCCGGGCGATCGCCTCCAGGGCCGGCAGGTCGCTGCGCTTGAAGGTCCCCGGGCGGGTGATCACCATTGACACGGTGATGGGTGCGAGACGGGTCATCATCTCCCGGTGGCGCTTACCCTCGACCGAGCCGAAGATTACCACGCACCGATGGGAGTCGATCTCCCGGAGCAGCTCCACCAGGGCGGTGATCGATCCGGGTGTGTGGGCTCCGTCGAGAATGATTGGGCACCGTTGCGTTCCCGGTGTCGACACCGCGCCTGACGCTGCCCGGGCGGGCGAGTTGATGACCTCGCCGCGGCCGGGAATGCGTGCCCGGTTGAGCCCCTCTGCAATGGTGTCCGCCGACACGCGTGGAAAGAGCGTGGAGGTAACCATGGTCGCAAGGGCCGCGTTCTCAGCCTGGACGCGTCCAAGAAGGGCCAACTCTGTCTGCATACGTACCCGACGACCGGCAGAGGTTCCTTCGACTCCGACGCGGTTGCCCCGGAGGGATGAAACGCTTTCAAAGGCAGTGAGCCATCTCGAGAGCCAGGACGCGCGATCGCCCACACCACGCAGGCGCTCCCGGATGGAGGTCTCCGCCTCGGCGCTCTGCCTGCTTATGAAGGCGGGGCGTCCGGGTTTTATGATCGCCGCCTTCTCCCGGGCGATCTCACGGACAGTATTCCCAAGGTACTCGGTATGCTCCAGTTCGATCGGCGTAATCACCGAGGCGACGGGGTCCACCACGTTGGTGGCGTCCAGGCGGCCGCCCAGACCGGTCTCCAGGACGACGAAGTCCGCGCCGATGTTCCGGAAGACCAGGAAGGCCATCAGTGTGAGGAGCTCGAAGGTTGACGGTAGCTCCGCCTCCGGCATGGTGGGTCGCATGCGCTCCTCCACGCCACGGCGGATTTCCTGCGCCGCCTCCAGGTACACCTCCGGCGGCAGGAGCTCACCGGCCAGGGTGATGCGCTCTTCGTACCTGACCACATGGGGCGAGGTATACAATCCAGTTCGGTAGCCGGCGGCGCGCAGAACCGCCGCAATGAAGGTTGCCGTTGAGCCCTTGCCCTTGGAACCGGCAATGTGAATGCACCGCAGATCCATGTGGGGATCGCCGAAAAGCGCCAGAAGCCTGCGTGTGCGTTCGAGCCGATACACACGGGGCACGTAGCTCCCCCGTTCCAGATTGGTGAAATCCTCGAAGTAGCGAAAGAGCTCCTGTACTTCCCGCGATACCGGGTCCGGCGCCGAAACGGGATCAGAATCGCGGAAGCGGAGGGCGTTCTGAGAAGGTTCGGAACCGGAGAGCGGTGTCGTACTCATCTCCGCGCAATCCTACTTGTCCCGGCCCGACGCGGGAAGACTGTATGCCGAAATCTCATTTTCTTTCGCGTTTCTCTTGCGTATCGATCGATCGATCGATAAGACTGGGGGTAATCCGACAGATCAGCTCGCGGACGGAGTGGCGTACCGGCTCTGTGCATATCCCTCGCAGTGGGCGTGCGCTCCCATGTTCACTCCGAAAGTCCGTGATCGAGTTTCAGGTGCCGGGGCGGTTTCCCGGCGGATTGGGGGAGTAGATGTCCATCCACGTAGGGGTTGATATAGGTTCCATCTCGGTGAATACCGTTGTCCTGAACGACGAGGGCACCATTCTGTACGAGAAGTACTCGTACTGTCACGGCCAGCCCTTCCGCCGGGTCCTGGAGGTTTTCCAGGCGCTGCGGGAGCGTTTCGACTTCGCGGACATGTGCACCCTGTCCTTCACCGGCAGTGGCGGCGAGAAGGCGGCGGAGCTCCTCGGCGGCGGATTCGTCAACGAGGTCGTTGCGCAATCCCGCGCCGTCTCTGAGCTCTATCCGGACGCCCGCACCGTGATCGAGATGGGCGGCGAGGACTCCAAGCTCATGTTCATGGAGGAGACCGCCTCGGGCTCCCAGCTCGAGGACTTCGTCATGAACAGCATCTGCGCGGCGGGAACCGGGAGCTTCCTGGATCAACAGGCCAGGCGCATCGGTGTCTCCATTGAGGAGGAGTTCGGCAGGCTCGCTCTCAAGTCGGAGGATCCGCCCCGGATTGCCGGGCGATGCAGCGTCTTCGCCAAGAGCGACATGATCCACCTCCAGCAGATCGCGACCCCGGTCGAGGACATCGTCGCGGGGTTGTGCTTTGCCGTCGCCCGGAACTTCAAGAGCTCCATGGGGCGCGGCCGGGAGTTCAGGAAGCCTGTCGTCTTCCAGGGCGGTGTCTCTCAGAACGTCGGGGTCGTTCGCGCCTTTCGGGAGATCCTGGACCTCGCCGACGGTGAACTCATTGTGCCGGAGCACAACACATCCATGGGTGCTCTCGGCTCGGTGTACCACCGCGCCGCGGAGCGAGACGGCGCCCGGGAAGTGACTAAGGTCGCCACGGGCGCAACCGACGGGAGCGAAGCCTTCCGCGGTCTCGATGCGCTCGAAGCGTACATAGAGAACCAGCGGGCGGAAGGGAACACTCTGGACCGGTTGGTTCCGACCGAAGCGGTGTACGCAAAGGACACGCGGCCCCTGGCGGAGGGCGACACGGCGCTGGAGGTCTACCTGGGGTTGGACATCGGGTCGCTGAGCACCAACGTCGTGCTCATCGATCGGGAGAATCAGGTCGTGGCGCGGCGCTACCTTCGCACGGCGAGCCGCCCGCTGGAGGCAATCCGTCGCGGCCTTTCGGAGATCGCCGATGAGGTCGGGGAGCGCGTCGTGGTGAAGGCCGCCGGAACCACCGGCTCCGGCCGCTACCTGACGGGGGACTTCATTGGGGCTGACTCCATTCGCAACGAGATCACCGCCCAGGCAACCGCGGCAATCGCCCACGATCCGACGGTTGACACGATCTTCGAGATCGGCGGGCAGGACTCCAAGTACATCAGCATTCGCGACGGCGTTGTCGTCGACTTCGAGATGAACAAGGTCTGCGCCGCCGGGACCGGAAGCTTCCTCGAAGAGCAGGCGGAGAAGCTCGATATCAGCATTGAGGACCAGTTCGCGGAGCTCGCCTTCACCTCGCCGTCGCCGGCGCATCTGGGCGACCGCTGTACAGTCTTCATGGAGAGCGATCTCAACGGTCACCAGCAGAAGGGTGCCACGACCCAGGACCTGGTGGGCGGCCTGGCGTACTCGATCGTTCACAACTACATCCAGAAGGTCGTCGGGGACAAGCGCATTGGCGACCACATCTTCTTCCAGGGCGGGGTGACCAACAACAAAGCGGTCGTTGCCGCATTCCACCAGGTGACCGGCAAGCGCATCACCGTGCCGCCGCACTTCGACGTCACCGGCGCGATCGGCGCAGCCATCCTGGCCCGGGAGAGTCTGGCCGACGGCGAGCAGACGCGCTTCAAGGGCTTCGACGTCAGCAAGCGCAACTACACCGTGGACAAGTTCACCTGCAAGTCCTGCGCAAACCAGTGCGAGATCCGGCGGGTCCGCATTGAAGGGGAGAAGCGTCCCCTCTTCTACGGCGGCCGCTGTGAGAAGTGGGAAAAGGACGAGCGCAAGGGCAAGGGCGTCGGCATCCCCAACCTCTTCGAGGAGCGGGAGATCATGCTTCGGGGCGACTTTGTCGAAGATGTGCCGGACGCCGCTGCCGCCTCGGTCGCCGGCGGGCCCGCCGCCGCAGCCGGAACGAACGGATCGCGGCCCGTCACCATCGGCCTCCCCAGAGGCCTCATGATCTACTGGCAGCAGTTCCCGTTCTGGCGAACCTTTTTCCAGGAGCTCGGCTTCAAGGTCGTGCTCTCCCGGGAATCGGACCGCAAGCTGGTCTCGCGAAGCCTGGAGAACATCACCGCCGAGACGTGCTTTCCTGTCGAGCTCATGACCGGCCACGTTCTCGACCTCTTCGATCAGGGCGTCGACTACGTCTTCGCCCCCTTCGTGGTGGACAATCAGGCGGAGGAGGGCAATCCGACGGTCAACTACAACTGCCCGTGGGTGCAGACCTATCCCTTCATGATCCGCGCGGCTCTGGCGGGGGATGAGCGGCAGAAGCGCCTGCTGGTGCCGACGTTGCACTTCCGCTATGTCGGCCGCGTTCTGAACAACGACCTCTCGACTTTCATGCAGGAGAAGTTCGGGATACATGTCGACCGCACCGTCGCCGTCATTCAGAAGGCCCACGACGTCCAGGCCGCCTTCGAAGAGGCGTGCCGCGCTCGGGGGAGCGAGATTCTGGCGAATCTGCCGCAAGACAAGGAATCGGTGGTGCTCCTGGGGCGCCCCTACAACTCCGGCGATCCGGAGCTCAACCTCCACGTCATCGAGAAGCTCATCAGCATGAACGTACTGCCCATCCCGGTGGACTTCCTGCCGCTGGACCAGGTGGAGGTCTTCCCGCAGTACGACATGATGTGCTGGCCCAACGGCCAGAAGATCATGGCCGCCGCCAAGTACGTCGCGCAGCACCCGGACCTCAACGCGGTCTACGTGAGCAACTTCCGCTGCGGTCCCGACTCCTTCATGGCGCACTACATCCGCGAAGAGCTGCGGGCAAAGCCCTATCTCCAGCTCGAGGTCGATGAGCACAGCGCCGACGCAGGGATGATCACGCGAATCGAGGCGTACCTGGACAGTCTGCGAGGCAACCGCGCCACGCAGCAGAAGGAGGAGGAGCCCAATTACGCACTGCGCAGCGAGGAGGTCCACGTCGCATCCTCAGAGAAGGAGCGCATCCTCTACATTCCGTACATGCAGGATAGTTCCTACATCCTGGCGGCGGCCGCGCGGAGCTGCGGGGTGAATGCCCAGGCGCTTCCCATGCAGGATGAGCGCGACCTGGAGCTCGGCCGGAAGTACACCTCCAGCAGGGAGTGCTTCCCCATGATCTGCACCACCGGCAGCTTCCTCCGCAAGGTCTTCGAGCCCGGGTTCGATCCCCAGAGGGCGAGTTTCTTCATGCCGAACCACAGCGGGCCCTGCCGCTTCGGTCAGTACAACAAGCTCCAGGACGTCATCTTCCGGCGCGTCGGCTTCGAGGACATCAAGATCGTTGCGCCGAGCAACGAGGACTCATACGCGGGCTTCTCCAACGGCCGGCCGGTGCGCTTCCGCCTTGCCGTCATCCGCGGCATTGTTGCCGCGGACATGCTCCGGAAGTTCCTCCAGGAGCGGCGCCCCTATGAGGCGGTTCCCGGCGACGTGAACCGCGTCTACAGGCGCTCACTGAATCGCGTGGTCGAATGCGTCGAGCAGGGCGGCAACGGGATGGTGAGCCTCATGCGATCCGTCGCCGAGGAGTTTCAGGCCTTGCCGATGCGGGACATCCCGCGCAAGCCTGTCGTTGCCATCGTCGGGGAGATCTTCATGCGGGACAATCCCTTCTGCAGCGGCTTCCTGGTCGACCGGATCGAAGGGCTCGGGGGAGAGACGATCATGGCTCCCTTCCGGGAGTGGGTGACCTACTCCAGCTACCGCTGGGGCCGGGACGCCCGATGGAAGGGCAACAAGATGGACGTGTTCAGGTCGCGCATCCAGGAGCTCTTCCAGCACGCCATCACGGACCGCATCGCCGGCGCCGTCGAGGAAGCCGTCGAGATGGAGCGCGACGTGGAGCTCGAGGAGATGCTTGATCTGTGCAACCCCTACGTCCACCGGGACTACGACGGTGATCCCGCCCTGGCCTTCGGAGCCGCCGCGGCGCTTACCGAGCAGGGTGCGAGTGGAATCGTGAACATTCTGCCCTTCACCTGCATGCCGGGGACGCTCATCGCCTCGGTGTCGCCGACGTTTCGGAAGGAGCACGAGAACGTGCCCTGGGTGAATATTGCCTACGACGGGCAGGACGACAACGGCATTCAGACACGCCTGCAGGCATTCATGCACCAGGCCCGCGAGTATACGCAGGCACATGGACTGGACACGCCCCGTGCCTGGGAGAACATCGCGCCGCCTGCATTCGGCGCGCCGGGCGGTGCCGAACCGGGCGGCGGCGGACCGAACGGCGGTGGACCGGGCGGCAATGGGTCGGGCGGTGACGCGCCGGAGCGCGGTGCGCGGTCCGACGGCGGCGCATCTCATTCGCGTGGCGCGGCACGGGCCGCTGCGGCGTCGATCATCCCCGGTGGCTCCGCCTCCTATTCCAGTCGACTCGGGGAGGAGGTGTGAGCACGACGGGTACCGCCTCGCCGGCGGTTGGAAACGGCGACAAGAAGACGCGAATCCTCGACGCGGCGCGGGAGCTCTTCGCCGCAAACGGCTTCGACGGAAACGGCATTCGAGACATTGCCCGTCACGCCGATGTGAGCGTCTCCATGGTCTCGTACCACTACGGCGGCAAGCTCGGGGTCCTCCGCGCGATCATGTCGGACTTCTTCGAGGAGTATTCCCGAATCGTCCAGGCCGCCGTGAGCGAAGAGGAGCAACTTGAAGGGAAGATTCGGCGGCTCGTTGCCGAAACGACGCGCTTCATGAAGGGTCGTCAGGACGTGTTCAGAATCGTGGTAACGGAGCTGCCGCATCTACCGGCGGAGGCCTCCGGCTTCGAGGCGCAGTACCTGAGGCTCGTCCGGGAGCTCATGGATGAGTGGCTTCTGCCGAGCATTGCCGTGTCGCCGGGGGCATCGAACGGTGGCGTCCGCAGCCGGGAAGGGCAATCCGAAACGGAGAGCGACGGCGTGCCGCGCGGTGTCTCGCGCAACGGCGAACTGCACGCCGGAGATCCACGTGTCGGCGGGCACTGTCTCGACGCCGATGCTCTGCATCGGATCGTCGGGCCGGCCCTCCTTTCCATGATCTACTCGACGTTTCTGTTCGGCCGCGGCCTCGAGAAGGCCTTCTGCTTCACCCGGGACGATGACTTCTTCGACGAGTACACCTCCCTGATCTCCCGGCTCATCATTGCCGGGATCCGCGAGATCGTACTCGGAGGGGGCGACCCTGACTCCGGAAGCGAAGGCTCCGGAGGTGACGGCCCCGGAGACGCCGACTGAGCCCGGAGGCGCCGAATGAGGCCGGCGACCTCGGATCCGCCTGGACCGCCTCAACGTCTTACCGCTTTGTCGCCGCCTCACCACGCCGCCGTCTCACCACGCCGCCGTCTCATCGCTTCAGCGCGCCGCCGCCTCACCGCCCCGCCCCTTGTCGGGTCAACTGCGTCACTTCTTGACCGGGGCAGGATCACGCAAAGGCGGCAGAACCGCCTCTATCTGACGGCGCTGCGGCTCGTACCACTCCGGCAGCACGAGGCGTTCGCCGAGACGCTCCGGGTCCTCATCCACGGAGAATCCGGGACCGTCGGTGGCGATCTCACAGAGCGCTCCTCCCGGTTCCATGACGTAAACCGACTTGAACCAGAAGCGGTCGATGACCTCCGTGGGCGGGCGCCCCGTCGATGACACCTGACGACGAATCTCCTGCTGCTCATCGGTGTCAGCGGCGCGCCACGCCACATGGTGGACGGCGCCGACGCCCCACTCGCCGCGGCGACCTTCGGGGATCACCTTCAGATCGATGGTCTGTCCCGCCTTGCCTCCACCGACAGCGTAGCGGGTCCAGTCACCTTCCGACCCCACTTCCCGAAAGCCGAAGGCGTGCTCGAAGAAGCGTGCCGTCGGCTCGCCGGAGCGTACGGTGAGCCGTGCGCCGCCGAGCCCCAGAATCCGGTGTTCCGCCGGGACCGGACTGTCCGTCCAGGAGGAGGGCTCGAACCCCTCGTACGGTTCCGCTTCCACGAGAGCGAGGTTGAGACCGTGGGGATCCGCAAAGGGGAGGGTGCGCACGCCGAAGCGTGTTTCCTCCACATTGACGCGCACATTGACGCGGGCCCCCGCCTGCGTCCCGAGCTCCGCCAGGCGGTCGCGCCAGTACTCCAGGCTGCCCGCCGGAACGGTCAGATAGATCTCCTGCCACAGGCCGATCCCCTCCCGCTTCGGGCCGAGCCCGGGCCATGGAAAGAAGGTCAAGTCGGTACCGGGGGTACCGTCGGCATCGGCATAGAAGAGATGATAGCTGTCCGGCACATCCTGATTGATGGTGCGCTTCACCAGTCGCATGCCCAGAACGCCGACGTAGAAGTCGAGGTTTTCCTGGGGGTTGCCGGCGATGGCGGTGACGTGGTGCAGTCCTCGTACGGTCATGATCCTTCGCCTCCTGTCGGGCGTTAAGATCCGTGATTCCGACCGCAGACGTCAACTTTGCCCTCGGCTCCCGGCGCGCGGAGCGGGCGCTGATTGCCGCCCCCTGCCTGGGACACCCCACGGGCCACCCGGAGGGCCTCTCCGCGTCTGGGCCCCCGCGCCGCGCGACTCCCCGTGTGCGGACTGCGGTGGCCGCCTCGCTCTCGCCCTGGAGCTATCCTCCCAGGGATTCGAAGCGCCGGCGCAGCGCGGCGGCGTGGGTGTGGAAGCCTTCGTAGTCGGCAAGGGTGACGACATGGGGTTCAGCGGAGCGGTAACCCTGCGACGTCACGTGGACGATCGACTGAAACTTCACGAAGTCCCGCACGGAGACGGGGGACCAGGTGACTGCGTTGCCGCCGGTGGGGAGGACCGCGTTCGCGCCGGTGGCGTAGTTGGCAATGCTGAAGGCCGCCTCCGGGCCGATGAGGATCTCCCCGGCGTTCTCTATTCCCGAGATCGTCTCGTAGGGATCCGCCGTCTGGACCTGCAGGTGCTCGGGGCCGAAGGCGTTCACGATCTCCACCGCTTCGGCCATATCCTCCGAGAGAATGATGCCGCCGTAGCCGGTGAGGGCGTCCGCAAGAAAGGTCCGGCGGGGTTCCGGTACATCCTCGGCGAGGGCGGGTATGATCTCCGCTACCGCTTCGGCAACGGGGCGGCTCGGAGTGACCAGAATGGCGGATGAGTCCGAACCGTGCTCCGCCTCGATCATGAGATCCAGGCTCACCCGCCACGGGTCGGCGTGCTTGTCCGCCAGGATGATGGACTCCGACGGCCCCGCGGGCAGACCAATGTGCACATCTCCCGCGACCTGGCGCATGGCGGATGCGACGTAGGCGCTGCCCGGGCCCATGATCTTGCGCACCGGGGCCATACTCTCGGTTCCGTACGCCAGGGCGGCGATTGCCTGGGCGCCGCCGACGCGCAGCACCTCGTGGACTCCGCACTGCTCGGCCGCGTAGAGGCACGCCGCGTCCACCGTCCCGTCCGGGCCCGGTGGCGTTGCCACGACAATGCGTCCGACGCCGGCGAGGTGTGCCGGCATGGCGAGCATGTACAGCATGGAGGGAAAGCTGCCGCGACCGCGGGGTACGTAGAGCCCCACCGAGGGAATCGGCCGGCAGCGCTCCCCTGCCAGGATGCCCGGTCGGACCTCCGTGGTGTGAATCTCCGGCGGGAGCTGCGCCGCGTGGTAGCGTCGGACGTTCTCAATGGCGTAGTCCAGCGCGTCCCGTACCTCCCGGGACAGGGAATCGCCGGAAGAATCGATCTCCTCTCGCGAAACCAGGAGCTCCCGATCGGCGAGGTCCGCCTTGTCGAAGCGATGGGTGAGCTCCCGCAGGGCGGTATCGCCGTCGCGGCGAACGGTGGCAATGACGTCGGCTACGGCGTCGTGGACTGCGGAGATGTCGCTTTCGGAGCGTGCGAGAATGCGGCGACGCTCCTGCTCGTCCAGACTGCTCCACTCACGAATCGGTAGGTTCATCGGGTCCTCTCTTGAGATGGCAACGGTAGCCCGGCGCCCCCACCGCGTCAAGGCGCCCCCACCGCGTCAAGGCGCCCCGACCGCGTCAAGGCGCCCGAACCACGTCAAGGCGGGCGCCGGTTGCCATAGCGGCGGCTCTTGTGTACGGTCAGGAAACCATTTCAGCATCGTGTTTTGGCGGTACGGAAGGAGGGCGCCATGGTAGTGAAGCCCATGATTCGCGGCGGCATTTGCATGAACGCGCATCCCGAGGGGTGCGACCTGCTGGTGCAGAAGCAGATAGATTACGTGAAGGCACAAGAGACGCTTGATGGTCCGAAGGCGGCTCTGATTGTCGGCTCCTCGGCGGGGTACGGGCTTGCTTCCCGAATCACGGCGGCCTTCGGCGCCGGTGCGGGGACTCTGGGCGTCGCCTTCGAGAAGCCCGCCTCGAAGAAGCGGACCGCAACCTCCGGGTGGTACGCCGCCGAGGCCTTTGATCGAAAGGCGAAGGACGCCGGTCTCGTCTCCGAAACCATCATTGACGACGCCTTTTCTCACGAGACCCGCGCTGCGGCGATCGAACGCATCCGCGAGCTCTTCGGCACGGTGGACCTGGTTGTCTACTCGCTTGCCTCGGGTGTCCGGAAGGACCCCGATACCGGAGAGACCTTCTACTCCGCGCTGAAACCCATCGGTCGGCCCTACACCGCCACCTCTCTCGATCCCATGAAAGAGACGCTCGGAGAGGTGACGATCCAGCCTGCAAGTCAGCAGGAGATCGATGCTACCGTCAAAGTGATGGGGGGAGAAGACTGGCAGCTGTGGATCAAGGCGCTTATGGATGCGGGTGTTCTCGCCGACGGCGCCCGGACGGTGGCGTACTCCTACATTGGTCCCGAGCTCACCCGCCCGATGTACCGGGAGGGTACCATCGGCAGGGCGAAGGACCAACTCGAGGCCACGGCATCCAGAGTCACCGACCTCATGAAACCGGTCAACGGCAGCGCGCACGTTAGCATCAACAAGGCAATAGTCTCCAAGGCGAGCGCAGTGATACCGGTGGTGCCGCTCTACATGTCGACGCTCTTTCGGATCATGAAAGAGAAGGGGCTCCACGAGGGTCCGATTGAACAGATGTACCGTCTCTTTGCGGACCGGCTCTACGCCGGCGGCGCGGTGCCGACGGATGACGAGGGGCGTATCCGCATGGACGACTACGAGATGCGCCGGGACGTCCAGGATGAGGTGACCGCCATCTGGCCGAAGATCAGCGAGGAGAACCTGAAAGAGGTTACGGACCTCGAAGGGTACCAGACGGATTTCCTGCAGATTCACGGGTTCGGGTTTCCCGAGATCGACTACGAGAAGGAGATCGAGCCCTAGACTGGCTGCTAGGCAGGCGCGGGCCGCGGACCGTCGATGGCTGCGGCCGTCCGTTGCCGGGGCCGGTTGCGCCCGAAGCCACCGGCCGGCCCGGCGGGGCGCCCGCATGGCGCCCGCTACCAACTACTGAAGTGAGAGGCTCTGAGGAATGAACATGGAAGCCTTCGTGCTCGGCACGGGGGGCATGATGCCGCTACCGAACCGTCACCTGACCTCGATTCTCCTGCGGAGAGAGGGGGAGCTCTTTCTCTTCGACTGCGGCGAGGGGACCCAGGTGTCGCTTCGATCGTTGAACCTCAAATGGAAGAAGATCACCACCATCTTCATCTCCCACACCCACGCCGATCACGTGACGGGGCTTCCCGGCATGCTCATGCTCTCGGCGCAGGTGGACCGCGATGAGCCGCTCTACGTCATCGGGCCGCCACGGACGCGGGAGTACGTGGCCTCGAGCCGCAAAGTGCTGGAGATGTACATCAATTTCGATATCATCGTTCAGGAGATTGCGAACCCGGAAGTTCCTCAGGTCGTCTATACCGGAGAGGGCTTTCAGATTCGGTCGATTCCCCTGGCGCATACCCGGGTATGTGTCGGCTACATCCTGGAGGAAGAGACGCGGCCAGGGGTCTTCTTTCCGGAGAAGGCCATGGAGCTCGGCGTTCCGCGCGGACCCATGTGGTCTCGACTCCAGCAGGGCGAGCGTGTCACTCTTGACGACGGCACCGTGATCGAGCCGAGCCAGGTCATGGGGGACCCGCGGCCGGGAAGGAAGTTCTCGTATATTACCGACTCCACGAGAACGCCCGGGCTTGCCGACGAGGTGAGGGGTTCCGATCTTCTGATCTGCGAAGGCATGTTCGAGTCGGAGCTCAGCCAGGCCGCCCACGAGAAGGGCCACATGACGGCTGAGGATGCGGGGAAGCTGGCTCGCGACGCCGGCGGAGTGAAGCAGATGGGGTTGATCCACTACAGTCCGCGCTACACCAATCGCCAGCTGAAGAAGCTCCAGAAGGAGGCGCAGGCCCACTTCCCCGACAGCTTCCTGACTCGAGATCAGCAAACCATATCCATCCCATACCCCGAGTAGCGAGGTAGCTTATGGTAGAAGTCTTGGACGTTGCGAAGAACTACGGTTCCGTGCAGGCAGTCAAAGGCGTCTCCTTCCGCGCCGCACCCGGTGAGATCCTCGGTCTTCTCGGACCCAACGGTGCCGGGAAGACCACCATCATGAAGATCCTGACCGGGTATCACTTCCCCTCCGCGGGGGACGCCTGGGTGAACGGCTTCAACGTTTACACCAATCCGATCGACGTGAAGCAGAATCTGGGATACCTGCCGGAGCACACTCCGCTGTACGGAGAGCTCAACGTTAATGAGTATCTCGAATTCATGGCGCGCGCCCGGGGCGTACCGCCGGAGAGGCAGGCAGAGCGGATTGAGTGGGTTGTAAAGGTGTGCGGCCTCGAGCCCGTGCGCACCCGGTCGATAGACGCGCTCTCGAAGGGGTTCCGCCAGCGAACCGGACTCGCCCAGGCGATCATCCACGATCCCGCCATCCTTATTCTGGATGAGCCGACTACCGGCCTCGATCCGAATCAGATCGTGGAGATTCGCGGTCTCATCCGGGAGCTCGGGCGGGCGAAGACTGTCATTCTCTCGACGCACTATCTCCAGGAGGTCGAGGCGGTGTGCGATCGCGTCGTGATCCTGAACGAAGGTGTCATTGCCGCCGAGGGAACGACCGCCCAGATAGCCTCGGAGATGAAGGGAGACGATGTCTTCGCCTTCGAGATCAAGGGCCCCCTCCCGGAGAACATCGAGGATGCGCTCTCGACAATCCCGAATCTGCGACAGGTGGACACCGTCAACCGCCAGGGGAGCGACCGCGCGGAGATCCAGGTCACCGTACGCCGCGGCGCCGCCCCGGCGTACGGCGCCGAAGGCGGCGAGGCGGTCTTCGACTGGGCGGTTGAGCACAAGGTCAAGCTCCTGTCCCTGTCGAAGAAGCGCTACAGCCTGGAGGACGTCTTCCTGCGGCTCACTGCCGCAACCGCCGAGGAGGGTTCGCAATGAAGCAGACCATGACGCTCCTGCGAAAAGAGCTTGCAACCTACTTCAACTCACCGATCGCCTACATCGTGGTGATCTTCTTCCTGGTGTTCACCTCGGTGTGGTTCTTCTACATTCAGCAGTTCGTAGCTCAGGACGTGGCGTCCTTGCGCAACTACTTCGCCATCTTCCCCATCGTCTTCATTATCCTGTTACCGGCGGTGACCATGCGCTCCTGGGCGGAGGAGAACAAGATCGGCACCGTCGAGCTCCTCCTTACGCTGCCCTTCCGGGAGGGCCAGACCGTGGCGGGGAAGTTCCTTGGCGCCTTCTCGCTCCTCGTTCTGACGCTGGTTCTGACCATTCCGGTGCCGCTCACGATCGCTCCCCTGGGCGACTTCGAGGCGGGTCAGATCGCGGGGCAGTACATTGGTGTTCTGGCCCTTGGTGCAGCGGGGCTGGCAATCGGGCTCTTCGTGTCGTCACTCTCGAAGAACCAGATCACCGCATTCATCCTGAGCGCCGTGGTGCTGCTCTTTCTCACGCTGATCAATCAGGTGAACTTCCTGATGGAGCTGCCCGAGTGGCTCGGCACACTCTTCAATTACCTGTCCCTGGACTACCACTTCTCGAGCTTCGAGAAGGGCCTCATCGACACCAGGGATCTCGTGTTCTATATCGCCCTGGCGGCGTTCTTCCTCTACCTGAACACGAAGGTCCTCGTCTTTCGGAAGTGGAGGTAGCCCGGTATGCGTAAGCGTGCACAGGAAACAGTCTCGCTCATACTCGTCATCGCCATTATCGTGGCGGTCGTCTTCAACAGCGCGATCTACTTCCTTCGCCTCGACCTCACCGAAAACAAGGTTTTCAGCATCTCGGAAGTGTCGCGGAACCTCTTCCAGGAGATTCCGGAGCAGGTGAATATCACCTACTACCTCTCCGACCGGCTCCGGCAACGCGCCGTCGAGACGCAGCAGATCGTCGATATCCTGAACGAGTACGCCGCGTACTCCCGCGGCACCATCACGGTGGACGTGGTGGACCCGCAGGCGGCGGGTATCACCAGTCAGGTCGAGAACCTCGGGGTGGTACCCCAGCAGATCCAGGTCATTGAGCAGGACCAGCAGAGTCTGGCGGTTGTCTACACCGGCATCGTCATCTCCTACCTGGATCAGTCCGAGACGCTGCCGGTCGTCTTCGACCCCGCCTCCCTGGAGTACGAGCTCACCTCGACCATTCGCAACCTGGTCCAGGGCACGAGCGATGTCGTCGGTCTCCTCCTCGGAAGCGAGGACGAGCAGCTCTCGCAGTTCTATCAGGCCCTCCAGCAGAATCTCTCGCGCTCCTTCGAGGTGCGCCGGGTCGAACAGGGAGAGGACATTCCACCGGAGATCTCGGCGCTCTTCGTTCTGGGCGGCAGCGACCTGGAGGAGTTCGACCTCTTCCCCATCGACCAGTACGTCATGAACGGCGGGAAGGTACTCTTCGCCGTCGACGGGGTGAACGTCGACTATCAGCGCACCTTCCAGGCCTCCGTCCCCGGGGAGTGGCCCATCTTCGACATGCTGGAAACCTACGGCGTCAGGGTGCGCCGGAACCTCGTGCTGGATACCTCGAATCAGCGCATCCCCGTGCGCCGCGCCATG
The DNA here is from genome assembly GCA_964654185.1 of uncultured Spirochaetaceae bacterium. Taxonomy (GTDB): domain Bacteria; phylum Spirochaetota; class Spirochaetia; order DSM-27196; family PWMO01; genus CAYFQV01. Next base: position 19,264 of record CAZZIE010000038.1, on the reverse strand, counting down.
GGAAACGTAAACGTGCAATCCCTCGAGCCCTATCCGCACTGGGTGAGCGTGACCGGCCCCGGCGCGAATCCGGACAATCCGATCACTGCACGATTCGCCGGGTTGGATCTCTACTGGCCGAGCCCGGTGACAATTCTGCCGAAGGCGGAGGAGAAGGCGTCGGTGCTCCTGGAGTCCTCCCGCGAGTCCTGGCTCATGGAGGAGCCCTTCGTCATCAACCCGCAGCAGGCTATGGCCTTCCAGCGCAACGCCGCCGACACGCGGGGCGCTCACGTTCTGGCGGTGACCATGACCGGGGCCTTCACCAGCTACTTCGACGGCAAGGAGATCCCGACCCGGGAAGGCGTCGATACCGCCTGGGAAGAGATCGACCCCTCGGTTGATCAGAACCGCATGATCGTGGTCGGCGACTCCGACTTCGCCTCGGATCTGCTGCAGTTCACCGACAGCCGCTACAACATCGCCTTCCTGGAGAACGTCGCGGAGTGGCTCTCCAATGAGGACGACCTTCTCCAGATCAAGACGCGGGCGACCCGGGACGTCCGGCTCAACGCCATTCAGGATCCCGCCGTCAAGGCGCGCGTCGCCACCTTCGCGGAGATCTTCAACATCGTCATTGTTCCGCTCGCCGTGATCGCCTTCGGCGTTGTCCGGTTCTGGCGTCGCCGCGAGAAATCCGCAAGCCGGAAGAGTGGGGGTGAAGAATGAGCTTTCGAACGCGCATCTCTATCCTCAGTGTCGTACTGGTGGTCCTGATCGTTACCTACGTCGTCGGGACCGCGTTCTCCCCGCAGGCGCGCCGCGCCCGGGCGGCCAATCAGCCCGTGGTCTCGGCCTTCGCCGTCGATGATGTGGGTGAGATCGAGCTCTTTTCTCAAGGGGACGATGCCGACGGCCGGACCGTCACGATCCGTCGCGACGGGGAGGACGAGTGGTCGGTCCGCCTCGAGGAAACCTTCTTTCCCGCCCGGGCATCACGGGTTACCGCCCTCCTCGAGGCGCTGCAGGGGCTGCGGACGGTTCGCACCGTGACGGACAATTCCGACCTCTACGGTGACTTCGAGATCGGGGAGGACGCGGCCGACCGCGTGACGGTGACCTCCACCGAAGGTGAGGTCCTTGCCACCGCCTACTTCGGCAAACCCGCCTTGCAGGGTAACCGCGTCTACGTGCGCACCGCGGACGATTCGAGCGTCTACATCACCAGGAACAGCCTCAGCTTCTACTTCCAGGAGCGGCCGGACTACTTCGCCGAGCTTCTGGCTCTGCCGCGCGGTCTCACCGGCAGTGCGGTGCAGCGAATCTCGATAGATGCGGACATTGCCGCGGGCGAGCCGGAAGAGGAAGGCGGAGCGCCGACGCGGCGGGTCGCCCGGTTCACGGTCTTCCGGAACGAGAACGGTGAGTGGCAGTTCGACGACACCTTTACGCCGCCTGAGGGCGCAGAGGTGGATCAGGACGCCGTCAACCGCTGGGCCGGCAACATTGTCGACTTCGAGGCGAGCTCCTTCGCGACCGCAGGCACCGGAGCCGCCACGGGTACGGAGGACACCTTCGGTCTGGAAAACCCCGCCATGGAAGTCATCATCTCAACCGGGAGCGGTCGGGAGTACGCCCTCAAGGTGGGAGATCCCGCCGGGTCGGAGCAGTTCTTCCTGCAAGCCTCCGGTCCCGACATCCTGTCGGATGAGAACGGCGAGCCCTACCTGCTGACGGCCAGCACCTTCGGCGTGCGCCGGCTCTTCCGGGCGCCGGACGATCTCTACACGGTTCCCGAGCAGGAGGAGACGGGTGATCAGGCGGAAACGGGTACCGGCCCGGAGTAAGGACAACGGCGCGAGGCGGCCGAAACGTCGCCCCGCATGATGCAGGCGCAAGCGACGCGCAGCCCCGTGCAATGCGGCGCGGGGCTCAACTTTCGCTTTCGTGCTTGCCGGCGACGTGCTGGCGGTACTTCTGAGGGTCCGGGCGGAAGCCGATGATGCGGCCGCTCGCTCCGGCTGCTCGCTGGAGGGCGCTCTGGGCTTCGCGAATCAGGCGGGTCCCATCGACGAGCCTCCCTGTTCGCGCGCTCAGGCCGAAGATGGGCTCGCCGATATCCTGAGGGAGCCGGCCGGCGGCGGTGCGCTGGAAGTCCTCGATCAGGTGAATCGACTCGTCCAGATCGGCGTTCGGCAGAATCAGGCAGAAGGTCTCATCATCGAACTCGAAGATGAGGTCGCGAAAGCCGAACCGCTCGACCAGCAACTCGGCAACGTTCTTGTACCCATGGCTTCTCGGTGAGAGCCCCGGGAACGCCGCGAGGGCTGCGGACAGATCCTGCTCGTTGTACGCCGCACGCTCGAGCTCCAGGGTGAGCCGATGCTCCAGGTGCTCTCGATGTCCCACCCCGCTCACATCAGAAAACAGGGAAGACGAGGGTCGTTCCGGCTCGACCGGCGCCGGCTCGATCGGCGGGGGCTCAGCGGGTGGAGTCTCCAGCGACGCGGTTTCCGGAGTGGTCTCACGCGTCCAGTCGGGTTCGAGCTCCATCTCTTCCCCGGCGGAAGGCTCCTCCGGTGCGAGCGGCTGCTCCGGCTCGTCCGGTGAGGTGGTCTTGATCATCTCCGGTGCGCTTTCGGCGCCCGGCTCGGCGTGTCCCGGCCCTTCAGCCAAGGCGGTCTGCCTGCGCGATACGACAAGAGATACCACTGCAACGATCAAGGTCACCACGGCAAATCCGAGCACGGCAATGAGACTGTCCCGCAGAACTACGAATACATCCTCGGAGTCGAGGGTGCCGTAGATCGCCTCGAGAATCACGCTCCGGTCGTTCACCTGAATCGACTCCAACAGCCGCGTCTCCACCACGCTGTTGCTCGCCAGGTCCGGAACCGGCACCGCTCCGGCCACATTGGCCAGGGCAACGCGGTTTCGGTCCGCCGCCCACAGGTAGTACACTCCGTCTCGAAGGGAGTACAGCACCACGGTCTTGACCTCGGTCGGTCCGTCGATGCGGGTGGTAAGCTCGCTCTGGGCCACCCGCGGGTCAACGGCCCCCGCCTCGGCAAGGCGCTGTTCTACGGCCTGATGGAAGCTGCGGAAGTGACGAGCCGCAGTCTCATGGGCGTTCTCCCGGGCGTCGTTGAGCCTGTACGCCGCGCCGCCAATGACGCCCAGAAAGAACACGACGGTGAGAATGATGTAGAAGACCGCGAAGGGACGTCGCATGCGGTCATTATAGGGGAAATTCACACGATCTGCCATGCGCTAATGCCTGCGCTCAGGGAGGATGAGATGATTCGCCACGCTACACTGCCGACCGGCTGGTACCCGGATTCTGCGTCCGAGATGAGAGATAGCATCGATCGATGGGTCCGGGGTGACGGAGGTGCGCCGACCGCGCACGGAGGCGCGGGTGCCGGTGCAGGGGGCGCCGGGACTACCGACGAAGACGCGGACACCGATGCCGCGGCGTGCGTCGCACCCCATGCAGGGTGGGGCTTTTCGGGACCGCTGGCGGCCCGGGCGATTGCCAGGCTCGGCCGGACCGCAAGGATCGTCGTCATTGCCGGCGGGCACCTGCGCTCGAGAGATCCCATTCTCGTGTCGACGGCGGAGGGACACCGGACGCCTCTCGGAGTGGCTGCAACCGCCCTGGAAGCTGCGCGGATGGTGCAGGAGCAGTTCACCAGCGAGGAGATCTCGGAGCTTGACAACTCAACGGATGTGCTCATTCCCATGGTTCAGCATCTCCTGCCGGACGCAGAGGTCCTGGTGTGCCGCGTGCCTCCTTCCGGAGTTGCGGAGGAGTTGGGGGAGGCTCTCGCCACATACGGGAAGGAGCGGAACCTCTCCGTTACCATTGTCGGCTCGACGGATCTGACACATTACGGGCCAGGTTTCGGCTTCGCCCCCCACGGGACGGGGGAACGCGCCCACGAGTGGGTCGTCGAAACAAACGATGCCGGTTTCCTGGATGTACTGATACGGATGGACGGCCCCGGCGCACTGGCGCACGCGGCGTCGAACCAGTCCGCCTGCTCGCCCGGCGGCGCCCTTGTTGCCCTGGCTTATGCGCGCCGCCGCGGCGCAACCCGCGGCGAGCTGGTCGGCCACTACACCAGCTACGACATTCGGCCCGGAAGCACCTTCGTGGGCTACGGCGGCGTTGTTTTCATGTAGAGTACGCCGGCTTCAGAGCGCCCCTGGTTGGCAGGGTCCGGTGTCGGTCATCGACGCGTTTCGAGGACCCGGTGAATCGTCGCGAGGGTTTCCCGGCGTGCGGCCTCCAGGGAAACCGCCGGCGGGGCCGTCGGAATCCCCGTTTTCGCGTCGCATTCCGCCATCGTCGCGGCGAGGGGGGAAAGCGTATGCCAGAGCTCGGCCTCGTCGGCGGAGAGCGATTCCATTTCGAAGAGCCGCTGCGGATCGAGGAGGGGAAGTCCCTTCGCCGCGTCCGCGTAAGTCGCGAGGAGCTCCGTCCCCGGTGGGAGTGCGAGGTCCCGCGCTTCCGGGTCCGGCGACAGGCCGTCCAGTCCGGCGGCAGCTGCTGCGGCCGGCTGTGTTGCCGGTTCGGTGGGTGACCGCCGGGTTTGACCGACGTCCCCAACGTCTCCGGCGCCTGCCGGCGGTTCCCGGAGGATGCGTATGCCCAGGTTCTCGGCGAGAGCGTTGAGGTTCTGCCGGTATGCGTCGAGGAGGGGAGAGCCGTAGTGCAGGTCATCCTGGATCGGCCTTGCGGATCGGTCGGAGGTGCGTCGCTTCCCGCGGCGATAGACGAAGTCGGCGAAGGCGTGCTCCGTCGGGTGGAGGCGGGACTCCTTGATCCGGAAGTGGCGGTGCAGGTAGGAGTCCCGGGCGTACGCCGCTCCGTTGGGATAGGCGAAGTCCGCGCCGAAGACGCGAACTTCCTCCGCAGCCGCGTACTCGTGCCCGAAGGAGACTGCTGCATGAGTCACACTGCCGGCGAAGGTGTAGAGGTCGCCCAGGGCGCCGGTCTGCCGGGCAAGATAGCGGCCCAGGGGATGGCCGCCGACGCGCAGGCTCACCCTCGACGCCTGGCGGAGCGCCGTCGGCGAGGCGGTAACATCGGCCACCAGAATGGTTGCCTTCGGCACGCCCCTGAGGAAGTGGTGGTATGAGGCGAGCTGACTGTCAATGGTGACGATGAAATGCGGACGGATACCGCGCTGGATCAGCACGGGCAGAGAGGTGTCGGTCGCCACAATGATCGATCCCGCCTCGACCGGGGCCTCGCGAAAGAGTCGTTCCAGAGACGGTCCCGCCGCGGTTACGATGCACGGCCCTCGGCGCGGAACGGGCTCGACGGTGCGTCGAATCGTCGTGAGGTTCGTCAGGATGTTGTGAAGCCACCGCCGGCCGAACGCACGCTGCGTCGCGAAGTCTGCGAGGGCGCGTTCAACTCCGTGGCGCGCCGCACTCTGCAGCGTCGCGAAGGTCTCCGGCGTCAGATCCGTTCGCCCTCTGAGCGGGAGGAATGCCGCCTGTCGGTGAAAGAGCGGCGCGTAGGTCTCGCCGACGATGCGCGCGGCCGATTCTTCGCTGCACGGTGTGACCAGGGTGACCCGCGTGTCTCCCAGGAGCTCGCCGATTCCCTCGATTTCCAGGGCGCCCGCGACGTAGGCGGGATCGGGCTCGCAGAGGATGACTGCGCGCACCGCTCGCCGCGAGAGGACGCTCCGCAGGTGGTGGCCTGCACCCAATCCGAATATCACGACCAGGCCGGTCTCCGGCGAGAGTGCCGCTGCAAGACGCTCCGCCTCGCGGGCTGGATCCATCCGGGAGTGGAGGCTCCGCGGCCTACCCTGTGGTGCGGCGACCAGGTTGGGAAGGCCGTTTCGAGCCGCCTCGACCGTGAGGTAGGGTAGGGGCTCCGCCTCCTCTATCGCCCGAACCGATCGAGGTTGGGTGCGGCGAAGAAGCTCGATGTTGCGTCGACGCGTCGCACTCATTCCGGATCGCTCCCGCTGTCCTGCAGGTAGGACTGGTTGCGAAGGTGCGTCTCTGTGCGAGGTTCCGCTTCCGTGCGGATGTGAGCCTGCGCGGACAGTCGAGCCTCCATGCGATCGATGGTCGAGAGAAGCCGTTTGCGCAGCGCATAGATGGCGTCGGCAATCTCTCCGCTTTCTGTCGGTCCGGAGGCACTCGCGTGAGACGAGTCCTCCCGGGAAGCTCCCCGCTCCAGCCGATCGACCCGCAGGAGCTCCGGCAGAGCCAGGTGCCACGCCAGATTCCGAACGTGCGTCGGCAGCCTCATGGCGCGGCCCGGGGTCGCCGGCGTCGCGGCCATTGTGGACATGGACTGCTCTATCGCGCGGCGCCACGCCTCGAGCGCTGCCGCGATACGCCGGGCGCGCTCCCGTTCGGGCGGGGGCGTCACCTGCCGGACGAGGCCGGGCGGAACGGAATGCGCGTGATCGCTATCGTCCGGTAGTGGGAGCGCCGTTAGCTCCGAGAGCGTCGCGATCGGTATGCCCAGATCGACCGGCGACGGCGCGAGTCGGCGCAGGCGCCCGCTCTCATGAGGGGTTGCTTCCGGGCGGTCACCCGCGTCCGCTCCCGCCGTTGCTCCCTGATCCGGCCCACGGCTTTCCTCCGCCAGGCGGGTGAACCAGTCGGCGTAGATTTCGAGGTCGGCGCTTACCCGCCAGCCGTCCGCTCCGGTGTCACTGCCGTTCTCCCGGGTGATGCTTCTGCCGAGGTGGGTAGTCAGCGCCGGATGCAGCCGGTCGGTTTGTCCGAGGTGATACTCCTCGAAGGAGTGACCCCGCACATGGCTTTGAAGATCCTTCGCGGCCATGTCCACCCCCGCCAGATACACAGCTCCCGTGGTGAGATTCAGCGCAAGGCGGGTGGCCGTCGCAGTGACGGTGCCCAGCTGTCCAAGAGCCAGATAGGGAGCGTCGTCGTGGTCGCGAAGGAGGGCATCCGCGGGATGGTCGTATGATATCCAGGCTACCGACGCGGCAACCTCCGGTACGGGACGAGCGCTCAATGGCTGTACCATGACGATTCCGGAGCCGACGGAATCCCGGCCAGCGGCGGCCCGGTCTACGGCTCCCCCGTCGCCCGCGCTCCGGCCCGATGCGCTCTCGCCGTGAGGGGCGGCGGCCCGATGGCGGAGGTGTTCGCCGCTGTAGAAGCCGGCATCCTGATGGACTACGAGATCCGGCGTCACATCTGCCCGCTCCAGGGGGAGGAGGGCCGAAGCGGCCGCAACCAGAACGAAGCGGCTTCGTGCGTCTCGCAGCGCCGGTATCACCAGTGACAGGGTCGGTCCCGGGGCGGCGACGACGACGGGCAGATCCGTCCGGTTCAGGCGGCACCATGCGTCGGTGTTGAGATAGTTCGCCAGGGCGTTGCGAAACCACCGCGGACCGAAGTAGCCGGCGGTTGCCAGTGCTGCGTTGAGACGGTTCAGACCCTGGCGAACCCGCTTCTCTACGTCGTGAGCGGTGTCCGGAAACGCCGCCAGGGCGGGCCGCCAGAACAGGGCAAGAAGGCCGGGGAGCGCATCCTCTTCCAGGACGTTCAGAAGAAACGCTCCGGCATCGGTCGGATCGGAGGGATCCCAGGCCTCCGCGGCGCGAGCTATCGAGTGCGCCCTGCAGGCAGCGGAGAGGTACAGCGCGATCACCCGGCAGCCCGGAAAGGCGCGATGCGCCTCCTCAATGAGGTAGCCCAGGCCTGCGCCGACAACGAGCACCGTGGGGTGGAATTCCGACTTCTTCCGGGAGTCGAGAAATCGCCGCGCCTCAGTGCGGGGATCGCGGCGGGAGTGAACGTATCGTCGATCCACCCTGAGCGAGGGCTCCCCGCCGGGAGTTGCGACGAGCTCGATCATGCGTCCGAGGTGACTGCGCGGAGAACCTCGTGGAAGTCGGTGGTTGCCGTCTCCCACTCTACGCTCTTCTTGAGCAGACTGCGGCCCTCCGTCACTTCCGGGAAGAGTTTGCGCAGGCTCTGCCCGGCCTGATGAAAGAGCAGCTTGACGTTTCGGTCGGCCTCCATGAGGGCAACGGTCCGGCCATCCTTCGTGGTGCCTACGTTCGCATGCCCGGAGAGCATGAGAGCAACGAACCGCGAAATCTCTCCGCTAAGCCGGAAGCGGTCTACTGCGTCATGGGTCCGGGCAACCTGTGCGGCAACCCCGTCAACATCGACCTCGGCCAGGGTCAGTGACTCGTGGCCGGACTGCGCCATGCGTTCGGCTTCTTCGACCAGGCCGTCGTGGCCAAGCACGACGGCGCGCCCCGGAAGGTCCGCGGCGCCGGGAACGAAGGGCTGAGCGATCCTGGTGGCAACGAGTCTGGCAACGGATGAGAGGAGGACGCCTCGCGTGTGCTCCTCCAGACGGTCCGCCTCGCTTTCAGCGATCAGAGCGATGCCGACGTGGGTGCCGCTTGTGGAAAGGGGCAGCAGCCAGATGGTATCCAGACCATCGTAGTCGTGGTTGGAGAACGCCTCTCGCACGGTCGCGAGGTCATCTCCTCGCAGGACAGTCATTCTGGTGTACGCGCCGCCCTCAGGTAAGGGGAGGCTGAGTAGATTCTGGGTGGTCGGGTCAAAGCCTACGGTAACCCACGGCAGGTACGCCGAGCGTTCCGGGACGGGGAGCATAAGGGCGCCCTTGATGACGCCGAGGTGGCGGCGCAGGATCCCGAAGGCGCCGGCGGCGGACAGTCCACTCCCTGCTCTCGCGAGATCCTCCTCGATAGCTGCAAGGATCGATTCGGGCTCCAGAGTGGGTTCAGCCTGCTCTTCGGATGCGAGGAGTGATTCTACGGCTTTTTTTTTTCCGTGAGGTCGGGGTCCGATTCAGTGCGTTGAAGCAATCCGTCCCGATCCGTGTGTTCCTGCGATTCGATGACGCGGTGAAACAGTCCCATCAGTTATCCAACCCCAATTCTTCGAACAGGCGCTTATAGACCTCAAAGTGCTCGGACTGGGCGAACTCCTGGATCTTCTCTTCCGGGAGTGCCTCGAGCAATTGATCCATGTAGGAGAGGACCGACTTGATCTCCTCGCGGAGTCCTTCCGGTAGCTCCTCTCCGCCCTCGTAGTCGCCGGTACCGGCATCTCCGTACGTCGCGGTAGGAACCTCGTCTTCGGTACCGCCTGTCGAGGTGGGCGCACCCGGAGCCTCCTCCAGGTCGGCTTCAGCGGCGTCGGGCGGCGGCACGTCGGTTGCCTCCGTCTCCTGATCCGCTCCTGCAAGATCTTCGAGCTCGAAGTCGCCGGGCTCCTGCTCGCCTTCGAGATCAAGGTCAATGGAATCGACCTCGGACGTATCCAGGCTCGACTCGTCTTCATCTTCGTCCGAAAGCTCTTCAATGTCGGCGAGCTCGGTATCAATGTCCATCTCGGCGAGGGCTCCGAGCTCATCCTCCTCATCCGTCGACTCCTCTTCGGGGGCCTGTGAAGTCTCCGTTTGCCGAGAATCCGTTTCCTGGGATCCCGGCGGCGCCTCGCCGAACGCCATCTCCAGATCCTCCAGTGGCTCGGATGCCTGCTCCTCGCCTTCCGGGTACTCCGGCTCGGCTTCTTCGGCAACAGGCTCCTCCATCGCGATCTCCTGTGGCTCGCCGACCTCGGAGTCTTCGGGCTCCAACTCTTCCAGCTCGAGTTCCTCCGGTTCCTCTTCGTCCCCTTCCTCTTCCATGTCCTCGAGGGTGATCTCCTCGATGGGCTCCTGCTGTTGGGGCGACTCTTCTTCGGGTTCGGCGTACAGGTCTTCCAGCTCCGTCGGCGTGCCGGTCTCCTCGGTGAACTCAGCGCTGTCGAGGATGTGATCGAGCTCATCGCCGGTCAGCGCGATGGTTTCATCTTCGTCATCGTCGAAGAATCCGGTGCTGCTGCCGTCTTCGCCCTCCTCAGCTTCGAGGCCCGCCAGCTCATCCGCGGACGGAGCTTCGGTAAGCTCCTCGTCCGTCGGTGTCTCGAAGGGAGCTTCCGCCGGCGCCGCCGCTTCAGCCGCCTCCGGCTCTGCGTGGAGTTGTTCCGGTTCCCGGTCACGGAGATTCGCAAGCTCCGCCCGCAGGTCCGTCAGCTCGCTCTTGATTGCGGAGAGCTCTCGCTCGATACCGGCAAGGGCCGTGAGCGCCTCGCTGCCGGCCTCGGAGGCCTGACCGGTTGAAGCTGCAGCTGCCGCCGGTTCCTCCTGCGGTGCTGCTTCCTCGGCGGGTTCGGACGAGCCGATCTCTTCCATCCCGGCGAAGTCGCTTTCGGCGGCCGGCTCTTCTTCGGCGGTCTCGGCGGCCGTCTCGGCGGCGGGTTCGGTCATCTCGCTCTGAACTGCTGAGACGTCGTCGAAGACCTCGTCCTCGGTTTCCAGTTCCGGCAGCTCTTCGCCGGCATCCTCATCTTCGAGATCGCTTTCGTCGAAGGTGAACTCCTCGAGCTCACTGTCCGACGGAAGGGATTCGAGATCGATCTCCGATTCCTCTTCGGTCTCTGCCGCCTGAGCTTCAGACCCTTCCGGTTCGTCGAACTCGGCAAGTGCATCCAGTGAGACCTCTTCGATCTCTTCTGCTGCTTCGCCTTCGCCGGTCTCTTCGCTCGGAGCCTCAGCCTCTTCTTCGCCTTCCGGGGAGAGGTCGGCGAGCTCATCGTCGAGATCCAGATCTACGTCGAAGTCCTCATCATCCAGGTCGATCTCTTCGAGGGTGAGGTCTTCATCGACCTCGTCCTCCAGGGCGGGAAGAGTCTCGCCAGCCTCTTCCGCGGCGCCTTCCTCTTCGGCAGGGGAGGCCTCCTCAGGCGTTTCACCAGTCTCTGCCTCGGTTTCCGCTTCAGCGGGGGCTTCCTGCGGCGCTTCCGCCGGTTCCGGCTCCTCGGATTCTTCAAGGGACACCGGCTCACCGTCGATCTCTATGGAGTCGAGGGACTCGAGGTCGAGCTCCTCCTGATCTTCCGGTTCCTCGGAGGTCATGCCCGAGGTAAGCTCGTCGATTTCGCGTTCGGTATTCTCGTCCAGTTGCAGCTCTTCGTCGCCCTCTTCCGCTTCTCCGGACTCTTCGGGGAGGGAAAGATCGAGGTCATCTCCTGAGCTGAGGGAAAGGTCGTGAGTCTCTTCGCTCTCGCTCACGTCGCTGAACTCTTCGTCGAGGTCGATATCCAGATCCTCGAGCTCACCTCCGAGCTCACTCTCTTCCTCACCGCCGGCGGCAGGTGTTTCCCCACCTTCCACGGTGGTGGTACCTTCCTCTTCCTCCTCCAGACTGGCAAGGAGATTCTCTTCTTCGTCGGTGAGCCCTTCGGACTCGTCTATGTTTTCATTGAAGTCGCCGAGATCGGACAGCTCGAAGTCGTCTTCTCCTTGCTGCGGTTCCTCGTCGACGTCTTCCGGCCCCGCTTTTACCCAGACACCGTACTGCTCGAGGTCCACGTCACCTTGAGAATCCGCCGGCTCGCTCTGCTCCACGGTTTGTCCGGACTCGTTAACTTCGTCATAGTTGTCGGTGGCCATAGAAACTCCTGAGGCGGACGATCGCTTAGTCCTGTTATCGGCGAAGCGGCGGTGCGTATTAACTGCGCAGCAAATTTACTTCGTGGCAATTTTCGTTGTCAATGACTAAAGAAATGAGGGTTCTGCGCCGTACACCTTAGGTGTGAAAGCCTTCATTGCCGTGTCCGCCACCTTCGTGCTGTACTTCGTTCTTTCGGCAATTCTCGGGCCCGTCGGTATGCAGTCGCATCAACAGCTCTCCGCCTACCGCGACCGGCTTTCGGAAAACGTGGCCGCCCTGGACTCTCGCGGATCTGAGCTGGAAGCGGAAGCTACGGCGTATCGCAACGACGCTGAGCGAATTGCCGTCGAGGCGCGATCCATCGGGTACTTCGACGCACAGGAAGGGGTGGTACGGGTAGAGGGCTTCACACCCGAGCGTCGCTCCGTGACGGCGGGCCGCTTGATCGAGCGCCGGCCGCTCCCGTCGGACCGTCTGCCCCTGATTCGCTGGATCTCCCTGGGATTCGGCGCCGCCCTCTACGTCGTCCTTCGTCTGGTCTTCCCCACAGAACGAGCGAGCTGAAGCGGACCGGCATCCCCCGGAACGCCGACTCAGCGACTCTCATCGATCGCACGAGCTTCCATGTAATAGCGTTTGTCCTCGGCGTGGCCCATGGAAAAGACCTTCCGCGGGAGCGGTCCGTTGTGGACGACCTCCCGAAAGAGGGCTGAGCGATCGAAGGGCGGCAGGATAACGGAGACGGCATCCCGCGCATCCGATCCGCCCGCGGCTGCACGGCCGCCGCCGACACTGCCCGCGCCTGCACGGCCGGCGCCGGCACCGCCCGCGCCGGCAAGGCGCGCCGCCTCCCGCTCTCCGTGGACGTAGTCGACCTCGACGTCGGCGGCCAGTCCCGATTCCAGGGCGCGCTGCACCGCCGCGTGAACCAGGCCTTCACCGGCGCAGCGCGCCGTGCCGGCGCTGCCGCCTGCGAGGACGGCAATGGTGCGCTCCTCCTCACGGGTGGCGCGGACCGCCTCATCCACGCTGCCCGCGGAACGGGGCTCCTCGGCGACCACGCTCTCGAGGGCCTGGAGAACCGCCTTCTCGTCGGCGCCGAAGACGACACGATGGATCGGCTCAAAGGGCACGGCGTGAATGTTCACCACCTCGACCAGGGCGTACCGCCCGGGATGGGTCTCCGGGTCGGCGCCGTCCGCCTTGAGCTGCTCCCAGACGCGCTTGGCCGTGGCCAGGGAGTGGTTGCCGTCACCCACCGCAAAGAGCAGGGATGTCTCGACACCGTAGCGAGCGGCGCTGGTCTCAGGCGCGGCGATCCGCTCGAACGAGGCGGTGAAGTGCTCGGCCAGCCCCGGGTCATCCACGGCGTACCCGCGGACGTGGCCGCCCCCCATCATGAGGGGGGTGTCGTAGAGCTTCGACAGGGTGTCACGCCGCGCGACGGCAGGGCCAATGACATCGTCCTCAGGATCATCAATGAGGAGCATGACGTGAGGCAGTTCGAGGGCGGCGTTTTCGCGGATGCGGATGCGCGGCGGCAGGCGGTCGAGGATGGTTCCCTCGGTGGCGCGGATCAGCGTGCGCGCTTCCGGGGCGAAGTCGTACGCCTCCAGGTCGACGGCCAGGAGAATACCGTCGCGGCGCAGGCCGGCGTCGGTGTGGCGCTCAACCAGGATGAACTGCGCGGGCTCCTCCCGGAGCACGCCCTCTTCCAGGTAGCGGTTCATGGTCGCCTTGATCCGCTCTATCCGCGCCGCCGCATCCGGGGCGCCCAGGTAGACTTCCGGGAAGACCAGGTGGAGCGTGGAGGGATCGTCCCCGACCAGGGACTCCACTTCCCGCCAGTAGTCGGGGTTGGAAGTGTGCTGATCGCAGGCAATGACCGCCCATTTGAAGAGATCCACGTCGCTCCGGGGCAGACGAACCTGCGGGCGCCGGACGCCGAGGGCTGCAAGTCGCACATCCAGGTCGGACATTACCACACCTCCTGATCGGCAAGTGAACGAATGAGGAACCCTTCCGCCACCGGCTGCGTCGGGTAGATCACGTAGTCCCGGCCGTCGTGATTCGCGCTCTCCACCTCCGTCCCTTCGCAGCGGAGCGTGAAGCCGTCGTCCCGCAGCATCGGCACGTCCGGGCCAATGTACTCGACGGGTTTCCCCCGGGTGAGCGTGTTCTTCACGGTCAGATGGTAGCCGCCGTCGCCGGTAGGGGCCTCAATGATTCCCAGAAAACGATGGCTACGGCGGTAGCTCCCCCGGGCCGGCGCTTCAACATCGTGCCTGCCATAGTAGAAACCCGTTGTGAAGTCGCGGTGACTCACTCCGTAGAGCTCATCAATGAAGGGCTGGACGTCAGCCGTCTCCGCGTCGGGCGCCCCGGTGAGGGTCGCCGCGCCGGTGGCGGGAACGGGCGTCGGGCCGGCGGCGGGCCGCGCAGCGATCTCTGCGCCGGGGCGCGCGACGGGCCCGCCGCTCCGGGGTTGCCGCGCCGCGAGGGCCGCGTCCAGCGCCTTGCGATACGCCCGGGTCACCACGGCGGCGTAGTAGGTTGACTTCATGCGCCCCTCGATCTTCAGACTATCGACCCCGGCATCGATCAGGTCGCCGAGGTGATCGATCATATTGATGTCCTTCGACGAAAGGATGGCGGTGAAGCCGTCCCCTTCGTAGAGAGGATAGTACTCGCCGGGGCGCTTCTTCTCCTCCAGCACCCGGTAATCCCACCGGCAGGAGTGGGCGCAGTCGCCGCGGTTTCCGGAGCGCTCCGCCATCCAGGCGCTGAGGAAGCACCTGCCGGAGTAGGCCAGGCACATGGCGCCGTGGACGAAGACCTCCAGCTCCAGCTCCGGCACCTGACGCTTCATCCCGGCGATCTCCTCGAGGGAGAGCTCCCGTCCCGGCACAATGCGGGTGAAGCCCAGGTCGCGGTAGAGCTTCGCCGCCTCGGCGTTCACGCAGTTCGCCTGGGTGGAGAGATGCAACTCGGTGTCGGGATGGTACTTCCGGAGGATCGGGATGAGCCCCAGGTCGCTGACAATGAAGGCGTCGAAGGGGTGGTCGCCGAGCGCTTCGATGCGCGCCTCCACCTCGCGGAGATCCGCCTGGTGCACGTAGGCGTTCACCGCGCCGTAGAGGCGGCGGTCGCCTTTCACCGCGGCCAGGTCGCCCGCCGTCTTGACGTTGGTCGTCACATCCGGACCCGGGCGCGGTGCCGCGGTGTCGCCCGGCGCAGTCTCCGCCCGGGCGCGCAGGGAGAGGCCCTCCACACCGACGTAGGCGGCATCGGCCCCATAGAGATAGACGTGGCGGAGCTTCTCCGCGCTGCCTGCGGGTGACAGGAGCTCGACCGCGGGCGTGTTGTCGGTGGCGCTCACGCATCCTCTCCTGTATCCGCTTGCGAGGACTGATCGAGGCGGTCCCGGAACCAGGCGGCACTGTGGGCGTAGAACTCCAGGAAGTGCTGCTGCAGCCCGCCGAAGAACTGCGCCTCGATCTCCGTACCGACGCGGGAGATGTAGCGGAAGTGCCAGGGTTCGTAGGAGTAGCCCGTAAGCTCTTCGTAGCCGTCGGGGTAGGAGAGGGAGAAGCCGAACTCGCCGGCGTGCTCGGCAACCCAGCGGCCGGCGGGGGTATCCGCAAAGGCCGGGGTTATGCTGCCAAAGTCGACGGTCGTCCCGAGCTGATGCTGAGAGGTGCCCGGACGCGCCGAGACGCGCTCAGCCTCCTCCTCGCCGAGGTTGTCGACGTGGCGCTGGAAAAGGCCCGCCTGGTAGTCGTAGGAGCGGTAGGTGGATGAGAGATCCAGTGTGATTCCGTCCAGACGCGCCGCCTCGACCATGGCGAAGAGATCCGGGAGGATCACCGCCCGGAGGCTGAGGTCCCCGCGGTTGAGTACCAGCCGGTCGCGGTAGCGGTTGAGATCAACCAGATCCTCCGGCTCGTAGCCCGCCGGGAGAGCGTGCTCCTTGTCCACGAGACGGAAGAACTCCGGCGGCTCCGAGAAGCTCTGCCTCATGAGCTCCAGGAAGTACTCCGGACGCGACAGGATGGCCGGTGCATAGGCGACCCCGAAGGGGGGACGGAGCTCGGCGGCGGCGCGGCGAATCTGCCCCTCCAGCTCCTCCCGCGTGATGTCGAAGGCGGGATGGATGGGCTCTTCCGCCGCATTCGCGATCTGGGGCTCGGACCCGGCGTTCCCTCCGGAGCCCGCGTCCCCCGCGCCAGTTTCGGATGCGGCGCCCTGACCGCCGGCGCCTTGCCCGCCGGCGTCTCGCTCGCCGTTCCCCGCGTCGCCGCCCGCAGCGCTCCGCGCACCGCCGCACCCGACAAGTAGCGTCCCGATTACGACGGCGACAAACGCCACCTTCGCTACCCTCATGACGGCGGCCGCCGGGGTGAGGCCGCGGCGCTGTGAACCGGTGCTCTTCATGGCGCTCATTCTAAAAGACTTTGTCAATGACCTCATCCATGGTGCTCACGGGATGGAAGGTGATGCCCTTCTTGATGTGCTCCGGAATCTCCTCCAGGTCCTTCTGGTTCTCCGCGGGAAAGATAATGTCCTTTATCTTGTAGCGCCGCGCGGCGATCACCTTCTCCTTCAGGCCGCCGATGGGCAGGACGTTCCCGACCAGGGAGAGCTCCCCGGTCATTGCCAGGCGCTTCTTCGGCTTCTTCCCGGTTGCCAGCGAGAGGAGGGCGGTGGCCATGGTGACGCCGGCGGAGGGCCCGTCCTTCGGCGTGGCCCCGGCGGGGATGTGCAGATGGATCTGTCGCTTCTCGAAGTACTCCGGTACCACGTCGAAGCGCCCTGCCACCTGCCGCACATGGGTGTAGGCGATGTTTGCCGATTCCTGCATGACATCGCCCATTTGCCCGGTGATCTTGAAGCCCTCCTTGCCGGGGTTCGACACCGCCTCGATCACCAGGACGTCGCCTCCGACGGGCGTCCATGCCAGACCGAGGGCCATGCCGGGGGCGGTGATCTGGGTACGCGTCTCGTCCTTGAAGAAAGGCTTGCCAAGGAGCTCATCCAGCTGCTCCGGCTCAATGGTGAAGGGCGGCTGAGCTTCCTCGGTTACGACCTTCTGGGCGAGCTTCCGGTGGATCTTGTCCAGGGACTTCTCGAAGTTCCGCACTCCCGCTTCCCGGGCGTAGCCGTTTGCAATGGCCAGGAGCGCCTTCTTCGTGTACTTCACGTCCTTCTTGCCCAGGCCCCCGCGATCCAGCGACTTCGGCACCAGGTACTTCCGGGCAATGGCCACCTTCTCGTCATCGATGTACCCCGACAGCCGGATGATCTCCATCCGGTCCCGGAGCGCCGGCGGAATGGTATCCAGGGTGTTCGCCGTGGCAATGAAGAGGATGTTGGAGATGTCGAAGGGCAGATCAAGGTAGTTGTCCCGGAAGGTGATGTTCTGCTCCGGGTCGAGGACCTCCAGGAGCGCCGACGCCGGATCACCCTGGAAGGAGACGGCGAGCTTGTCGATCTCATCGATCATGAAGACGGGATTCTTGCTCTTCACGACCTTCAGACCCTGGATGATCTTGCCCGGCATGGCGCCGACGTAGGTGCGGCGGTGGCCTTTGATCTCCGCCTCGTCGCGCATGCCCCCGACGGAGAAGCGGAAGAACTCCTTGTTCAGAGCGCGCGCCACTGAGCGGCCGATGGAGGTCTTCCCGACGCCCGGGGGACCCACCAGACAGATGATCGAGCCTTTGAAGTCCCCTTTCAGCTTGCGCACCGCCAGGAACTCGCGAATGCGGTTCTTCACATCCTCCAGACCGTAGTGGTCCGCCTCCAGGATGCGGTGCGCCTTCTTCATGTCGACGTCTTCGGCGGGAGGGTCCCCCCAGGGCAGGGAGATGATCGTGTCGAGGTAGTTCCGGGTGACCTGGAACTCCGAGCTGTTGGGCTCCATGAGCTGGAACTTCTCGAGCTCCCGGTCGACCGCCTCCTTCACCTCGCCCTCGAGGGAGAGCTTCTCTATCGCCTCTTTGAAGCGCATGTACTCGGAGTGCTTGGCATCCGACGGCATGCCAAGCTCCTCCTTGATCGCCTTGAGCTGCTCCTTCAGGAAGTACTCGCGCTGGCTCTTCTCGATCTTCTCGTTGATCTGGTTCTGAATGCGCTTCTGAATGCGCATGAGCTCCTGCTCCTTCTTGATGTGAAGGAGCACGCGCTCCATGCGCTCTTTGACGTCGAGGGTCTCGAGAATTTCTTGCTGCTCCTCTCGCCCGATGTTCAGGATGCTGGCAATGAAGTCGGCGATTTTGCCGGGGTTGTCGATGTTGACCATGTTCAGGCGCATCTCTTCGGAGAAGAGGGGGTTGTTCTCCGAGACCTGCTTCGTCTCCGAGATGAGTGAGCGGGTCAGCGCCTTGATCTCATCGTCATCGGCGGACTCGAAGTCGTCCTCTAGATAGTCCGCCGCCACGACAATGGGTTTCTCCGCGCTCAAGACCTTGTGGATCCGGAAGCGCTTGATCGTGGAGATGAAGAGGTTAATGCCCCCGTCGGGGAGGTTGATGCGCCGGGCGATCTTGGCGGCAGTGCCGACCCGGTAGAGGTCCCGTGAGGTCGCCTCCTCGACATCTTCCTCCTCCAGGAGGACCAGACCGATCATGCCGTCGGAGTTGATCGCCTGCTCCACTACCTCCATGTCGTCATCGGAGGTGATCATGAGGGGCGTAAAGATGCCCGGGAAGATGGGGCGTCCCTGCAGCGGTATGATGGGTAGCTTGTTCGGCAGCACCTGATCTGCCGGTACGATTGCTTGAGGCTGCGACATTCAGTGTCCTTACTTCACGTTGTGGCTGTAGTGCGCGTAAAGTGTAGGCATGCTCCGTACGACCGTCAACTTCGCCCGCGCCCGCTCAGCAGTTCTCATCTCGGCGCGCCGGTGTCACTGCGAGAAGCCGCTCTGCGCCCGCTTCCGCGCCCGCTCAGGTGACCGAGGCGTCCATGAATAGAAACGATTCCTTCCGCGCCGTCATCCTGACCAATCGCCGCATCGGCGAGATCCACCGTCTGGTCACCATGCTCGCCGAGGAGCGCGGCCTGGTTCGCGCCATGGCCCACGGCGCCTACTCCCAGCGCGGCAAGCTCAAAGGCACGACTACAGCCTTCACCTACGGGACCTGCTACCTCTATACCAATCCGGTCAAGGATCAGCACAAGATCACCGACTTCGACGTTGTCGACGACTTCGCCGCGGTCAAAGAGAATATTGAGCGCTTCTACACCGCGTCCCTCTGGGCGGAGGTCCTCCTCAAGTCATATGCCGCAGGCGATGAATACGGTCAGGGTACCGGGGAGGTCCTGTCGCTCCTGGTGGCGGCCCTCGAAACGCTTGCGGGGGCCGCGAAGGACCAGGTGACGGCGATCTCTCTGCAGTTCCTCTGGCGGTACGTTGCGTTGAACGGCGTGCAGCCCTCCCTCTCGGAATGCAGCGCCTCGGGCCGCCCCTTCGGCGCGCAGGAGCCGCGCTACTTCGGCTCCCACACCGAGGGGGTCGTCGCACAGGAGTACGCCGAGCCGGAGATGGAGCCGCTCCAACCCGGGGTTGCCCGCTATTTCGAGCACACTGCGACGCTCCCCTTCGGCGAGGCGGTGCGGGTCGGCCTCTCCGGGGAGGCGCGCCGCAACGCCCGGCGCTTCATGCACACCCTGATCGAACAGATGGTCGAGGGCCCGCTCAACACCCTCCAGACTGCAGGTCCCATCCTCCAGGATCTCTAACCTACCCACAACCCTGTTGATTGAAGCAGCACAACCTCCACCGCAGTAGG
>CAZZIE010000037.1:0-34433 GCA_964654185.1 uncultured Spirochaetaceae bacterium | reverse complement strand
CGGCATCCGAGATAAGACCGCGGACCACCGCCTTCGCCTCGGGATCGTTCCCGGCAAAGGGTATCGTTACGCGCTGCCCCTCCCGGTTCGCCTCCTCCTGGAGCACCTTGAAGTACACGTTCGAGAAGGCGCGGATCAACCGCGCGTAGGGGAGCAACTCCGCCGTCTGAAGGACGGCGGCGCTCTTGGCCAACGCCTTCTCCGCGATCGCCCCGTCCCGGTCGGAAAACGGGTTCATGGCATCAATGACGAACTTGCCGCTGAACCGGTCCGCCATGGGAGCGAGGGTGTCCTCCAGAGCGCGGTACGGCGCCGCAAGAAGGAGAACATCGTTCCACTCCAGGGTCTTGCGGAGCTCGCTCACGTGGGCGTTGACCCCGATCTCGGAGGCCAACGCCTCGAGCTTCTCGGGATGCCGAGAGGTAAACGTGACGGTGTGGTTCGCTCCGGCCCAGAGCCGCCCCAGGGTCCCCCCGATGTTACCGCTGCCGACTATTCCTATCCTCATGTCGACCTCCTCATCAGGTCAGACGGGCGCGGATGACGTTGTCGCTCGTGCGGATGCGCTCGACGGTATCGTCACCGGGCTTGCTGTCGAGCTTCAGGTTGCACGTCGCGGCCCGGCCGCCGTCGAAGATTACGTTCTCCATCTCTTCAATGTTTACTCCCGCAGCTCGCAGCTCGTCCAGGACGCCCGCCAGGACGCCGACACGATTGAAGTGCCGCACCACCAGGTTGTGCTGCGCCGGGCTCTTCTGCTGCAGGTTCACGCAGTTCTTCGGATGGCCCGTCTCGGAAAAGGATCGGACAATCGCCACAACCTCGGCGGCAATCGCCTCCGCCGCCTGCTCGGTGGAGGCACCAATGTGGGGCGTAGCCACAAGGTTACCCGCCAGATCGGTCTGGTCGAAGACGTCTTCACCGCCGGAGGGTTCGTTCTCAAAGACATCGACGGCGGCGCGAATCCCGCGGTTCTCCACGGCCCATCCGAGCGCCTCGGTGTCCACAATGTCGCCGCGGGAGGTGTTCACGAACACCGCGCCCGCCTTCATGCCCTCGAAGAAGGCGCGGTCGACCATGTGCTTCGTGTCCGGCGTCATGGCCAGGTGCACCGAGACGACATCGCTTCGGGCGGCGATCTCGGTGGGGTCGGCGGCGTAGTGAATCCCTGCGACCTCGGCGATCGCCGGGGTCAGGCTCCGGGACCAGGCGAGGACCTCCATGTCCAGTCCCTGCGCTCGCTCAGCCACGGCGCGCCCAATGGACCCGAAACCGAGAACGCCCAGGGTGCGGCCCTTGAGTCCCCGCGCCTTCCCGTATTCCTTCTTCAGCCACTTGCCTTCCCGGAGGTCCTTCGTGGCGTCGGGGATGCGCCGATCCGCCGCGATCATCAGGCCGATCGCGAGCTCCGCGACAGCCGCGGTGTTCTTTCCGGGACAGTTGGTTACGTAGATCCCGCGCTCACTTGCCGCCTCCAGGTCGATCGTGTTGACCCCGGCGCCGGCGCGAATGATCAACGACAGGGCATCGGCCGCCTCTATGGTGTCCCGGGTGACCCGCGTCGACCGAACCACAAGGACCTCCGTGTCGCCGACCGCGGTCGGCAGGTCATCTGCCTTGAGATCCGGCTTGAAGGTGACCACCGCGCCCATGCCTTCGAGCTCTTCCACGGCGCTAGCCGAGAGTTTGTCCGCAATGAGAATGTTCATGATTGCCTCCAGAGGATCCGAATCAACCCGCTGTCAACAGCTGTGGTGTCTAGATTGATACTAATGCCGCCATGACGCGGTGTCGACCGCGCCGACGGCCAATCTCAGATGAGGCCGGTGAATCGCCGGAAGAGGTTGAAGAGAATCGGATCCAGCTTCAAGTTCTTGTCCACGAATTGCTCCTGCATGAGGCTCACCGCCTCCTCCTGGGAGAGCGGCGCCCGGTACTTCCGGTTCGGATCGGTCAGCGAATCGAAGACGTCGACGACCTCCAGCACCTTCGCGGGAAAGTATGCCAGAGCCAGATAGTCGATGAGCGGTTCCATCTCGTAGGCCATGACATAGTCGATCCGCGCCTGCGGATTCGCCGCGCGGTAGCGCTCCAGAAACTCCCGGAAGTAGCCGTATCCGGCGGGATCTCCGTAGTACTCGTGGTGGTACCCGGTAATGAGGCCCGCCTCGCGGGGATAGTTCGTCTTGTTCATGACCGCGGTGTAGCCGATCTTGACGTGCCGCTCCACGGTCTCGCGATCGTACCCCTCTTCGCCCTCATGGTACTCAATGTCCTCCACCTTCCCGATATCGTGGACCAGAAAGCCCGTAGCAAAGGTGGAGAGTTGCCGCTCCGAAAGAGCCTGCATTCCCCCCAGAAAGACGCGCTCCAGAGAGACATCGTCCGGGTGCACCGCAGGGAGCAGCTTCCGGTACGTCTTTGCATAACGCCGCGGAAAGTCAATGCGGATCCGGTTCACCAGGCTGGAGGTGAGAACCTGCCGGTTGTACCAGAGCATGAAGGAGAGGCCGTTCAGATAGACCCGGGTCATGTGCTGCACGACCGTTCCGTTTGACCTGGAAATGAGATCGCGGACCATCTGGTCCTCGAAGATCTCATCGTCCACCAGCTGCAGCGAGTGGCGCACCAGCTCCTGCGTCGCCTCGACGACGTCGTCGGTGTAGCCGCGCGCCTCCTCGTTACCCATGCGGATCGCCTCCATCACGGAGGCGCGATTGATGAGAGCCGCGTCCCGGGCGGTGTCGACGAGAGCTTCCGCGGTCTCATCGTGGGAGCGGTCCGCTCGTACCGCAAGCTCCTGGAGACGGGTCGATCCCTCTCGCAGCTCGTCAACGCGCTCCTGCTTCTCCAGGGCCGCAATGCGCTCGTAGTCTTCGCCGAAGTTGGATTGATCGTCTCCGGTATCCGGGCCGTTGTCGCCACGTGCGCCATCGTCGGCGGAGGCCGCCCCGGTTCGGTCGCCGGGTCCGGATTCGGGGCGGTCCGCACCCGAAGAGGAATCGTCCCGGGACGCCTCGCCCGGGATCATGTCCAATGACGCATCAAGCTGAGATCGCACCTCATCGACGACCTCTTTGCGGACGAAGTACTCCCATTTCGAAGCGTCGAGCTTGTAGAAGGCGGGATTACTGTTATGGAGCTGGTTCATGGGAATGAACTTCTGTCGCTGCGTTTCCTTGCGGCGGCAGAGAATGGGTTGCCGGCGCTGGATCAGCACCGAGGCGATGCGAGGTTCCTGTTCTATTGCCTGTCGCAACCGATAGTACGATGCCAAAGTGGCTCCTCTGTAGCTCCGCTGCGCGTCCGGCCCGCGCGGCACCACGCGGTGAGACGCGGCATGGCACCGCCCGGCGCGGCGCGGTCCGGTGCGACGCGGTACTGTGCGGCTCGACACGGCGCGGCCAACCGGGCGTGAACCCTCAGTGTTGTGGAATCTGCGACGCCTGGTCAAGGAACTCCCGGTGAACTCGCCCGTTCGTCGCCAGGATGTTCCCGGCCCCGAGCACGCGCTCCTCCCCGGATATCGTGGATACCCGGCCGCCCGCCTCGCGTACAATCAACGCTCCTGCGGCTACGTCCCAGTCGTGGATACCGTACTCCCAGAAGAGATCGATCCGCCCGTCCGCAACGTAGCACAGATCGATTGCTGCGGAGCCGAAGCGGCGAATGCCCCGGATCAGGTACGCCATGTGCGCAAAGAGGTCCATGTTGTCCGGCTTCATGCGATACCGTACCGCCGCGAAACCCGTGGACGCCAGGGCTGAGGTGAGGGGCTCCCGGGTCGAGACGCTGATCGGCGCGCCGTTGCAGAACGCACCACCGCCGTGCCGCGCGGCGTACACGGCGCCGAGCTCGGGGGCGGCGACGACACCGGCGTTCACCTCCCCCTCCTCGATCAGGGCGAGGGATACTGAGTAGTAGGGAATGCCGTGCACGAAGTTGGCCGTTCCGTCCAGAGGATCGACCACAAGCGCCTGCTCGGCCGCCAGATAGTCCGCGTCATCCGCCCCGGATTCCTCGCCGACGAAGACTGCGTCCGGAAAGCGCGCCGTCAGGCGATCACGCAGAAGCGTTTCGATCTCGTAGTCCGTCGTGGTCACCAGATCGACTTCACTCTTGTAGGAGATATCACCGGCCTGCACGGCGCCGTACCGGGAGTGCGCAAGGGTTCCCGCCTCTTCCGCCGCAGCGGTGAGCGCGGAAAGCGCGTCGTCCAGATGTGTGCTCACAGATTCCTCCCTCCCCGGCGGGACGCCGCCGTCCCGCGGAACGCTCATCCCGGCTGGACCAGATTCGGGGTCTCGCTCTCCTCGAAGAAGAGCCGGATGTTCTCCAGGGTCGTTGCCGCAATGTTGGTCAACGCCTCATGGGTGAAGAAGGCCTGGTGGCTCGTGACCAGGACGTTCGGAAGAGTGAGGAGCCGGGCGAGCACGTCGTCGGCGACAAACATGCTGGAAAAGTCCTCGAAGAAGTATTCGGTCTCCTCCTCGTAGACGTCCAGAGCGGCGGAGCCGAGCTTCTGCACCTTCAGGGCATCCAGGAGATCCGAGGTATTGATCAGTTTCCCCCGCCCGGTGTTCACGATCATGGCGGTGTCCTTCATGAGGGAGATCGTACCCCTGTTGATCATGTAGAGATTCTCCGGGGTCAGCGGACAGTGCAGGCTGATCACATCGCTTTCCCGGTACAGATCGGTCGTAGATACGTAGCGAACACCATACTCCGCCGCCCACTCCTCATTCGGCATGACGTCGTAGGCGAGCACATGCATGCCGAAGCCTCGGAGGATCTGGGCCACCAGCCGCCCAATCTTTCCTGTGCCGATGATACCGGCCGTCTTGTCGTGCATGTCGAAACCGATCAGGCCGTTCAGGCTGAAGTTGTTGTCCCGGGTTCGGTAGTAGGCGCGGTGGATCTTGCGATTGAGCGTGAGCATGAGACCGACGGTGTGTTCCGCCACGGCATACGGTGAGTACGCCGGCACCCGGACGACGGGCAACTCCGGACCGGTCGCGTTCAGATCGACGTTGTTGTATCCCGAACAGCGCAGCGCGACCAGGGAGACACCGT
Source organism: uncultured Spirochaetaceae bacterium (assembly GCA_964654185.1). GTDB lineage: Bacteria > Spirochaetota > Spirochaetia > DSM-27196 > PWMO01 > CAYFQV01. Next base: position 29,360 of record CAZZIE010000037.1, on the reverse strand, counting down.
TTTCCTTCACCTGGCGGGCGGTCTCGGCGTCGATCAGATCGTTGACGAACATGCATACGGCGTCGAATCCGTGGGTGATCACTGCGCTCTCTCGGTTGAGTTTCCCTTCGAGATAGGTAATGTTGAAGCCGTACCGCGCGTTCTCACGGTCGAAGTAGAAGCGATCGTAGGGCTTCGCATCAAAGAGTGCGATATGTGGTGCGCCATGCTGAATGGGCGTGCTTTGGTCCTGCGACACGGGGGCCTCCTTTTCGTGCTACCCGGGCTTGAGAAGAAGGTTACGCTCTCACGGGTCTGAGGCAAGCCGGTGGAGGTTGTGAGATGTACGTAGCTGTCCTGACGGATTTCGGGTATCGAGATCCCTACGTGGGCATTATGAAGGCGGTCATGGCGGAGTACGATCCGTCACTCCGGTTCATCGACCTCACCCAGGGTATACCCGCCTTTGATGTGCGGTCGGCGGCGTACGTCCTCGCCTCGTCGTGGCCCTATCTGCCCCGGGGCACCGTGGTGCTGCTGGTCGTCGATCCCGGGGTCGGAAGCGCAAGACGGGAAATCATTGTCGAGGGACGCTCGAAGTGCGTCGTGGCCCCGGATAACGGGGCGGTCTCCCTCCTGCTGGAGCAGTCCGAGTCCGGTCTCACCTGCCATCGTGCGCGGGATCCGCTTCTCGAGACGCTGCGCCGTGCGCGACCGCACTACGCCGGCACCTTTGACGGTCGTGATCTCTTTGCGCCGCTGGCGGCGCGAATTGCCTCCAACGGCGTAGCGACGGTCAAGGGCGCCGCGACTACCCCCGAGAAGCTCCTCAACCTGCAGGCCAGGAGCGTGACCGAAAGCGGTGAGACCCGGATAGAGGGGCACACCGTACACATCGACACATTTGGAAATGTGGTGACGACCATTACCGCCGGCGATCTGGCCGCGGCCGGGATGCTCGAACCTGCCGATGCCGGCTCCGGAAGCGCATCTCTCCAGGTGGAGGTGGAAACGGAAGGCGGGTGGGTGCCGTTGCCCTTCGGCGGCACCTTCGCGGACGTCGAGGCGGGGCGACCGATAGCCTACATCGGGAGCGCGGGGCATCTGGAAGCGGCAATCCGGGAGGGCGACTTCGCCGCCACGTACGGCGTCGTTCAGGAGAGCCGCGCGCAGGTCCGCCCGGGCGCGCACACCCCGGCGCCGTGAGGTAACGAGGGAGGGCGCACCCCGGCGGTTGGTTGACAGCAGGGGGTTGGGTTCATATCATCGAAGTATACAGACAACCCCGGTTCCGTAACGGAATAATCATAGGGAAAGGAGCGCTCCATGAAGGCGAAGATCGATCCGGATCTTTGTACGGCGTGTGAACTTTGCACAAGCGAGGTTCCCGACGTATTTCAGATGGGCGATGAGGTTGCTGAAGTGATCGTGGACGAGGTTCCCGCGAATCTCGAGGACGCGGTCAAAGAGGCTGCCGAAGATTGTCCTGTCGAGGCCATCTCAATCGAGTAAGCGTACCGAAGCACTCGCCACTGAGATGCAGCCATCGATTCTACCTGGCGCAAGGGGCCGTCGGATCACTCCGGCGGCCCCTTTTCTTTGCTCTGTGTCAATCCCGCCCGCGCCGGCGCAACCACCTTGCAATGGGGGGCTCCATTGGTGAGAATGATGGCATGATGCAGAAATCCCGCACCCTTGCTGTGCTCATTTTGGTCGCCCTGGCCCTGGTACTGTCCGGCTGTTCCATAAACCGACTGGCTGTCCGCGTTGCGGCCAACGCCCTCACGGGGACCGGGGACAGCAACGTGTTCATGACGGACAACGATCCGGAGCTCATTGCGGATGCGTTGCCCTTCGCGCTGAAGCTCTACGACACGCTGCTCCAGCAGGATCCGGAGAACGACGCATTGCTCCTCTCGACGGGCAGCGCATACGTGAGCTACGCGAACGCCTTCCTCCAGACCCCGGCAAACCAGCTCCCGCCGGGGGAGTTCGAGAAGAAAGAACACATGCTCGAGCGCGCCAAGAACCTCTACCTCCGGGGGCGCGACATGGTTCTGAAGGGGCTGGAAGTTCGCCATCCCGGATTCGGCGAAAACCTCGAGAACGGCGACTTCGAAGCCATTGCCTCCCAGACCGACCGCGAAGATGTCCCCTATCTCTACTGGGCGGCCGCGGCGTGGATGGGCGCCTTCTCGACGGATCCCTTCGACCTTGACCTCGGCCTGTCGATCCAGAGCGCCGCAAGTCTCATGAACAGGGCCTTCGAGCTGAACCCGACCTTCGATGAAGGGGCAATTCACGAGTTCTACATCTCCTACTACGCATCCCTGCCCGCCGGGCTCGGGGGCGACAGAGAGAAGGCGCGGGAGCACTTCGAGGATGCCGTGGAGCTCGCGGATGGCAAGAAGGCGTCGCCCTACGTTTCTCTTGCAACGGGGATATCGATTCCCGAACAGAACGTTTCCGAGTTTCGGGAGCTCATGAACAAGGCACTGGCAATAGACGTTGAACTCTATCCTCAGTATCGATTGATCAACACCATCAAGCAACGTGAGGCGAGATGGTATCTCGAGAACATTGAACGGTTTTTCATTGTAACCGACGAAGAGGCAACCTCATGACCAGACGCACCGTGTCGCTTGCTACACTCATATTTCTGCTGTTCGTCACTGTCACCGTCGGAGCACCGGCAATAACCATCAAGGTTGCGAGTGCCGCTCCCGAACAATCACCCTGGGGTGAGGCTCTCAACAGGATTGCCGCCGAGTGGGAGGATATCTCAGACGGCGAAGTGACAATGCAGATCTTCCACAACTCCATTGCCGGAGAAGAGGATGATGTCGTCCGCAAGATGCGCGTCGGCCAGATCGACGCGGGTATATTCACGACGGTGGGTCTCTCCGAGATCGCCGGCGAAATCAAGACGATCAGTCTGCCCTTCCTGATACGGACGGATGATGAGTTCAACTACGTCTTCGATCAGGTGAAGGATGACTTCGCTCAGCTCATTGAGCAACGTCGCTTCACCGTTCTCGGGTGGTCGAAAGGCGGCTGGATCCGCTTCTTCGCGGATGAGCCAGTTCAGACGCCGGCGGACCTCAAGGAGATCACCCTTGCCGCCGGAGGAAACGACACCGAGCTGCTTCGCGCATTCCGCGTCATGGGCTTCCAGATCACGCCGGTGGGGCTCACGGAGGTGCTGACTGCACTCAACAGCGGCATGATCAACGCCTTCTATGCGAGCCCCATTTCCGCGGCGGGCTTCCAGTGGTTCTCCCAGGCGCCCAACATGCTCGACGTGAAGGTTGCTCCCTTCATCGGCGGGTTCGTGGTCTCCCAGCGGGCGTGGGGCCGGATCCCGGAGGACGTGAAGCCGCGCCTCGTCGATGCGGTGGAGCGGACCGTTCAGCGCCTCGATGAAGAGGTCATTCGCCTGGAGCAGGAAGCGATCGACACCATGGAGTCCTACGGCTTGAACGTGATAGAGCCGTCGGATCGCCAGCTCGAGATGTGGTACGACATCCTGGACAACAATGAAGACGAGCTGGTCGGCGACGTCTACCCCCGAGAGGTGTACGAAATGATCTGGGGGCACCTGCAGGACTTCAGGAGATAGCGTGGGCCAGGCTTCGGACTCGGCCGACGTCGCGACCCGCCCGGAGCGGGGCGTTCCCCGGCGGATCCTCCACGGAATCGAAAACACGATCGCGGTAGGCTCTCTGCTGCTCCTGTGCTTTTTCCCGATTCTCGAAATCGTTCTGCGATTGGTGTTTCACACCGGCGTGCTCGGCCAGAGCGGGTACCTGGTGCACTTCGTCCTCGTGGTCGGCTACTTCGGCGGCATGATTACCGCGCGCAACCGGCGCCATCTGTCCATGGCCGGAGGATACGCCGAATCCAACCGCCGCTCCGCGTACATCTTTCGCGTCATAGTCGGATTCACGGCAACGACCGTCGGCATTGCCCTTGCGTGGAGCGCACTCTCCCTCATGCTCATCGGGTTCAGCCCCGAGCGCTTCGTCGGGCTGGTACCGATTCGCGTCTTCATCGTGGCCATGCCGATCGGCTACGCCGTCATGGCGCTTCGCTTCGCCGGCCGCCCGGGAGGTGCTGCGTCCTGGATCGTGGGCATTGCCGGGGTCCTGGCTGGAACATTCCTGGGAGGCTCCTCGATCGCGAATGCAGGCTTCATTCTCCTGACGGAGCCGCCGCTCTTCCTGGATCAGTTTCTCATGGCGTGGGAGACCGTCGTCCCGGCCATAGCGGTTGGTGGAAGTATCTTCCTGGTCTTTTCAGCATTCATCGGCACGCCCCTGTTTGTGGTTCTCGCGGGCATTTCCTACCTGCTCCTCGGCGGAGCCGGCGGCGCCCTGGAGGTGATCCCGAACGAGGGCTATACCATGCTCACGAGCAACACCATTGCGGCCATCCCGCTCTTCACCTTCGCCGGGTACATTCTCTCCGAAAGCAACGCCGCGAACCGGCTGGTCCGGCTCTTTCAGGCGTTCCTGGGGTGGCTCCCCGGCGGGCTGGTGATGGCGGCGGTTCTCGCATCCGCCTTTTTCACCTCCTTCACCGGCGCATCCGGCGTGACCATCCTGGCGCTGGGCGGGCTTCTCTACTACGTGCTCAGCAAGAGCGGCAACCTGGGAGAATCGTTCTCCGTGGGTATTCTCACCGGCTCGAGCAACGTCGGGCTGCTCTTTCCGCCGAGCCTCGCCATCATCATCTACGGCACGACGGCGGGGGTGAACATCTTCCACCTCTTCATGGCGGGAATCCTTCCCGGAGCGCTTCTGGTGCTCGTCCTCGGGGGGGTCGGCATCTTTGTGGCGGTGCGCGGCGGCCATGCACGAACCCCCTTCCACGCCGACGAGGCGAAGCTGGCGCTGAAGGATGCGATCTGGGAGGTGCTGCTCCCGGTCATCGTGGTGGTCGTCTTCTTCGCCGGCATTGCCAATCTGGTAGAAACCGCTGCGGTCGCGGTCCTCTACGCCCTCATCGTAGAGATCCTCATCAAGCGTGAGCTGAAGCTGCAGAAGCTGCTGAGCGTCGCGCTGAAGTGCGTCAGCATTGTCGGCGGCGTGCTGGTGATCCTGGCGGCGGCACGGGGACTCTCCTTCTACATCATCGATGCCCAGGTCCCCATGGCGCTGCGGAGCTGGGTGGAGCAGAACATAACCTCGCCGTATGTGTTTCTGATTCTGTTGAACCTGGTGCTCCTGGTGACCGGCTGCTTCATGGATATCTTCTCGGCCATCCTCATTGTTGCACCGCTGGTCATCCCCCTTGGGGAGCTCTTCGGCATCCACTCGCTGCACCTGGGCATCATCTTCCTGGCGAATCTTGGTCTCGGCTTCATTACGCCGCCGGTCGGTCTGGATCTCTTTCTCTCGTCCTACCGATTCGAGAAGCCGCTGCCGGTCATCTACCGGAACGTCCTTCCCTTCTTTGCGGTTGAGTTGGCAATGGTGCTTATCATTACGTATGTTCCCTTCCTGACACGCCTGTTGCCCGGTCTGGTCGGCGGCTAAGCGCCGCCGGGACCGCGGGCACTATCCGGCCGCGCACGGCGGCCGCGCGAGGCCCGCCCGCGGCGCCCGCAGCCCGGAGGCAACAGGTATCCACGGTGGGGTGCGCCCCACCCGACGGGAGCGTGCATGGCGGAGACACTCACTCTATCCTCCCGATCCGGCCGACTCACTCTCGTGGTATGCATCCTTGCCAGTGGCACGGGCTTTCTCATGGGCTCCGCCGTCACCATTGCCCTTCCGACCATTCAGGCGACCCTGGACACCTCCCTCAGCGGCGTCCAGTGGGTGGTGAACGCCTACTCCCTCATGCTCGGCTCGCTCATCCTGGTAAGCGGCGCCCTCGGTGACATCTACGGCGTGCGGCGGGTGTTCAACTCGGGGCTGCTCATCTTCGCCGGGGCCAGCCTGGTTGCCGGGGCGGTGCCCTCCCTCACACTCCTCATTGTCGTTCGCGGCGTCCAGGGGATCGGAGCAGCCCTCATGGTCCCGGGGAGTCTGGCCATCATCAACAACGCCTTCGCGCAGGAGGAGCGGGGCCGCGTCATCGGCCTCTGGGCAGGCGTGTCCGGGGCGATCGCGGCGCTCGGCCCCTTCATCGGGGGATTCCTGGCGGAGATCTCCTGGCGCCTGGTCTTCGTTGCCATGGCTCCTTTCGGCTTTGCCGCCTTCGCTTTCTCCCGGGCGGTCATTCCCCGCGTTTCCTCGGCAACCAGACGCACCCTGGACGTTCCGGGAGCGATCATGATCCTCCTGGCGCTCCTGGGCATTGCGACGACGCTCATTCGCCTGCCGGAGGCGTCCTGGGACGTCCTCAACGTTGCGGGCCTCGCCGGCGGGGTCGCGCTGCTGGCGCTCTTTGCCCTGTGGAACGCCCGACGGGAGTCGCCGCTGGTGCCCGCGGCCATGTTCACCCGTCAGGTGACCGGTGCAAACATCGCGACGCTCCTGATTTACTTCACCTTCTCCGCAGTGCTCTTCCTGCTGTCGTTCCTCTTCCAGCAGTACCTCGGCATGCGCCCGCCCATCGCGGGGCTCGCAGTGCTGCCGATCACCATTATCATTGCGGTGCTGTCGGGTCCGTCCGGGCGCATGACCGACCGGTTCGGACCGCGGGGACAGATGATCGCCGGCCCGGCGGTGATTGCGGCGGCCTCGGCGTGGTTCCTCTGGCACGCCGGGAGCACCCGATACCTTGCCCACTACCTGCCCGGGATCGTTCTCCAGGGCATCGGAATTGTCCTGATCATTCCCTCCATCACCACCTCGGCACTCAACGTTCCCGCCCGCTTCTCCGGGACCGCCTCGGGGGTGAACAACGCCCTGGCACGGATCGCCGGGCTCCTTGCCGTTGCCGCCGCCGGGTCCGCCCTGGCCTTCGGGTTCGCAACGACCCTGGAGGAGGGAGTCGCTGAGCTGGACCTGACCCGGCCGGAGCGCACCGCTCTCCTGGAGGAGTCCGACAAGCTTCTCAATCTCGATTACCCGGACTCCCTCACCGCCCGACAGGAAGAGCGCGTCGCCGCGACCGCTCGCTCCGCCTTCGTCGCCGGGACCCGGGTGGCCTTCACCATAACGCTGGTCCTCGCGCTCGCGACAATTCTGGTTACCGCGCTCACGATTCCTCGCAGGCCGCCGACACTGTCAATAGGCGACGAGACTGCCTGACGTCGTCGAACCCTGGCCGGACTGTGATCGGAGACGATGAGCGACCAGCGCCTGTTCAACACACTGGACGAACGACTACATAGGATTACGCACGCGGTGGACCGGGTCCAAGAGCACTTCCAGAATCTCCGGGCCGTCCTCTTTGCGTGGTGCCCCGACAGCGGCCTCGCTGTGCCGGAGGGAACCAATCTCCCGCAGCGCGTCGTCGCCTTCGACCGCGTTCTGGCGCGCAACGTCTCGGAGGCGGTCATTCTCCTGGACGACGAGCTGGAGATCCTCTACGCCAACCTCTCGGCGGCGCGCCTGGTCGGCACCTCCGAGGAGCTCCTCATCGGGAGGAACATCGACAGCTTCCTCCTCGGCCCGCCGGGCAACAGCTCCCGCGCCGTCGTGACGGAGGCGTACCAGACCCTGGCACCGGGAGGCTCCCTGCCGCTGCACGGCTTCTCGGCGCGCACCCGCATCGGCGAGGCGCAACCGGTGAACGTGGTCCTGGCCCGGCCGGAACCGAGCGAGGACCCCTCCGCCCTCATCCTGGCGAACCGTACCGAAGAGCAGGAGAACGCCTCCCACAACCAGAGCGTGGAGTACCTGGTCTACCACGACCAGCTCACCTCCCTGGGGAATCGCGAGCTCCTTATGCACTCCATCGATCAGCTCCTCGCGGAGGTGACCCGGAACCCCGAACGAACCGCGGCGCTCCTCTACCTTGACCTGGACGGCTTCAAGAAGATCAACGACAGCCTGGGCCACGACAGCGGCGACGCCATCATTCTGGAGAGCTCCCGGCGCATCGAGACGACCCTTCGCGGCTACGACCGCGTCTTCCGCATTCCCGCCCGGGACGTCTTTCGTCTCGGCGGAGACGAGTTCACGGTCCTGCTCACCAACCTCAAGCGGCCCGAGGAGGCCGGACGCATTGCCACGCGCATCATCGAGCGCCTCAAGGAACCCTTCATGGTCGACGGGCCGGAGAGCGTTCACGCCGTGACGATCGGGGCGAGCGTCGGCATCGTCCTCATTCCTCAGGACGGAACCGATGCGTCGACCCTCCTGCGCAACGCCGACACCGCCATGTACTCGGCGAAGGAGTACGGCAACCGCTACGTCTATTTCCAGAAGGAGATGAACAACAAGGCCATGGAGCGCATCATTCTGGAGGAGGGACTCCGGCAGTCCTTTCGGGACGAGCGCTTCGTGCTGCACTACCAGCCCATCTGCAGCGCCGCGGGCAGCCCCGTCGGCCTGGAGGCGCTGATCCGCTGGCGCCACCCCGAGCGCGGCCTCATTCGGCCGGACACCTTCGTCCACATTGCCGAGGAGGCGCGGCTGCTGCCGGACATCGGCGGCTGGGTGCTGCGCCGCGCCGCGGCGGACCTGAAGCATCTCCACGGCATCGGCTTCACCGATCTCTACGTGACGGTGAATGTCTCGCCGCGGCAGCTCGACGGGGGCGACATGGAGGAGATCGTCTACTCGGTCCTGTCCAACGCCGACCTTGCTGCGGACAAGCTCATCCTGGAGCTCACCGAAACGGCGGTCATGGCGGAACCGCAGACCGCCATTGCGCACCTGGACCGCCTGCTGACCCGCAACCCCGGGCTGCGTATTGCCGTCGACGACTTCGGCACCGGCTACTCGAGCCTGAGCTACCTGTCGCGCCTGCCGGTACACGTCCTCAAGGTCGACAAGGAGTTCGTCCGGCAGCTCGATGACACCAACAACGGCAAGATCGTGGACACCATCCTGCAACTCGGCAGCTCCCTCGGCCTCGAGGTCGTCGCCGAAGGTGTCGAGACGGAAGTGCAGCGCAAGGTCCTCGAATCCTGGGGCTGCAGCTGCTTTCAGGGCTTCCGCTTCGCCCGACCCCTCGAATTCAACGACCTCTTACGGTATCTTCGCGAAGCGAGGAGGCCTCAGGATGACGCGTGCGCTCTATCACGAAGACCCGTACCTGACACAGTTCACGGCGCAGGCCGTACGGACTGAACCAGCCGACAGGAAAAGTACCTCAAAGAGCTCTGGGAACGATGTCTACGGCGTCGTCCTGGACCGGACGGCCTTCTATCCCGAGGGCGGCGGCCAGCCCGCCGACATCGGGCGGATCGCCGGCCTTCCGGTAGTCGACGTGCGAAAGGTCGACGGCGAGGTGGTCCACTACGTGGACGCCTCCGGCGCGGGGCCCCCGGCCCCGGGCGCGGCGGGTGACGCGGTCCCGACCGGTGACACCTCCGGCGGCTCCGGGGGCCCCGGCATCATCGAGGCCGGCGCCGCCGTGACGGCGCAGGTCGACTGGGAGCACCGCTTCGACTACATGCAGCAGCACACGGGGCAGCACGTCATCTCCGCGGCCTTCGTCCACACCGGCGACTATCCCACCGTGTCGGTCCACCAGGGAGATGAATACACCACCATTGAGATCGATGTGGCGCGAATCCCCGACGCCGATCTGGACGCCGTCGAGGAGCGGGCGAACGAGATCGTTGCGGCGAACGCGGCGGTGCGGGGGTACATCGTTTCGGAGGATCAGGTTCCGGAACTGCAGCTGCGCCGTCCGCCGAAGGTTTCCGGAGACATCCGGATCGTCGAGATCGAAGGCTTCGACCGTGTCGCCTGCGGGGGCGTCCATCTGACCCGCACCGCCGAGGTAGGGTGGATCAAGCTCGTCGGGACCGAGCGGATCCGCGGGCGGGTCCGGACGGTGTGGAAGATCGGCCGGCGCGCCCTGGAGGACTACCGCCTCAAGACGCGGATTGCCGCGGAGCTCACGGATCTGCTCTCCGTCCAGGTGCCGGAGATTGCAGAGCGGACCCGGAAGCTCGTCGAGAAGCTCTCGGAGCGGGAGTACGAGATCGAGGGGTTGAAGCGGCGCATTGCGGCTCTGACGGCGGACGCGCTGGTCGCCGCGGCGCCGGACGCAAAGGGCGCCGTCACCGGCCGTCTCCCGGAAGAGGACGCCGAGACCATTCGCGACGTCGCCGAGGACATTGTCGAACGGCACGCCCGGCCGGTCGCCCTGATCGCGCCGCAGCGTGAGCGCATGCGGTGGTGCGTCGGGATTCCGAGGGACGTTGACATCGACTTCAATGCATCCAAGTCCGATGTGCTGGCCCCGATTGCCGGAAAGGGGGGAGGGAAAGCCCCCTACTGGCAGGGAGTGGCGGAGAACGCCGACGGGGTCGAGGAGTTCTTCGAAATGTTCCGGGCACTGGTCCGGCGCGCCGAAGGATAGGGCCGCGGCGCTGAAGGAGGCCGCGGCGCTGAAGGAGGCCGCGGCGCCGACGTGGTCAGGCGAGGTGGAAGAAGAAGGTGGCCCCTTCGCCGGGGGCGCTCCGCGCCCAGATGCGACCGCTGTGGCGTTGAATAATGCGCTGCACGATGGAGAGGCCCACGCCGGTGCCTTCGAAGCTCTTGTCGGTGTGGAGGCGCTGGAAGACGGCGAAGAGCTTGTTCTCGTACGCCTGGTCGAAGCCCACACCGTTGTCCTGGATCGCGTAGACCGTGCGTCCCGCCTCTTCGGTGCTGAAGACGCGGATCTCCGGGTGCTCCCGCTCCCGGCTGTACTTGATGGCGTTGGAGACCAGGTTGATCCACACCTGCCGGAGCATGCGGACGTCCCCGTAGGCATCCGGGAGGGGCTCCAGATGCCACGCCACCTCCTGGTCCGGCGGCTTGAGTTGACTGAAGGCCTCCCGGGCGAGAGCGGTCATGTCGACATGGTCCTTGGTCAGAGGCTGCCGGGTCAGACGGGAGAACGCCAGTAGATCGCGGATGAGCTCGTTCATCCGATCCACGTTCTGCTGGATGATCGAAAGATAGCGCCGCCCTTCATCGTCCAGGTGGTCCCGATAGTCCTCCGTGAGAATGTCGACAAAGCTGCCGATCGCCCGGAGCGGGGCCCGCAGGTCGTGGGAGACCGAGTAGGAGAAGGACTCGAGCTCCCGGTTCGCAGTTTCGAGCTGCGCCGCCTTGTCCCGCATGATGCGGTTCAGCGTCTCCACATCTCGCTCGCGCACCCGGGTGTCGGTGACGTCGTTCAGCACACCGAAGACCGTCGTTCCGGCAGGGGAGCGGCGGATCGTCGCGCGGTCGCGCATCCACCGGTACGTGCCGGTCGCATCCAGGACTCGGTACTCGAGGTCGTAGGACTCTTCGGCGGAGAGCGCCTCCCGGACGACGCGATCGACCCGGGCGCGGTCCTCCGGGTGGACGTGCACCAGGAACTCCTGCCAGGAGCAGCCGAACTCCGCAGGGGTGTAGCCGAGTCGGGAGAGTGTCTCCTGAGACCACGTCGTCACGTCTTCATCTACGTGCCGCTCGTACACGACCTCCGAGACCAGATCAATAATGTCGCGGTACTTGTCGGTGAGCTCGGTGAGCTTGGCCTCAATGGCATCCCGCACGTCGATCTCGCGGCGGAGCCGCGCGATCTCCCTGCACAACTCTTCCCGGGACTGCGAGGAGTCGGGGCCGTCTGAATGATCTTGACGAGATGATTCCGGCTGTTCTCCCTGCTTCTCGTCGTCGGCCATGCCATTGTTCCGGCCCGCCGGGTGCAACGAGGCGACGCACCCGGCGGTGCCTCGCCGCACCTGTCGGTGCCTGGAGCTTGACGATAGGCGACGTATCACCCCGTGTCAACGTCTTGCAGCGGGTCCAATCGCGAAGACGCGCGGGGAATCGAGGCCGCGCGTCGCCGCAGGAGGGCCGCTCTAGGAGCCTTCGGCGTGGGAGAGAAGGGTATCTACGTCGGTATTGAGGGCGTAGGCCAGGTCGACCAGCGTCGTGTAGTAGCTGTTGTACTCCCGGGTCAGATTCAGCTCCGCCTCGGCCAGCGCGTCCCGGGCCTGTCGAACATCCAGACGTCCGCGGTTGCCCGATTCCAGCCCCTGCTCCGTGAGCTCGAGATTCCGCGTCGCCAGCTCGAGATTCAGCTCCCGGGCGCGCACCGTCGTCCGGATGCTTCGCAGTGTATCCAGGAGAGACGCGATCTCGAGGCGCGCACCGCCCCGCGCCTGCTCCATCTGGACGCGGAGCTGCGCAATCTGGTCGTCGTAGTTCGCAATAGTCGTCCAGGCGCTGGATCCAGGGATGAAGGGATCAAGGGGCTGCGCCACGGTTATTGAGAAGGCGCCGCGCTGCTGCTGCCAGCTCTCGTCAATGTCGTCGAACCAGCTGTCCTCGAAGGGATCACCCTGAAAGGCGGGATCCGCGGTGAAGCTCAGGCGAACGACCGGGAAGAAGCCGGCGCGCTCCAGTTGCTGAAGAGTCTGCAATCGCTCGATCTGCACGGTGAGGCCCTGAAGCTCTCGGCGAGTTCCCAGGAACTCCTCTTCCAGCTTCTCCCGCTCGAATGTCGGCAGACCGGTGCCCGCGGTAAGCGCTTCGCTCGACCCCGCTTCGAGAACAACATCATCCTGGAGAGCCAGGCCAAGCGTGCTCTTCAAGCCGCGCCTCGCCGCGGCCAGGGCGTTCTCCTGCTCCTGCAGCGCTACATCAATGTTGGCCTCTTGAATCCGAGCCTGTAGAAGAACACTGCGGTCGGCAAGGCCGTTGTCGACATTCACTCGCGCCTGCTCGACCTGCGCCCCCGCAGTTTCCAGCCGGCGCCGAGTCACCTCCAGGGAGTGTTCCAGCAGCAGGACCTGACGAAACTGCTTGCGGGCATCCCGGGCGACCCGGTCCCGCGCATCGGCAAGGCTCAGCCTTCCCTCCCGCAGGTCGATGGCGGTCTGCTGAATGCCGTAGTACATGCGCAGAGAGAGATCCAGCTGGGCAGAGACCTGACCGGACACGCTCCATCTCGGCGCGGTTTCTTCGAGCTGCCGAACCGCGTCGAAGGAGCCGTCCGTGGCCGGGGGGCCCGCAGGCACGATCGAGGATATCTCCCGCTCGCTGTTCGCGCGACTCAGCGTCCCGCTCAATTGCAGCGACGGGTAGAGCTGGTTCCACACGGTGCGGCGGTCCCGCTCCTTTACCGAAAGACTCTGAAGCTGGGACCTGATTCCCAGATTCTCCCGGAGGGCCAGCTCGACCGCGTCCTCCTCGGTGACAACGGTCGCGTCCTGAGCGACGGCCACCGCCGTCACCGCCACGATCATGAGTACAAGCAGACTACGATGTTTCATGCACCGTCCTTGAAATGAAGCTCCACGGTACCGGCCCGGACCGGCACCGCGTTCTACCTAGCATTCGCTAGCATGCGGTAAGATACTGTCCGGCCCGGTACACCGACGACCCCTTTTGCGTCTCGGCGCGCCGGGACGGCGCCGCGTTCTGGACGTGGCGGGGTCGATCGCGTACGCTGGGTCGCCATGACCATTCTGTTCCACACCCACCTTGCTCAGGAGTTCCCGGAGACGATCGATGCGCTGCGGGAGCGCCACCCGGATCACGCCTTTGTCGTTGCCCGGAGCGAGGAGGAGTTCACGGAGCGTCTGAAAGATGCCGACGGAATCGTGGCGGGTCCGGTCCCTGAAGACACTCTGGAGAGAGCAGCGGCCCTTCGTATTCAGTTCATTCCCTTCGCAGGGGTGAATCGTGCGCCGCTGAGGTACTTCCGAGAGCGTGGGCTCACGTTGTGTAACAGCCACGGCAATGCGCCGCTGGTGGCCGAGCGGGCGGTTGCGCTCGCATTGGCTGCCGCCGGGCGCGTGGTAGAGTTCGATCAGGACCTCCGCAGAGGACTCTGGCACCGTCGGGATGATCCCGATCAACCCTTCGACTACTGGCAGTCGCTGCTGGGCAAGCGGGTGACAGTCCTCGGGGTCGGCGCAATCGGCAGCGGCATCGCCGGACTCATGCGGCCCTTCGGCGGCCGAATCACCGGTTGCAGACGCCGACGGAGGCGCGGTCCCGGCCAAAGGCCCGCAGACTGCGGTCCTGAGTTCGGCGCGTCGGTCGCGAGTTCCGACGGGCCCTTCGACGAGATCACAACCGATCTGGACGGCGCGCTCCGGAGCGCCGAGATCCTCTTCATCGCGCTGCCTCTGACACCGGCGAGCACCGGCCTGCTCGGTGCGCCGGAGCTGGAATTGCTCCGTGGAAGCATCCTGGTGAACGTTTCCAGGGCGGAGATCGTCGAGGAGGAGCCCCTCTACCGGGCGTTGCACGAGGGGGCGCTCCATGCCGCAGGGCTGGATGTGTGGTACTCGAATCCCGAGCAATTCACCGACACGACGCTGCCGTCGTCAATGCCGTTTCACGAGCTGTCGAACGTTGTCATGTCGCCGCACGCCGGTTCGCATGCCACAGAGGGCAAGCGCTTGCAGATGGAAGGGACAATCGCAAACGTCCATGCCTACCTGTCGACGGGGGCGCCCCTCAACCGGGTCGATCTGGACGCAGGATACTGAGAATCGGATTGCAGGATGCTCACAAAACGTTAATAATGCGGGCGTACCGTGCGGTCGCGTTTAACAATCTCGGATTCCCAAAAGGAGGATCAAAAATGAAGAAGGCATTCCTTCTCATTGGTGCCCTTGTTCTGGTTGTAAGCGGTGTCTTTGCCGCGGGCCAGCAGGAGCCGGCTGAGCTTGGAACGGATGAGAATCCCCTCATCTGGTCCTTCGTTCCCAGCGGTGAAACCCAGGAGATCATAGCCGGCGGCGAAGAAGTTGCCGACATGATCTATGACAAGACCGGCCTGGTCGTCGAGGTCAGCGTGGCGACGGAGTATGCCGGCGTGATCGAAGCGTTGTCGAGTGACCCCCCGGGCGCCCACATCGCGTCTCTCGCGACCTTCTCGTACGTGCTCGCAGCCGATCGCGGCGTGGCGGAATCGGCTCTGGTCTCCGTTCGTTTCGGGAGCCCGACCTACAACGGACAGATTATCACCCGTTCCGACAGCGATATCACCGAGATAGCCGATCTCGAGGGTAGAACCTTCGCGCGCCCCGACCCGCTCTCAACGTCCGGCTGGATCATCCCCATGCTGACCATGCGCTCGCAGGGCATCGTTCCCGAGCAGGATCTCGAAGAGATCGTTGACGCCGGCGGTCACCCCGCAGTCGTCGCGGCGGTCTACAACGGCGATGTCGACGCCGGCGCAACCTACGTCGATGCCCGGGGCACCATCGAAGACGACAATCCCGACGTCATGGAAGCCGTGCGCGTTATCGCCGTCTCTGAAGACATCCCGAACGACGGCGTTCAATTTCATCCCTCCGTGCCCGAGGAGATGCGCGAGCAGATCGTAACGGCGCTTCTCGAAATCGCCGAGACTGAAGAGGGCCAGGAAGCACTCAGTCAGGCGTACTCCTGGACCGGACTCGTCCGACGGGACGACACCTTCTACGATCCCTTCCGCCAGGTTCTCCAGGCCTCAGGTCTCGAGGTCGAGGATCTGCAGGAATAGTCACACAGACCCCACGTACATTCGAAGCGGCTTCCTGGGTAACCGGGAAGCCGCTTTTGGCGTTCCGGGGGAGGAGCAAGCATGCTACGGGTCCGCAACCTGACAAAGATCTATGACGATGGTACCGAGGCGCTGACCGATGTCAGCTTCGACGTGCAGGACGGCGAGTTCCTGGTCGTGATCGGCCTTTCCGGATCGGGAAAGTCCACCCTGCTACGGTGCATCAACCGGCTCATTGATCCCACCGAAGGGACCATTCATTGGGACGAACAGGACATCACCGCGGCACGAACCCAGGAGCTCCGCACCATCCGGCGGAACTTCGGCATGATCTTCCAGCAGTTCAACCTGGTCAAGCGATCGAGCGTCCTGACGAACGTGCTCGCCGGACGCCTTGGCTACGTCAGCCCCTGGTCCAGCGTGTTGCATCGATTTCCTCACAGGGATCGAGAGGCTGCATACGCCGCGCTCCGGCGCGTTGGGATCACCGAGCAGGCAAACAAGCGCGCCAGTGAGCTCTCCGGCGGGCAGCAGCAGCGCGTGGGCATTGCCCGGGCGCTCATGCAGGAGCCCAAGGTGATTCTTGCGGACGAGCCGGTAGCCAGCCTGGATCCGGTGCTGGCGCACACCATCCTGGGCTACCTGGAACAGCTCAACCAGGAAGACGGGATGACGGTCATCTGCAGCCTGCACTATCTGGACCTGGTCCAGCGATACGCATCCCGGGTCATCGGTCTGCGCGACGGCGAGGTTGTCTACGAGGGAAGCCGGGAAGACATCCGAAAGATGACCGACGAAGAGTTCAAAGAGATCTACGGCGAGGAAGCCGAGCGCGTCAGCGCAGCGAAGCGCACGGTGGAGGAAACCAATGAGTAGAGGACCATCCAGGTTGAAGGCATCCAAGCAGAGTCTGGTCCAGCCGGGTGTCGCCGGCGCGCTTTCGTTGGTGATTCCCGGCCTCGGCCAGGTACTCGCCCGACAGGTCCAGCGGGGCGTGCTGATCTTCGCCGCGCTTGCGACGTCGATCGTGATCTACTGGTGGCGAATCGTTGAGATTGCCCGGCGAGAGGAGCTCTTCGGGGAGCGTGTTGCCAAGTCCCTCGACCTGGAGCCGACCTTCGTCATCCTCGTACTCATCTTCCTGATTCTTCTGTGGCTTGTGAACATCTTCGACGCGTACAGGTGCGCCCGGCACGGACAGAAGAAACGATCCGGCGTCTTCTTCGCGGTCCTCGGAACCTTCTTCGTCCTGGGCTGGCAGATCAGCGAGATTGACGTGGGACGGATGATTCGCGAGGCGCCTGACGCTTTGCCCCCGCTGTCCCGCGTGCTGTGGCCATGGGAAGCGGCGATCACGTACGAGACTGAATCCGTGTCCGCACACGTGCCGATCGTGATCGGGGATGAGGGTGAGCTGCCCGAACTGCCTCCGCGTGAGGAGGGCGAGGCCCATCTGACTTCGGAGCCCCGCCGCGGGCAACTCTCCGTCCAGGATGAGCAGGGCAACATCGTGCCAGGGACGGAGCTCCACCTCGAAGGCGAGAACTTCGAACCGAACACGCGTACACAGATCTGGTGGCGCGACCCGATAGGCAATGAGTTCCGTATCCGCCAGGAGGGCGCGTACGTGTCGGTCATGACGGACGATCAGGGAAGCTTCGAGCTTGACGTCATCATGCCCTATCGCCTCGTGCCGCCCAGCGCGCAGGGAGCGCAGATCCACCGGGTGGAGGCGCGGCAGACCTCGGAGACAGGTCCGCCCCTGCCGAGTGAGCCGTTGCGCCTGACCATCGGGCGCATGGTGGAAACGATCTTCATGGGGATGATGGCTACGTTCTTCGGCATCATTTTCTCCGTTCCGATCAGCTTCCTGGCCGCCCGGAACATCATGGGGGGCTCCGCAGTGACCATGGCGATCTACTACATCACCCGAACGATCCTCAACATCGTCAGGTCCATTGAGCCGCTCATCTGGGCGCTCATCGCGGTCGTCTGGGTGGGCCTGGGACCCTTCGCGGGTATCGTCGCGCTGACGCTCCACTCGATCGCCGCCCTCGGCAAGCTCTACTCGGAAGCGATCGAAGGCATTGATCACGGCCCCATTGAGGCGATTCAGGCCACGGGAGCAAACGGCATTCAGACCATCGTCTTCGCGGTGATTCCGCAGATGATCTCGCCGTTCATCTCCTTCTCGATCTACCGATGGGACATCAATGTCCGGATGTCGACGGTCATTGGTCTGGTCGGCGGTGGTGGTATCGGCTTCCTGCTGGTGCAGTACATCCGCCTCCTGGACTACCAGGCGGCAGGCATTGCGGTGTGGTTCATTGCGGTGACGGTTGCGGTGCTGGACTACGTCAGCGCGGAGATCCGTGCTCGGCTCATGTAAACTGGTGCAAAGATTGTTGGTCGGCTCGAACCGGCTGGGTGTTACCGCCCCGCCGGTTCAGAAGACCGACTGGGGATCCACCTCGTCCACCTTGATCCGAACACTCACCTCCGCCCGATACGCCCCGGCGTCAACGAAGACCCTGGGCTCCCGGGTCAGGATGACCGAGCCCCGGGAGCGCCGGGGCTTGTTACGCACCTGAGTTCGCAGGTGATTCCGAATCGCACTCTTCACGGCTTCCTCAATCGACGCGAGCTTGCTCTCGTGCCCCTGCCACCAGGGGACCTCGCCAACCCCTTCCACTCGCGGAAGAGCGCTGCTTGCCCAGCTTTCGAGCCACTGCTGCTGGAAGGGTTCCAGGCGATAGAGAAACTGTGAATAGACGCGCTTGTCCCGGATATAGCCGTCGATCGCCTCCAGGCGGGGGTCCCCGCGACGCACTTCGGCGCGGGGGGTGAGCGTGAAGGCCTCTTCGATCCGGCGCGCGGAGTCCGGGGGGACGTACTCATACGTGTATCCGTAGATCAAGCCGCTTGCGACGAAGACCGCCTCCCGGAAGAGGAGCTCGGACGCCCGCTCCTCCGTCCGCGGCGTCTCCTCGCCGGCAGCGATGGCCGGCTCCAGATCCACCCACAGAGTGAAAATGAGCTGAGAGTCCATGGACTCCTGGCCGCGAAGCGGCGCGAGCGCCAGGCCCGTGAGCATCGATATGAACAGATATCTTCGAAAGGTCCGAACGGTTCCGGACAGCCGGCTCATGTCTACAGTTTCGGCGTGAAGCCGACCGCTCCAAACGACGCGGAACGCGAAATAGCAGAGCGCCTTCCCGAACCGGTACGCGGGCTACCGCATGTCCTCGATCATGACGCGGATGGGATTCACGCCCATTCGCACGACAAAGTAGAGAAAGGCGAAGAGGAAGCCCGCCAGGTGCGTCAGGTGGGCAATGTTCCCGCCGCCCCCGGCGATCTGAGCGAAGAGCTCGATTGCAGTGTAGCCGAGCACCAGGATCGGCGCCCGGATGGGGATGATGCCGAAGATGTAGATCATGGCGCTGGGGAAGAAGGTCGCGAAGGCAAGAAGAACCGCGAAGACCGCCCCGGAAGCGCCGAGGAGGAAGACGCGGTAGTTCCCCGTGAGCCAGTAGAATCCCAGGGAGAAGAGCCCCGCCAGAACACCGGTCACCAGGTAGAAGAGGAGGAACTCGTTACTCCCCATGCGGCGCTCGACCTGAGTGCCGAAGAACAGGATACCCAGCATGTTGAAGAGGATGTGAGTCAGTCCGGCATGGGCAAACATGTATGAGACGGGCTGCCACCACCACCCTTCCTGCACGACCAGGACCGGGTTCATGGCCATGTACTGGATGGCCGACGGTGACACCCGGGAGATCAGGTACACGAGGACGTTGAGGCCAATGAGGATGAACGAGGCGTGGTAGTGGTTGTACGGGAGGGGCCGTCTCAGGAAGTTCTGCTGCGCCATGGGGATAACAATACGGGCGCCGGGATGTGCGGTCAAGAACGCCGGCCGGAGCGGCTCCCGCGTGGGCGCGCCCGCCCCGCTTGCATCCGGCGGCTGAGACCCGTATCCTGCACCCCGCAATGAAGATACAAGGCCTTTCCGTCGATGTTCACGGGGATCTCGAGCGCAGGAGCGCCGTATGCATTCACGGCTTGCTCATGAGCCGGAAGATCTGGCGCGCCGCCCTCGAGTCGGTTGAGGAGAATGTCGGTGTGGTGACCTACGATCTCCGCGGCGCCGGCGAGAGCGAAGTGGGTAGCGGCCAGTACACCATGGAGTCCTACGTGGACGATCTCTTTGCCGTCATGGATGAGCTGCAGATCAACGAGACGGTACTCTGCGGCCATGACCTCGGCGCCTACGTCGCTTTCCGCGCCCTCGAACGGGAGCCCCGCCGCGTGTCCGGCATCATTGCGTGTAACGCCCTCGCCGGGCCGATCAACACGCCCGACGTGTTGTGGTGGTCCGACGCGGTCCGGCAGGTTCAGCAGACATCCCTCAAGCGCTTCGTGCGCAACTACGTGCCTACCATCTTTGCAGAGGACAGCAAGATACAGGAGGGCTCCCCCTACGAAGAGCTCCTTGCGGATGCCGAGGGCATGGATCCCGTCGGTGTCGTCGGACAGATGCTCGCCTATCTCTCCCGGACTGAGACGCGCTACGTCGTGGAGGAGACCGCGGCCCCCATCCTGGCCATGACCGGGGAGCTGGACGAGTACGTTACCCATGAAGCGCTGCTCCGGCTTGCCCTGTCGGCGCCGGGACTGGACGTCTTGCGCGTTCCCGAGACCGGACACGTCGTCCCGGCGGAGCATCCGCGCTATCTGGCGGACGCCCTCTCACGTTTCGTTGAGCGCGCTGCAGGGATGTAGGAAATGGCAAAGAGCGGCGGGCGTCGAAAGGATCACTACACACGACGCGCTCAGGCTTCCGGCTACCACGCCCGCTCCGTGTACAAGCTCGACGAGCTGCAGAAGAAGTTCCGCCTGGTCCGCCCGGGCGCCCGCGTCCTCGACCTCGGCGCGGCACCCGGCAGCTGGTCCCAGCGCCTCCTGGAAATCGTCGGCTCCGCCGGCCTCGTCGTGGCGTGCGACCTCCAGCCCCTCGAAATCTCCGGCCCGGAGAACCTCGTATCCCTCCAGGGGGATTTCACCGATCAGAAGACCATATCTGAGATCGATGCTCACGGCCCCTACGACGCGGTCGTGAGCGACGCTGCCCCTGCGACCACCGGGAACCGGACGGTCGATACCGCGCGATCCGAGGCGCTGGTGGAAAGCGCCGTGGCCATTGCCGGGAGCGTGTTGAGGCACGGCGGCGCCGTAGCTGTTAAGCTATTCCAGGGAGGGGCGGAGCAGCGCCTGCGCGGCGACATGCAACACCTCTTCGACAAGGTGGCTCAGGCAAAGCCGGCGGCCTCGCGGAAGGAGTCCTTCGAGGTCTATCTGGTGGGGCTGGGTTACCGGGGAGGAGACGGCCATGGAGACGATTCGTCGGCTCGTTGAGGCGCAGGATGCGCCGGTCACCGCCGCAGGCATTGCCGCGGATCTGGAGGCCCTCGGTGTTACTCCCGGCTCGACGCTTTGTGTGCACTCCTCGCTGAAATCACTGGGCTGGGTGTGCGGCGGCGCCCAGGCCGTCGTCGAGGCACTCGAGACGGCGGTGCGCTCGTACGGCACCCTGGTCATGCCCACCCAGACGGCGCACCTCTCCGATCCCGAGACGTGGACCGCGCCGGCTGTCCCCGAGTCCTGGTGGGAAGAGATCCGTGCCACCATGCCGCCCTACGATCCGGACGGCACACCCTCCGTCGGCATGGGAGCCATTCCGGAGGCTTTCCGGACCCAACCGGCCACCGTACGGAGCCGCCACCCGCACTTCTCCTTCGCCGCCTGGGGCGACGGAGCCATCGACATGACCACGGACCACCCTCTGGACTTCGGTCTCGGCGAAGGGTCCCCCCTCGCCCGCCTCTATGAGGCCGATGCCCTTGTCCTTCTTCTGGGCGTCGGTTTCGACAAGAACACCTCGTTCCATCTGGCGGAGTACCGCGCGGAGTACCGGAAAAAGGAGACCATGACCCGGCACGCCCCCATCATGGTCGAGGGTCACCGTCGCTGGAAGCCCTTCGAGGACGTGGCTATCGATAGCTCCGATTTCGAGCAACTCGGCCACGACTTCCTGAAGCACCACAAGAGCCTCGTGGCGGAAGGAACGGTCGGGCGTGCGCGCTGCTATCTCTTTCCGCAGCGCGCCTGCGTCGATTACGCAGTGAGCTGGATTCACCGGAAGCGCTCGTAGTCTCGGGTGTGGAAATATCGAACCGGAGCCGATACAGTAGGTGATGATGAGTGTACGCGTCGCATATATCCGGCCGTCTGCGTATGTCCTGGCGGCCGCCGTTCTCCTTCTCGCCGGGTGTGCCACCGTCCCCGAACGAGCAGGCCGGAATGCCACTGCCGGCCCTGCTGAGCCCCAGCGGCCGGCGCAAGAGGTCACGGCGATCCAACGACGGATCGCAGATGCCGCCATGTCCTTCGTCGGACAGAATCCGGAGATGCTCTACGTTGGTGACCGGGAGTTCCGCTGTGACTGCACGGGGGTCGTCCTGGCAAGCTACTACAAGGCGGGGATCGATCTCATGCCCGCCTTCGCCCGGGAGCAGGGGAACGGCGTGGCCCGCCTCCATGGCGTTGCGGAGCGGCACAATCTCGCCTTCCCCGGTCCCATGCCGGAGCCGGGAGACATCATCTTCTGGGACGACACCTACGATCGCAACGGAGACGAGGCGTGGGGAGATCCCCTGACTCACACCGGGATTGTCGTTCACGTCTACCCTGACGGACAGCTCGAGTACGTCCACCACAACTACCGGCGCGGCGTCGTGGTTGCGCACATGAACCTTACCGATCCCGACACGTACCAGGTCCGGAAGGGAGATGAAGTCCTAACGGTCAATTCCGCCATGCGGATGAAGAGCCACCGCTACATCAAGCCGGAGGCGTGGCTATCGAGTCATCTCTTTCGCAGCTTCGGCCGCCTGAGCGAGTTGCCGGCAAGCGCCCGCTGATTCGGCCCGGGCGGCTCCCGGCTCACCGCGGTTCAGCGTCGCCGGTTGAGCAACTGTTCCAGCAGCCAGGAGAGGGTGTCTCGCGCGGGTGACGGGTCGAGGAGCGCCAGCTCGCGACGGGCGCGCTCCGTATACCGGGCGGCGGCCCCCCGGGCACGAGCAATGCCGCCCCGATCTTCGATCAGAGAGACCGCGCGGGGAACGTCGTTTTCGTCGATCCCGCGGCGGAGCATCTCGCCGAGCTCGCCGTCGTCGGATTCCAGGGCATAAATGATGGGCAGAGTGAGGACCTGCGACTTCAGGTCGGTACCGACGGGCTTGCCCAGTTCCTTTTCGGTACCGGTCAGGTCCAGAAGGTCGTCGACGACCTGAAAGGCCATACCGAGGTTGTAGCCGAAGCGACGCAGCGCCTGGGCGTCCGCTACGGCGACGTCACTTTCACTCGCGCCGACATGACAGCTCAGCAGAAAGAGCAGGGCCGTCTTCGCGGCAACCTGCCGGTAGTACTCTCGCGGGCTCCGAGGCCCCGCATATGCGGGCAGGCTCTCATCGATCTGACTCTCACAGATGTGCCGAACTCCCGCCGCAAGGGTGCGGGCGTTCTCCACGCGGGCGTCCTCCGCCAGCAGCGTGAAGCAGGAGCTGAAGAGAAAGTCGCCCATGAGAATGGCACGTCGGTTGCCCTGCAGCGTGTGCAGTGCAGGCGCTCCCCGACGCGTCTCGGCGCCGTCGATCACGTCGTCGTGAACCAGCGTGGCCATGTGAAGGATCTCTACCGCCGCTGAGATGCGATAGATCTTCTCGTCGGGAATACCGTCGAAACCCAGAGGCGCTTCCGTCCGCTTCCTGAGCAAACCTGGCGCGCGACGCTGAGAGACCACACGTCGCCCGGCGCGAGCGCTGAGCAGTACAAGGGCGGGCCGCAGCATCTTGCCGGTGTTGCCGACCGTGTCGGCCAGGACGGGCCGAATACCGGCGGAAGCGCCCCGGGCAACGTCGTCAATGACGGCCTGAACGCGCTCCAGGTCGTGCGCAAGGGTCGGCGAGCCCTCCCAGAAGGATTGTAGTGGAGAGATATGGACGCGACCGGCGGCGCTGTTGCCGCCGCCGGTCACCGTTGCAGAATCCATGATAGAGTACTCGGCCTCAGTTCTTGATCCGTGGCTCTCCCACGTACAGATAGGTCTTCTGTGCCAGGCCGGTACGATTCCACCACTTGTGGAGGAAGGGCATCACGTAGTGGTCCAGACCGAATCCGCGGCCGGCTCCACCGAGCATGACAATTGCGGCGAAGATGTACCACAGCAACTCGGGGTTGCCCCATCCGGATGCAATAAAGGCGAGCGCCATGAGAACCGTTACGCCGGACGCCAGGAAGGTGAAGAGACCACCGATGAGTGCAAGCCCAACGCCGACCTGCGCCAGAACGACCAGTGCCTGCATGATGAAAGCGAGCGCCGGAGATGCACTCAGCACCGTCTCGGCAAACCAGGTCCAGATGCCCAGGGCTTCGATGAGAGGCTCACCGTACTCGCTGGCGGCCTGCGCCGCGCCCTCCGCCGCAGGTGATGCCGCACTCGCTGCGTCCGCGGCGGCTTCGGCCCCTCCCTCCCAGGCGGGAGAAGCGCTGCTTCCGGCATCACCATACGACACACCCGGCAGACGAATCGCGGAGGTATCCGGGTTGAAGAGCCCGCCTCCCCCGGCGTTGAGCCAGCCGTCGCTGATGTGCTTGATTCCCTCGGACAACCATTTCGCCCCGAGCCAGATCCGCAAGGGGAGAGCCCAGTAGTTGGGAATCTTCCAGGCAAGATGCCCGCCGATGAAGGAGCGCCGATGTTGAATGGTGAAGAACTCGTGCTGCATGTACTCCCAGACGGCGTTGACACCGGCCAGTCCGAAGAGGTAGTGCATGTTGATCAGGTGCTTGGACGCCATCGCCATGAAGCCCGAGAAGGACATGCCGACAACGTGCGCCACGCCCCAGCGGCCGCCGACGGATACCATGAAGCCGTGGTAGTTCGGCTTGAAGGTCTTCCTTTGGCTCTTTTTCTCGATCTCGGCGGCGACGTTCTCAGCCGCGACTTCGGCGGTCTGGAGAGCGGTCTCGACGATCTGCGGAACAACCTTCTCTTCGTGGATGTACCAGATCATGTCGCCGGCCATGTAGACGTTCTCAAAGTCCACCGACTGCATGTGCTCGTTGACGAGAATTCGTCCCCGCTCACCGACGACGTAGCGCTCCTCTTCCTCGAAGTGACATCCCGCCATGCCGTGAATGCCCTCGACCGTGGAGGCCTCCGTCTCAGTACCGCGAGCGCACTGGCCCTTGGTCAGCTCGATCTTGGAGGTGAACTCGGAGCCGTGAATGCCGGCGGTCCAGATGAAGGTGTCCGACTCGAGGACCTCTTCGTCACCGATGATGATCCGGCCCTCTTCCGCCTTGGTGATCGGAGAGTTGAGCATGATCTCGCCGCCCTTGCGTCGGATGTAGCGGCTCGCCTTGCGACGGAGGTGCTCGGGCATGATCGGGAGGATGCTGTCCATCATCTCGATCAGAATGACCCGTACCTCGTCCTCGGCAATGTGATACTTCGGACAGAGTACCTCTTTTCGCTCAAGGAGCTCTCCGGCGAGCTCGACGCCGGTGAAACCGCCTCCGGCAATTGCGAAGGTCAGCAGACGACGGCGCCGCTTCGGATCGGGCTCCTTGGCCGCCTCACGGAACATCTCCTCCACGTGGGTGCGGATACGGATGGCGTCCTCGAGAGACCAGCAGGTGAAGCAGTTCTCCTGGACACCGGGAATGTCGAAGAACTCCGGCTCACCTCCGGCGCCGATGATGAGGTAGTCGTATGGATACTCCGCTCCCTTGGAAACGCACTTGTTGTTGTGAAAATCGATGGTCTGAACCTCATCGATCTTCACATTCACACGCTTCCCGGAGAAGATCTTCGCAAAGCTTACCTGCACCGACTCGGGTTCGGTGCGGGAACCCGCCACCTCGTGCAACTCCGTCATCAAGGTGTGATACGGGTTCTTGTCAATGAGGGTTATCTCGACTTCCTCATTCTTCTTGAAGTGCTTGTGCAGCTTCTTGGTGGCTTCCACACCACCGTAACCGCCGCCGAGCACGACAACTCGTGTCTTATCGGACATGACGATCCCCTTCCAGTATTCAGCAGTCTTCCCGGGATAGTATCTTCCGAGGAAGTGCCATCCGCGGGCCCCGGCCCACGCTTCTGCGTGGTAGCACCGGTCGTAAGATTGCCAAAGGATTACTGACTATGATAGTAGTACTTTGATGCTACACATTTTTAGACCTTATGCCCACCCTTTGCGGGCCGCAATTGCGGTCTTCTTATCGATAATACTCTTTACATTGCTTTTCGGCAGCTGTTCAAGCGAACCTTTCGACCCGGTACGCGAGGGAAAGCTGCTCCTCGGCACTACCGTGAACGTGACGCTCTACGAAGAGGGCCCGGACGACATCTTCGAGCGCGTGTTCGATCGCGTTGAGCAGATCGAACGCAAGATGAGTACAAGCAAGGATGATTACGATACGACCGAGCTGCTCGAGGTCAACCGGAACGCGGGCATCCGTCCGGTGCGCGTGTCGGCGGATACCTTTGAGGTCATTCGTCGGGCGCTGGAGTACTCGGAGCTGACCGACGGCGCCTTCGACGTTACCATCTACCCTCTCGTAGAGCTCTGGGGGATCGGGACGGCGGATGCGCGGGTGCCGGCGGAAGAGGAGATTCAGGAGCGCCTGGCTCTGGTGGACTACCGGAAGGTGCAACTCGATCGTGAAGCGCAAACAGTGTATCTCCCGGAGGAAGGCATGGGGCTCGACGTCGGCGCCATTGCCAAGGGCTATGCAGCGGATGAATCGCGCCGCATCCTGAAGGAGGCCGGCGTCGACAGTGCGCTTCTGGACTTCGGCGGCAACATCGTGACGGTTGGGGAAAAGCCGAACGGCGAACCCTGGAAGATCGGTATTCAGAATCCCGAAGCCGGGCGGGGGCGGTACCTCGGTATCCTCTCGTCGGGACCAATGGCGGTGGTAACCTCCGGTGACTACGAGCGCTACTTCGTACAGGACGACGTGAGATATCACCACATCATCAGCAGCAGGACGGGCTATCCCGCCCGCCCGGGGCTCGCAAGCGTGACCATCCTTACCGATGATTCGACCGAAGCGGATGCCCTTGCCACCGCCCTGTACGTCATGGGCGCGGAGAAGGGCCTCCCATTCGTCCGGGACCGCGACGACATTGAGGCCGCCTTCGTCACCCAGGAAAAAGAGGTGTACATGACTGCGGGCATGGAGTCTGCATTGAACGTGTCCCACGAGGATTACGAGGTTCTCCCCTGGCCGGCGGGGGCGCAGGCCGCCGCTGCAGAAACCCGGTAGCAGCGAACGCGGGGGCTGCGGGAGAGCGCGGGAAAGTGTTCGCGGTCGGACCCCCGTGGTTCAGAAGGTCTGGGCATCCACGGGTTGCGCCTCTCCCCCTTCCACGCGAATGAACACGCGGTTCGGGAGGCAGGCGATCCACTCCCCCGATCGGGACGCCCACCCGGCGGCAATGCAGATCTTCTCACGACACGGCGACTCGGTGACGCGAACGCGACCGTCCTGAATCTGCACGTGGGTGTGACCAAGCGGGCCTTCGAGGTCGACCTCCTGGCTCTGCTGCAGGGCGTACACGAACTCACCGCCTTCGGTCTCTATGCGCGCCACGCTTCCTTCCCCGGTCTCGCCGTAGGCATACACGGCAAAGAATATGACCACTGCCACGGCGAGTACGAACGCGCCGTAGTCGAATATCTTGAAACGCACGGGAACTCCTGAGAACAGTGTGCAGCTATGCGCCCACTTCCTGCAAGGCGCGGGGCCTTCGAATTGTCTGATCGCCGCTTTTTCACTATCCTTGCCCATGCTCCGTGGGAGCCGCTCGAACAAGTGTTAGGGAACTGTCATGCGTGAAATTGCCGGTATCGTGCTCGCCTTCGTGTTCATCTTCGCCGTGATCGGAGTTGCGCAGCTTCTCGTCTCCCGCAAGGCGATCACGCCCCCGGTCGGACGGAAGATCATTCATATCAGCGTGGCCCACTGGTGGCTCATCGCCATGGCGTTCCATGAAGCGCTGTGGGCGGCTCTGGTGGGCCCGATCGTCTTCATCGTCCTCAACTATCTTTCCTACAAGCGACAACTCATCACGGCAATGGACGCAGAAGAAACCAGGGGCAACCTGGGCACCGTGTACTTTCCCATCTCCCTTCTGGTCGTCGTGCTCATGACCTACGGTCTCGGCGTACCTCTTTACGTCGGCGCCATCGGGATTCTCGTCATGGGGTACGGCGACGGCCTGGCATCGCTTCTGGGCGCGCACTTCGGCCGGGCGCAGACGACCCTCTTCCGAAGCTCGAAAAGCCTGGTCGGCAGCGTCACCATGTTCGTCGCCTCCTCTCTGGTGACGCTCACCGTCGTCGCGCTCACGCCCGAGTATGCCGGGCCGCTCGTGCTTGCTGCGCTTGTGACGGGACTTGTGGCCACGGTCATCGAGTACGTGACGCCTCTCGGTCTCGACAACCTGTCGGTCCCTATCCTCACCACGCTGTTCTTCCAGGGAGTCTTCGTATGAGTCCGGCGCTTCGCATGGTCATCGGCGTGGTGCTCAACGCGGGTGCGGCGGTATGGGCGTATCGGCGGGGCTCGGTAACCATGAGCGGCGGCGTTGCCGGTTTCGTTGTCGGCGCCGGCATCTTCGCCGGGGCCGGTCCGTTCGGGTGGGGGCTCCTCATGCTCTTCTTCCTGAGCTCAACCGCGCTGGGGAAGGTGAAGACGCATCGCAAGCGTCATCTCAGCGACATGCACAGCAAGAGCGACCGGCGAGACGCCGAACAGGTCCTTGCGAACGCCGGCATCGGCCTCGTCACGAGCATTCTCTACGGCGTCACGGCGTGGCCGGGGTTTCTCCTTGCGGCAGCGGTCTCCTTCGCGGCGGCCAACGCGGATACCTGGGCGAGTGAGATCGGCGTGCTCAGCCGGCGCGAACCGCGGTCCATCCGCACGGGCAAACCCGTGCCCGCCGGTGCGAGCGGAGGCGTGACACCCCTCGGGTTCCTGGCCTCGGCGGGCGGCGCCGCCTTCATCGGCCTGTACTTCGCCCTTCTCGCCCCGGGCAGAGATGCACTTCCCTTCGGACCCGTCTGGACCGTTATCATCATGACTGCGGGAGGCCTACTGGGCTCGATCATCGACAGCCTGCTGGGGGCGACGGTACAGGCGCAGTACGCCGATGCCGGTACCGGCCGCTACACCGAGCGCCCCGCCGGTGCCGCCGGGGCGAACTCGCTGACGCGGGGGTTCGTGCGAATCACCAACGATACCGTTAACTTCCTGAGCTGCGCCGGCGCAACCGCCGCCTCCATTGTGACCGTCGTCGCAATCGTCTGAGCCCTTCCGGCAGCGGGGGATCCTCTCCAGACGGGAGGTCCGCTTCAGTAGTCCGCTTCGGTGAAGCTGAGCACCCGGCTCTCCTGACCTTCGGGAGGGGTGAACTCGATTGCGCCCTTCGCGGCCGGGATGGACCGGCCCTCCCCGCCCCCCGGGCCGGCGTCCGCCGGGATTACCACGGACCACCGGGGGCGCTCCGAGGAGTACCCCGATGAAAGGGGAGTAACGGTCACCTCCGACCTCGCCGCACTGCCGGTTCCGCCACCGGAGACGTGGCCACCGGAGGCGCCGCCCCCACCCTCGCCGCGCCCCTCCTCCCGCCAGACGATTTCGTAGAGGTTGAACTCGTTCTCGCGGTAGCGCGTGGAGTCCCCATCGTC